>CANJYE010000007.1 GCA_947479055.1 Erythrobacteraceae bacterium
GATTGACGGTGGTGCCGATACCGATACCGTGCGCTTTGCAGCAACAGTGACGGCCGCCGATCTAATGGATGCCGATTTGGTGAACGTTGAGAGTGTCCAGATCACCAACACGGGCAATGCTGCCTATGATTTCTCGGTTCAGACCGAGGTGCTGACCATCACCGGCAACACTGGCAATGATACCATCAAGGGTGGCAGCGGCGCGGATACCATCACCGGTGGTACCGGCACGGATACGCTGACCGGTGGTTCCGGCAACGACATCCTGGTGGCCGAGGCCACGGACACGCTGATTGATGGCGGCGCTGGAACAGCTGACATCGTGCGCTTTGCAGCGACGGTCTCGGCCGCCAATCTTCTGGATGCCGATCTGGTGAATGTGGAGAGTGTCGAGATCACCAACACGGGCAATGCCGCCTATGACTTCTCGGTTCAGAGCGAGGCGCTGACCATCACCGGCAACAGCGGCAATGACACGATCACAGGCACCGCCGAAGACGACACCATCTCAGGCGGCGGTGGTGCAGACGAGTTGATCAGTGGAGACGGCAGCGACACGGTGGATGCCGGCACTGGTAACGACCTGATCGTGGGCGGAAATGGGGCTGGCAATGACAGCTACAATGGCGGTGCGGGTGTCGACACAGTCAAGTACACCAGCGCGAATGCCGGGATTACGGTCAACCTTGCTACGGGTGGCGCGACCTCTACCACAGGCGGTGATGCGGCCGACATCGGCGCCGATACCCTGATCGGTATCGAAAACGTAACCGCTGGCAGCTTCGATGACACGATCACCGGCAATGGTCAGGCAAACCTGCTTGAGGGCATGGGTGGTAACGACACGCTGAACGGCGGCCTAGGCAATGACATCCTTGTGGCCGAGGCGACCGACACGCTGATTGATGGCGGCGCTGGTACAGGTGACATCGTGCGCTTTGCGGCGGCGGTCTCGGCCGTCAATTTGCTGAACGCCGATCTGGTGAATGTGGAGAGTGTCCAGATCACCAACACGGGCAATGCTGCCTATGACTTCTCGGTTCAGACCGAGGTGCTGACCATCACCGGCAACACCGGTAATGACACCATCAAGGGTGGCAGCGGCGCGGATACCATCACCGGTGGCACCGGCACGGATACGCTGACCGGTGGTTTCGGCAACGACATCCTGGTGGCCGAGGCCACCGACACGCTGATTGACGGTGGTGCCGATACCGATACCGTGCGCTTTGCGGCGGCGGTCTCGGCCGTCAATTTGCTGAACGCCGATCTGGTGAATGTGGAGAGTGTCCAGATCACCAACACGGGCAATGCTGCCTATGACTTCTCGGTTCAGACCGAGGTGCTGACCATTACCGGCAACACTGGCAATGATACCATCAAGGGAGGCAGTGGGGCGGATACTATCTCGGGCGGTGATGGCAATGACACCATCACGGGCGGCGATGGTGATGACACACTGATCGGCGCTGCAGGCAATGATACGCTGGCAGGGGTGCTCGGCTCCGATACTGCCTCCTATGTGAGTGCTTCGGGAGGAGTCACAGTTAGCCTGTCAATTACAGGCGCCCAGGATACGATTGGTGCCGGCACTGACACGCTGACGGGGATTGAGAATCTGATAGGCAGTGGCTTTGCTGACCAGCTTACGGGTAATGCCCTGGCCAACCGTCTAACCGGGGGTCTGGGCAATGACACGCTGATCGGATCGGGTGGGGCAGATGCACTGTATGGCGGAGTCGGCAACGATCGTCTCGATGGTGGCTCAGGCAATGATATCCTCAATGGCGGGGCTGGTGGCGACAGCATGCTGGGTGGGGCTGGTAATGACAGCTATATTGTCGACAGCGTACTCGACCGGGTGTTTGAGACCGTAACCAGCCTCGGCAGCGACACAACCGATGCTGGCGGTATCGATGGTGTCAGCAGCAGTGTGAACTTCAGCCTGGCCGTCAACAATGGGGTCAAATTCGTCGAGAACCTCACTCTGACCGGAGCGGGTGCGATTGCTGGCACTGGCAACGATCTGGCCAACACCCTCACCGGCAACACAGGCGCCAATACGCTCAGCGGTGGCCTTGGCAGTGACACGCTCAGCGGGGGGGCTGGCGATGATACTCTTATCGGTGGTGCTGGCCGCGATCTGACGACAGGCGGCATTGGTGCGGACAAGTTCATGTTTGGCGCTGGCGATATGGGCGGCGCTACTGCCGCGACCGCTGACCGCATTCTCGACTTCTCGGATGCTGCTGGTGATAAGATCTATCTACAGGGCATCGATGCCAATAGCAGTGTTGCAGCAGATCAGGCCTTCAGCTTCATTGGCACCGCAGCCTTCGGGCATCATGCAGGCGAGCTGCGCTATCAGCAGATCAGCGGCAATACTTTTGTTCAGGGTGATACCAACGGAGACGGCACCGCAGACTTCATGTTGGTGCTTACAGGCGCAATAACGCTTGCAGCCGCCGACTTCGTACTGTGACGGGTATGTGCGTGTCCGTTACCCACAACATTCCCGCCGTTTAATCGCCCCCGAAGGGCTCCGATAGCGGACGATTATTCAAACTGGAATTTGTCCAGCGCCCTTGTAAGCGACGCACCTTTCTGACCGCCGGGCAGCTCAATTATCGTCAGGCGCGCGCCAGCCCAAGTCTCACCAGATATTGCCAGACATCCTGCCCATTGACGCTCACCCGCGCCAGCGTCCGCCCATAGCTTCAATCGCCGCGCGCGCCGCTTTGACATCCGCCGCCTGGTATTGGGCGGAAGCACGAATGCCGTCCGCCAGATAATCTTGCGTAAACAGCGCGCCGGACGTGAACAGGCCGGGATAAGTCAGCATGAATTCCAGAATTACCTGACTGTCGCATGGTGCCCCTCTTGCTCCAGCCAAGGCTTAGACCGCCTGCCACCCGCCGCCAAGATTTTCCTAAATCATCTGGGAAGTTTGATTTTCCGGTCATCCCGCTCGGCTGGGCGTCAAGATCGACAATCGAGTGCCAGGGCCGAAACTTCGGCCAGATCATGTTGCAATCATGTTGCATGGACGCGCCGCGACACCAGTGGACAGCACGGAAATTGGCAGAAAACCGCGCAACAAGATGCAACACGGCAGGCGCACACCATTCGCCCCGCGATGAAAAACTATCAATTTATTTCAGTATTTTAAATGGTAGCGGAGGAGGGACTCGAACCCCCGACACGCGGATTATGATTCCGCTGCTCTAACCGGCTGAGCTACTCCGCCCCAAGGGGCTGCAGGGGGTGTCTGGCCCCGGTGCAGGCGCGGCTCTTAGGGCGCGGCGGCGATGTGGTCAACCACCCTCTTTGCCCCGGAACGACCATTGCCCCACTGCATCCCAATGGGTCTCGCGATAGAGATGCAGGCCCAGTCCGGCGAAGGCGAAAGCCCGCTGTTCGAGGCCGGGCGTGAGTTGCGCCTGTAGCTCCCTCGCCGCCTGCGCCGTGACCTTGTTCTGGATGGTGATGTGCAGGCGCGGCGGGTGGCGGTCCTGCGCGGTCAGCGCGCCGTGAAAATGATCGGCAATCTGCGCCCGGATCGCCAGCATCGACGGGCTGGCAATGGCCAGCGCTGTGCCCTTGCCCAACGACATCAGGCCATCGACCCGGGCAACAGGCGGCGCATGGCGAGATGCGATCCGGGACAGGACCCCGCGCAACTCCTCACGCAGCGAGGGGGCGAAGGCATGAAACAGGGTGACATGGGCCGCCAGCCTGTTGCGTTCCGACGGGTAATGCTGCTGACGCAGACGGTTGGCCAAGGCAAATAGATCGGGCGGCAGTTCGGCCGTGACGATAAAGGGGGCCGACCGCGTCGGCCTGTCAGAGCTCGCCTCTGGACCGGCGGATGGCAAACCACTTTTCGACATTGGCATTATGCTCTTCCAGCGTGGCGGCGAAAACGTGCCCGCCCTTCCCGTCTGCAACCATGTAAAGCGCGTCGGTCCAGGCCGGATTGAGGACCGCCGCAATCGATTCCCGGCCCGGATTGGTGATCGGACCGACCGGCAGGCCGGTCATGGTGTAGGTGTTATAGCCGTTGACCGCCGAAATCTCCGACTGGCGGATGCGTCGGCCGAGTGGCTTGCCCTTGGTGATCGGATAGATGATCGTCGGATCGGCCTGCAGCAGCATGCCCTTGCGCAGGCGGTTGGAATAAAGCCCCGCCACCATGCGGCGCTCGGAAGGCTTGCCGGTTTCCTTCTCCACGATCGAGGCGAGGACCAGCGCTTCGCGGGGGGTCTTCACCACCGTGCTGGAGCTACGCTTCGGCCATAGCTCGGCCAGCGTGCGCTTCATAGCCTCCTGCATTCGCTGAAGCACCGCCGCGCGCGTCTCGCCGCGCTCGAAATCATAGGTATCGGGCAGGAGCGAGCCCTCGGGCGGCACCGCCACATCGCCGCTCAACAGTGGCTGGGTCATCAACCGTTCGCGCACCATGATTGAAGGCAGACCTTCAGGGATGGTGACATGGCGACGGATCACCCCGCTTCCCTGCAATATCCCGAGGATTTCCGAACCGCTCGCCCCGGCGGGAAGCATGAATTCGCCCGCCTTGATCGGGGTGCTGCCGCCGAATATCCTCGCCCGCAGCCGGAAGCTGTCGGCCGAGCGGATCGCGCCCTCCTTTTCAAGCTTGCGCGAAACGCTGGCGAGGGTCGAACCCGCCGGCACCACGAAGGCGCGACCATTTTCAAGTGGGCCGGAGCCGTACCAGCTGGACGCGAACAGCGCGACGAAGGCGATCGCGGCAAGCCCGGCCGCCAGCAGAAACAGCCAGCCGCGCCGCAGCATCTCAGTCGGCCCGCTTCATCACCAGGCTGGCATTGGTTCCGCCGAAGCCGAAGCTGTTGTTCAGCACTGCGCGGATTTCGCGCTTCCTGGCGACATGTGGCACCAGATCGACGCCCGCACAGCTTTCGCTCGGATTGTCGAGGTTGAGAGTCGGCGGCGCAATCTGGTCGCGCAGAGCGAGGATGCAGAAAATCGCCTCGACCGCGCCCGCGCCGCCCAGCAAATGGCCGATCGCCGACTTGGTCGAGCTCATCGAAACGCCGGAAATGGCATCGCCGAACAGGCGGCGGACCGCGCCAAGTTCCAGCTCGTCACCCAGCGGGGTCGAAGTGCCGTGGGCGTTGATATAGTCGATGTCAGCAGGGGTCATTCCGGCCTTGCGCAGCGCCATTTCCATCGAGCGATAGGCCCCCGATCCTTCCGGATGCGGCGCAGTGACATGATAAGCATCGCCCGACAGACCATAGCCGACGAGTTCGGCATAGATCTTTGCGCCGCGCCGCTTGGCGTGCTCATATTCTTCCAGCACCACCACGCCCGCACCCTCGCCCATCACGAAACCGTCGCGGTCGATGTCGTAAGGGCGGCTGGCCCGTTCCGGTTGATCGTTGAAATTGGTGGAGAGAGCACGAGCCTGGGCAAAGCCGGCCACGCCGAGCGGGCAGACCGTGCCTTCCGCGCCGCCAGCCAGCATGATGTCGGCATCATCATCCCGAATCATCCGGGCGGCATCGCCGATCGAATGGGCACCGGTCGAACAGGCTGTGACAACCGCGTGGTTCGGCCCCATCAAGCCATGCTTGATCGAGACCTGACCGGAAATGAGGTTGATCAACCGGCCATGGACGAAATGCGGCGAAACGCGGCCCGGGCCCTTTTCGTGCAGGACTAGTGCTTCCTTCTCGATCCCGGGCAGGCCACCGATACCCGAGCCGATCGAGCAACCGGCGCGAAGCCGCATGGCATCGTCCATCTCGGTCAGCCCGGCATCCTCGATCGCCTGTCCAGCTGCATCGATGCCATAGATGATGAACGGATCGACCTGGCGCTGGATCTTGCTATCGACCCGCTTGTCGGGATCGAAGCCGTATTCATGGTCCTTCGGCTTCACCTCGCAGGCGATCCGGCACTTCTGGTCGGAGGCGTCGAAGCGGGTGATCGGCCCCGCCCCGCTCTTGCTGGCGAGAATGTTGGACCAGACCGTTTCGACATCGCTGCCGAGCGGAGTGACGAGGCCAAGACCGGTTACGACCACACGACGCATATTCACTCTCCAAAATCACGAAAGGCCCAGCCCTGTAACGGGCTGAGCCTGTCGATCCCCTTGCACGTCCGACCGGGCCAAGACCTGGCGGGCCGCGACCAGCCTGGCGATGACCAGACTGGAGCGCAGCGGGGCGAAGGGCCGATCAGCCCTTGTTTTCTTCAATAAACTTGATCGCATCGCCAACGGTGCCGATCTTCTCGGCCGCATCGTCGGGGATTTCGACGCCGAATTCTTCTTCGAACGCCATCACCAACTCGACGATGTCGAGGCTGTCGGCGCCCAGATCATCGATGAAGCTGGCATCGGGGGCCACCTTGTCGGCTTCGACGCCCAGATGCTCAACGACGATCTTCTTAACGCGGTCAGCGGTATCGCTCATGGAAATCCCTCTCAAGGATGCGGTTAATCATTCGGAACCAGCCCCTAGAGAACGGCGCGCGCGCTGGCAAGGGGATAGGCGGCAAAGCTACAGCTTCGCGATAATGTCATGGCGTTTTCGGCTGCCCGGGATCAGGCGGCGGCCCGCAATGTTGCGCTGCAGCAAATAATTAACTCCGCAGGCGTATCCCATACCTACGACGAATGGGAGGCTCGCAGTGGTTCGAGAAGATTCCGGCACCGCATCATCGGGTGCGATTGCGCCTGGCGAAGCCTATGCCCAGCCCCTTGAGTCGCTCCAGGCGGCGAAGGAAGCGGCCGATCTTGCCGAGCGTCGGCTGCGCGAGGCGATCGATGTCCTGCCGGAGGGAATCGTCTTCCTGGATCCCGAGGGGCGCTATATCCTTTGGAATCAGAGATATGCCGAAATCTACGCGAAGTCGGCCGATCTGCTTGTGCCGGGGATCCGCCTCGCTGACACCCTGCGTATCGGGATCCAGCGCGGTGACTATCCCGAAGCCGAGGGCCGGGCAGACGAGTGGCTGGATCATCGCCTGTCGCTGATGGAGAACCCGGGCACTCGACACGAGCAATGGCTGTCGAGCGGCCGCTGCATCATGATCGAGGAACGCAAGACCCATGATGGCGGGACGATCGGCCTGCGGGTCGATATTACGGATATGAAGCATCGGGAAGAATCCTTCCGGCTGCTGTTTGAGGGCAATCCTGTACCACTGCTGGTCTACGATCCCCGTAGCGAAACGATCCGATCCGCCAACGACGCGGCAGTGGAGCATTTCGGCTACGAAAAAGGCGAATTCGAGGGGCTGGCCGCCAGTCAATTGTTTGCCGACGATGAATGGGAGGAAGCCCGCGTGGTATTGGCGACCAACTGCTCTGAAAAGGATCGCTTCTGGCGGCAGCGGATGCGCGACGGGTCACGCCTGGAGTCGGTACTGTTCACCAGGCAATCGTTGCTAGCGGGCGAAGTGGCGACAATTGTCTCCATCTTCGACGTAACCGAGCGCCGCCGGGTAGAGGCCCGTATGGTCCATATGGCCCGGCATGACGAGCTTACCGGCCTTGCCAATCGCGCCCATTGCCGCGAATGGCTGCATGATCGCCTTGCGAACGCCGGAAAGCACGACAGCATTACCATTGCGCTGGTCGATCTCGACCATTTCAAAGCGGTCAACGATACCTATGGCCATCTAGTCGGCGATGCGTTGCTGGCCGAAGCGGCGCGGCGAATGCTGGCGTCCATCCCCGGCCGGGCGCTACTGTGCCGGATTGGCGGCGACGAATTCGCGATCCTGTTTCGCAATGCCAGCACCGAACAGGTCGAAGTGGTCGCCAAGTCAATTATCGCGACCCTATCCAGCCCGTTCTACATCGGCACCCAGTCGCTGCATATCGGCGCAACGGTTGGCCTGGCGAACTCGCCCAGCGACAGTACCGATGCCGAGACCCTGCTGCGCTATGCCGATCTCGCGCTCTATGCCGCCAAGGCCGAAAAGCGCGGATCGTGGCGCCGGTTCGAACTGGCAATGGACATTGCCGCGCAAGAGCGATCCATGCTGGAAAGCGACTTCCGCGAGGCCGTCTACAAAGGCCATCTCAGGGTTCATTACCAGCCGCTGATCAATCTCGCGACCGGTGAGGTCGAAGGCTACGAAGCCCTACTACGCTGGACCCATCCCGACCGTGGCGAGGTTTCACCCGAAATATTCATCCCGCTAGCAGAGGAAATGGGCCTGATCGACATGGTGGGACAATTTGTCCTCCAATCGGCTTGCAAGCAGGCCCTTAGCTGGCCCCAGAACATCTGCCTGTCGGTCAATGTCTCGCCGCTCCAGTTCAGGAACGGCAGTGTGATGAACGCGGTCATCCATGCCCTGTCATCTTCCGGCCTGCCGCCGGAACGGCTCGAGCTGGAGATCACCGAAGCGGTGCTGATGGACAAGGGGCCCCAGACCGCATCCATCATCCGCAGCCTTCGCTCGCTGGGCGTAGGGATTTCCATGGACGATTTCGGGACGGGCTACAGTTCGCTGCGCTACCTGCTCAGCTACCCTTTCACCAAGATCAAGATCGACAAGTCGTTCATTCTTAACCTGCAGCAGGAAGGGAACTCGCGAGCGGTAGTGCGCGCGATCATCGGCCTTGGCCAGAGCCTTGGCCTGACCGTCACCGCCGAAGGGATCGAATGCGAGGAGATTCGCGACTATCTGCGCGGCGAAGGCTGCACACAGGGCCAAGGCTACCTGTTTGGCAAGGCCAGGCCCGCCGATGAACTGGCGGCATCGCGCGGCAAGCGGAACGCCGCCTGACCGCCAGCCCCGGAACAATTGGGGTATCCGATTGTTAGCCTTGGCACGATCGCCATCCACGCGCTGCTTAGGCGATTTGCGATGCGCGGTTGCCTGCGCGCGGTAAAGCCCGCCCCATCCGCCCGAGCGACAGAGATGGCGCGTATGCACCTTCACGAGGGGTTCAGAGCGCCTCATCCAGCTTGGGCCTACGAAACACAAGGAGCGGACCCATGGCAAACATCATCTACGGAACGAGCTATTCCGAAACGATCGACGGCACACCGTACGCCGACGACATTTACGGGCTTGGCGGCAACGATGTCCTTTATGGTTACGGCGGATCCGATTGGCTCAATGGCGGAAGTGGTTCGGACAATCTCTACGGTGGAAATGGCAACGACATCCTCGTCGGCGGCACAGGGCTGAACGATCTGTGGGGCGGTGCCGGCTATGACGATTTTGTAGCCAGCTATCGCAATAACTCAGGACTGTCAGACGATCTGATTCAGGATTTCCAGCTCGGCTTCGATCAGGTTGACCTCAGGAGCTGGGGCGTGAGCGATTTCAGCCAGGTGCTGGCGCTGCTCCAAACCGACAGCTATGGCGACGCCACGCTGAACGCCTATTACGCAGGATATGACCATGTCCTGACCTTGAACGGCATTGCGCCGGGTGACCTGATTGCCAGCGATTTCATCTACGCCAATCCCGCCGCGCTCAACAGCAACGGCAGCTCCTATGACGATGTCCTGTTCGGCTCCCGCCAGAGCGACCAGATCCATGGCAATGGTGGCTCTGACATCCTGCTGGGCGGGCTTGGTGCCGACACGCTGTTCGGCGATGGTGGCAACGACCGGGTGGTGGGCGGCGTCGGTAACGACACCCTGTGGGGTGGAGCCGGAAGCGACTCGCTCGAAGGCGGAGCCGGCAGCGATCTGCTGGTGGGCAGCGCAGGCCGCGATTTTCTGCAAGGCGGAGCCGGAGTGGACTGGTTCCGCTTCGGGAACGGCGACTTTGGCGGTGCGACAGCGGCCACGGCGGACCGGATTTATGATTTCAGCATCGCCCAAGGTGACAGGATCGATCTCTCCCTTGTCGATTCCGATTTCACCTTTTCCGGAAACCAGTCCTTCGATTTCATCGGCACCCACGCGTTCACGCATAATGCCGGGGAATTGCGTTACATGCAGTCCGGCGGCAACACCTATGTGTTTGCCGACCAGAACGGCGATACGATAGCTGATTTCGCCATTCGGATTGATGGCAACGTAACGCTGCTGGCCGCGGACTTCGTGCTCTGACCAACCGGAAAGGGCGACCCCCGGCCTTACGGCTTGGGGCCGTCCACGATCCGGATATTCAACTCACGCAGCTGCTTCTGGCTGACCGGGCTGGGTGCGCCCATCATCAGGTCCTCGGCCTTCTGGTTCATCGGGAATACGACCACCTCGCGGATGTTCGGCTCGTCCGCCAGCAGCATCACGATCCGGTCCACACCCGGCGCCGAACCGCCATGCGGCGGGGCGCCGAACTTGAAGGCGTTGATCATGCCGGCAAAATTGGTGTCGACATCCTCACGGCTGTAACCGGCGATCTCGAACGCCTTGTACATGATGTCGGGCCGGTGGTTGCGGATCGCGCCGGATGACAGCTCCACCCCGTTGCAGACGATATCGTACTGCCAGGCGAGGATATCGAGCGGGTCCTTGGTTTCCAGCGCTTCCATCTCGCCCTGCGGCATCGAGAAGGGGTTATGGCTGAAATCGACCTTCTTGGCGTCCTCGTCATATTCGTACATCGGGAAATCGACGATCCAGCAGAACTTGAAGCAGCCCTGTTCGATCAGGCCCAGTTCCTCGCCCACGCGGGTGCGCGCGGCACCGGCCAGCTTGGCCGCCGGCAATTCCTTGCCAGCCGCGAAGAACAGCCCGTCATCATCGCCAAGGCCGAGCTCGGCATAGATCTTCGCCATCCCTTCCTCGCCATGGTTCTTGGCGATCGGACCACCGAACACCCCGCCCTTGCGGGTGATATAACCAAGGCCGGCATGGCCTTCCGCCCGCGCCCAGTCGTTCATGTCATCGAAGAACTTGCGGCTCTTGTCGGCCGTGTTCGGGGCGGGGATCGCGCGGACCTTGCCGCCGCCGCCCACGATCTTCTCGAACAGGCCGAAGCCGGAGGTGGTGAAATGGCCAGTAACATCGGAAATGACCAGCGGGTTCCTGAGATCAGGCTTGTCGGAGCCGTATTTCAGCATCGATTCCCGATAGGGAATGCGCGGGAACTGGCCCGCAGGGGTCACGGCCTTGCCGCCCGAAAATTCCTCGAACACGCCGGCCAGCACCGGCTCGATCGCATTGAAGACATCGTCCTGCGTGCAGAAGCTCATCTCGAAATCGAGCTGGTAGAATTCGCCCGGCGAACGGTCTGCCCGCGCGTCCTCGTCGCGGAAGCAGGGGGCGATCTGGAAATAACGGTCGAAGCCCGCCACCATCAGCAGCTGCTTGAACATCTGCGGGGCCTGCGGCAGCGCATAGAACTTGCCGGGATGGACGCGGCTCGGCACCAGATAGTCGCGCGCACCCTCAGGGCTGCTCGCAGTCAGGATCGGAGTCTGGATTTCGTTGAAGCCCTGCGCGTTCATCCGCTGGCGCAGGCTGGCGATCACCCGGCTGCGCAGCATCATGTTGGCGTGCACGCTTTCCCGCCGCAGATCGAGATAGCGGTACTTGAGGCGGATTTCCTCGGGATATTCCTGTTCCCCGAATACCGGCATCGGCAGTTCATCCGCGCGCGAGCGGACTTCGGTCGAACGGGCGAACACCTCGATCTCGCCGGTGGCTAGGTTGGGATTCACGGTCGAGGCATTGCGCGCCTTGACCTCGCCATCGATGGTGACGACGCTTTCCACCCGCAGTGCTTCCAGCACCGCCAGTGCGGGGCTGTCGCTGTCGGCCACGATCTGGGTGATGCCGTAATGATCGCGCAGATCAACGAACAGCACGCCGCCATGGTCGCGCTTGCGGTGCACCCAGCCGGACAGGCGGACAGTCTCGCCGACATTGGCGCTGGTCAGCGCGGCGCAGGTGTGAGTGCGGTAGGGATGCATCGAAACTCTTTCCAATCGGCCATCAATCAGGCAGGGGAGGAACCGCGGCTAACAGGCGATGGCCGCCCTTTTGTCAAGCCGCGGGTCCGCACGGACCCATACAGAAAAAGATCCGATGAAAATACACCCGCTGATTACCACCACCGAGGAACTCACCGCGCTGTGCAACCGCCTGGCCAAGGCGGACTTCGTTTCGGTCGATACCGAATTCATGCGCGAGAACACCTATTGGCCGGAACTGTGCCTGCTCCAGATCGGTGACGACAAGGAAGCGGCCGCGATCGATCCGCTGGCCCAGGGCATCGACCTTTCCCCCGTACTCGAACTGATGACCAACAACGAAGACGTGCTCAAGGTCTTCCACGCCGGTGGGCAGGATGTGGAAATCATCTACAACCTCACCGGCAAGACCCCGCATCCGATCTTCGACACCCAGATCGCGATGATGGCGATCAGCCAGTCGGAACAGATCGGCTATGCCAATCTGGTCGAAAGCTGGCTGGGCTTCGATGTCGACAAGGGCGCCCGCTTCACCGACTGGTCGCGCCGCCCGCTGACCGAACGGCAGATCGAATATGCCATCGGCGATGTCACCCATCTGTCCACGATCTTTCCCAAGATCCTCAAGAAACTGATCAAGACCGGGCGCGGCGCGTGGCTGGACATCGAGATGGAAAAGCTCGCCGATCCGGAAAACTATCGCAACGATCCGTCCGAAGTCTGGCACCGGATCAAGGCGCCGTCGCGCAATCCGCAGGTGCTGGGGCGGCTGAAGGCGATGGCCGCCTGGCGCGAGGAGGAAGCCCAGCACAAGAACATCCCGCGCGGACGGATCATGCGCGATGAAACCCTGGCCGACATCGCCAGCCATCCGCCCAAGGAACAGGCCGATCTTGCCAAGGTGCGCGGCCTGTCTGCCGCCTGGCGCGAAAACGACATTGGCAAGCGGCTGATGGCGGTGCTCGAGAAGGCCATCCCGCTCCCGGCGGATGAATTGCCGAAGAAGACCTCGCGCGGCGCGCCGCTCGGCAAGGAGGGCGCGCTGGTGGCCGATCTGCTCAAGCTGCTGCTCAAGATCCGCAGCCGCGAAATCGACGTTGCCGCCCGACTGCTGAGCCGCACCGACGATCTCGAAGCGCTCGCCGCCGGAGTCAGGGGCCTGTCGATCCTCGAAGGCTGGCGCTACGAAGTGTTCGGCAAGGATGCGCTCGATCTGGTCGAAGGCAAGCTCGCTTTCGCCGTGGTCGATGGCAAGATGAAAATGACCCATATCGACGACATATCCGAGCCGACCGTCGAAGAATGAGCACTTACCTGCCCACCATCAAGCAGCTGCAATATCTGGTCGCGCTGCATGAACATGGCCATTTCGGCCGCGCGGCGGAAAGTTGCTTCGTGTCCCAGTCAACCCTTTCGGCGGGGCTGCGAGAACTGGAATCGCTGCTGGGCGTGACGCTGGTCGAACGCAGCCGCCGGGTGGTGCGCTTCACCCCGCTGGGCAATGCGGTGGTGGCCAAGGCCCATCGCCTGCTGCGCGAGGCGGAGGAATTGTCCGAACTGGTCCAGTCCGCCGGGCAGCCGCTGGCAGGCGAGCTGCGGATGAGCGTGATCCCGACCATCGCCCCGTTCCTCTTGCCGCGTATCCTGCCGCGCCTGCGCCGGGAACGCCCTGCGCTCAAGCTGTTCCTGCGCGAGGAGACTACGGCGGCGGCGCTGGAATCGCTCCACCACGGCCGGGCCGATTGCGTGCTGCTGGCCCTCCCCTATCCCTGCGGCGAGGTGGAGAAGGAGCATATCGCCGACGACCGGCTGTTCGTGGCCTTCCCCAAGGACGATCCGCGCGATCCCCCCGCCGAGGTGCTGCCATCCGCCATCGACGAGGGCCGGCTGATGCTGCTGGAGGATGGCCACTGCCTCAAGGAACACGCGCTGGCCGCCTGCAACCGCCCGGAAATGCGCGCCAGCGCCACGATGATCGGCACCAGCCTGCACACGCTGGTGCAGATGGTCGACAATGGCCTGGGCGTGACCCTGCTGCCGGAAATGGCGCTGGAGGCGGGCATCCTGCACGACACCGACGTGGTCGCCCGGCCGCTCAAATCGAACAACGCCAGCCGCGAGATCGCCCTGATCTGGCGCAAGAATTCGCCGCGCGGGGATGAGTTCCGGCTGCTGGCGGAGGAATTGCGGGCGGGTTAAACTCGCTACCCCCCTCAATCCATGTGCTTCAGGCCGACCCGCAGATAATCCCAACCGGTGATCACGGTCAGCGCCGCCGCCGCCCACAGGGTCGTCAGGCCCACCGTGTGCGGCACATTGATGGAAAGCGCGCCGAACGGCATAGTCCACCACGGGGTCGCCCGGCCCAGAATCAGCGCGCCGAGCGCGATGAACTGCAACGCCGTCTTCCACTTGGCGAGGCGGCTGACCGGTATCGAGACCTGCAGGCCGCCCAGGAATTCGCGCAGGCCCGACACCGCGATCTCGCGCAGCAGGATCACCAGCCCCGCAACCACATGCATGTCGCCCACATAAGGTCCGCGCAGCACGCCCTGCGCGGTCAGCACCAGGATCACCGCTGCGACCATGATCTTGTCCGCGATCGGATCGAGGAAGATCCCGAGCCTCGACACCGCGCCATTGGCCCGGGCGAGGTAGCCGTCGAAATAGTCGGTAATGCCCATCAGGCAATAAAGCGCAAAGGCAATGCCGTAACCCGCCTCCCATTGCGGCCACCACAGCAGGCCGACCAGCAGGGGCACCGCGAATATCCGCGAAAGGGTGAGAATGTTGGGCAGGGTCAACATGGTGGCCGGTCTTAGCGGCTGTTGACGTCGTGCAAAAGCACCTGTGCGCTCTTGTCCGCAGCGTAGGCGTCGTTATGGCGGAACGGATAATCAGGGGGCTGCCGACAAGGACCGCATGACGACATCCACGCATCTCCTGCGCGAGCGACGCTTCCTGCCGCTGTTCGTCACGCAATTGCTCAATGCATTCAACGACAATTTGTTCAAGAATGCAATGGTGCTGTTCGTGGTCTACAGCGTCTACAACTCCGAGGCGGAGGAAGCGAAGTTCAGCGCGATTGCCTCCGGCCTGTTCATCCTGCCGTTCTTCATCCTCTCGGCATTAGCAGGTCAACTTGCCGATATGCGCGACAAGGCGGCAATTATCCGCACCGTCAAGTTCTGTGAAATCATGATCATGCTGTGCGGAGCGATCGGGTTGGTTATGGCGTCGCAGCGGATGATGACCGGCACGGTAGCGATCCCGCTGATGCTACTGGCGTTGTTCGCGATGGGCGTCCACTCAACCTTCTTCGGGCCGATCAAATACGCCATCCTGCCGCAGCATCTCCACAAGGGGGAAGTACTGGCAGGGACCGGACTGGTCGAGGCCGGCACATACCTGGCCATCCTGACCGGTACGATCCTGGCAGGCTGGATTCCGGTCGAATGGGCCGCAGTGGGCGTCGTTGTCACGGCGGTGATCGGCTATCTGGTCAGCCGACAGGTCCCCCCAGCACCACCCCAGATCGCGGCCCAGCCGATCGACCACCACCTGATCCGGTCCTCGATCAGGCTGATCCGCGACACGATGCACCACCGCGAAGTCTATTTCGCGATCCTGGCGATAAGTTTCTTCTGGACTATTGGTACCGTTCTTTTCATCCAGTTTCCGCCGCTGGCCAAGAACGTGCTACTCGCCAGCAAGGAAGTCGCCAGCATGTTCCTGGTGATCTTCTCCGTCGGCGTCGCGATCGGATCGGTTTCGATCAATGCCCTGCTCAAGGGCAAGGTTTCTGCCCGGTTTGCACCGGTTTCTGTCACCATGATGGGCGTCTTCGTCGGCACCTTTTATCTGGTCTGCAGGTTGTGGGACGTCTCCGACGTCCAAGACCTCATGGATATCCATGATTTCATTGCCATGCCACTGGCGATCCCCCTGCTGCTTTCGCTGCTCGCAATTGCGATTTCGGGCGGCATGTTCGTTGTGCCGCTTTACGCCTTCCTGACCACCAAGGTCGATCCCGCACAGGCCGCACGGACCATTGCCGCCAACAATATCATCAATTCCGGCGCCATGGTGATCGGCGCGCTGATGGCTGCTGGGCTCAGCGCTGCGGGCGTTGGCATTGTCGACCAGGTCCTGCTCAGCGCCGGAATGTGCGCCGTATCGGCATGGCTCGGCCAGCTGCTGATCGCGGCTGAACGCGAAGCGGCGGGCTGAACTTCAGAAAATGAAAGCGAATGCGGCGATGCTGCTGGCGAAATAGGCCATCAGGAAATCGCGCAGGTCACCCGCATTCAGCCGCCATCCGCGCGACTGCCACGTCGGCAGATCGACCCGGCAGACATGGGGTGGCAGCGTGGCGCGGAACGGGTGCCGCGCGGCTTCATCGGTAAGAACAAGGGAACGTCGCATGTCGGGCGTGTTAACCCGGCGCTAACCACTGGGAAGCCCCGCTGGACGGGATTTTCTCCAGCGTCTTGCCTTGGGACGTTAACCATTGGCGTTAACCAATTGGCCCGCCTCAGCCTTCGGCCATTGCCAGGATGAAGTCCCACTCCTCTGGCCGGACAACCCCCACCGACAGGCGCGACAAGCGAAGCAGTTCCATTTCAGCAAGTTCCGGCGTGGCCTTGATCTCGGCCAGAGTGACCGGCCTTGCCAGCTTGCGCACCGGTTTCACTTTCACGGCCGCCCATTTGCGTTCCGGATCGGTCGGATCGCTCAATCCGGCTGCACTGATCCGGGCGATCCCGACAATCTCCTTGCCGATATTGGAATGATAGAAGAATGCGAGGTCGCCGACCTGCATCGCGCGCAAATTGTTGGCCGCGCGATGATTGCGCACTCCGTCCCAGATCCCTTCGCCCTCAGCATTCAGATCGTCCCAGCCGTAGGCATCGGGCTCCGACTTCATCAGCCAGAGCTGGCGCTCGGCCCTGCCATCGTTTCCATCGATTTTGGCCATGCAAAGCCTCCCTGTTGCGGCTATTCGCAGGGGCCATAGCTGCTAATTTCCAGGCCTGCCACATGTCGCTTTCCACTCTTCCCATTCTCTCGCTGGCGGATGCGCCGACGCGCTTTGCCGCTGCGGTTGGCGAAAGTTTCCGCGCCTTTGGCTTCGCGCTGGTCTGCGACCACGGGCTTGACGAAGCCCTTATCCGGCATGGTTTGGAACTGACCCGCGCCCTGTTCGCCCTGCCCGAGGCGGAGAAGCGCCGCTATTACGATCCGACCGGTGCCGGTGCGCGCGGCTACACGCCGTTCGGAACCGAGATAGCCAAGGGTTCGGCGGTGCATGATCTGAAGGAGTTCTGGCACATTGGGCGCAGCCTGCCAGCAGGGCATCCGTTGCTGTCTCCTTCCATGCCACCCAACAATTGGCCCGATCGGCCCGAAGGATTCCGCGAATGCTTCGAGCAGCTGTTTGCCGAATTCGATCGGGTCGGCGCCGAAATTCTCTCCCGCATCGCTCTCCACCTCGGGCTTGGCGAGGATTGGTTCGTCCCCGCCATCGCCGACGGCAATTCGGTGCTACGCCTGCTCCACTATCCGCCAATGGCTGAGGACAGTGCCGGAGCGATCCGCGCCGGAGCGCATGAGGACATCAACCTTATCACGTTGTTGCTCGGCGCCGAGGAAGAGGGCCTCGAAATCCGCACAGGCGAAGGGGAATGGATCGGCCTTTCGCCGCCACCCGGCGCGCTGGTGGTCAATATCGGCGACATGCTGCAACGACTGACCAACCATGCCCTGCCTTCCACTACCCACCGGGTGCGCAATCCAGCAACAGAACGTTCCGCGTGCAGCCGCTACGCCATGCCCTTCTTTCTGCATCTGCGCAGCGACTTTAGCCTGGAAACACTGCCGCAGTGCATCACTCCTGAGCAGCCCGACCGATACCCCCAGGCCATAACGGCGGACAGCTTCCTCCAGCAGCGTCTACGCGAGATCGGCCTGCTCCGATGATCCTGCACAAGGGCGGTGATAGGCCAAATTAACCGAATTTTCAGCATCACAAGGCATAGCATTACCCCGATATCCTCAGGGGGATTACGGGCAAATTGACCGCTGACGAAAACAACATCGACATGGCCGGAGAGCATGCTGGCCAGTTGGGACGAGCCGAAACCGACATCGTCGTGATCGGGATCTCGATGGCAGCGTTGCTGCTGTTCGTCGGGACTGGCGGAACCGTGATGTCCCAGATCGTCCGCTCCTGGATGGGAACGGGCGAGAAGGCGAATAGTCTGCTCGAGACAGCGGTGCTGCTCAATATCGCCCTGATCTTGTTCGGTTGGCGGCGATATCACGATCTGTCGATCGAAGTCCATGAACGCAAGGCCGCCGAGGCGAAGGCCCGGGAACTCGCGGAAACCGATCCTCTGACAGGCCTGTGCAACCGTCGCAGGATGCCGATCGAAATGGCCAAGATGATCGAAGGCAGCCAAGCCAACGGCATGGCCGTGGCCGTTCTGATGCTCGATCTGGACAACTTCAAGAAGATCAATGACCTCAATGGGCACGAATTCGGCGATCTAGTGTTGACCTCGATTGCCGACCGTCTGAAGGCGGCAATGCCGTCCGGAGCCTTGATCGCGCGACTTGGTGGAGACGAGTTCACCTGTGCCCTCCCCTACAATCCATCGCGTCCTGATCGCATCGATCAGCTTGTCGGCAAGATAATCGACCAGGTCGCCCGACCGATCGCCAAGGGCGATGTCTCGGTCGATGTCACGGTCTCGATCGGGATCATTTCCTCGACTGATGGCGGGGAGGATGCTGCTGTCGGAACATCAGCATTCGCAGGCAACCTGCTGAACCGCGCCGATATTGCAATGTACCACGCGAAAAAGCAGGGGCGGAATCGCTCTGCCTGGTTTGAGCCGCGCATGGAGAGCGAACTTCGCCTCCGCGCAGAACTCGAGGCCGGAATTCGACGCGGGATCGCCGATGGAGAATTCGTTCCGTACTACCAGCAACAGATCAATCTCAAGACCGGAGATCTGGTAGGCTTCGAAATGCTCGCTCGCTGGAAATCGCCGGACATGGGCTTGATCAGTCCCGATATCTTCATTCCGATTGCCGAAGATATCGGCCTGATCGCAGAGCTTTCCGAAGACCTGATCCGGCAAGCGCTGGAGGATGCCAGGACTTGGGACCCGAAGCTGGTCCTCTCGGTCAACATCTCGCCGATCCAGCTGCGCGATCCCTGGTTCGCGCAGAAACTGCTGCGCATCCTCGTGGAAAGCGGCTTTCCGCCAAATCGCCTCGATATCGAGATCACCGAGAGCTGCCTGCACGAAAATATCGGGGCTGTCCGAACGGTCATCACCAGCCTCAAGAACCAGGGCATCCGCATAAGCCTCGATGATTTCGGCACAGGCTATTCCAGCCTGCATCAGTTGCGCTCACTTCCGTTCGACCAGATCAAGATCGACCGCAGCTTCGTGGCCGAACTGATGGAAGAAGGGGCCAATCCCAAGCTCGTCGAAGCCATCGTCTCGATCGGGCGCGGGCTCGACATGCCGATCACTGCCGAGGGGATCGAAACCGAGGAAGTCGGTGACGTACTGCGCCAGATGGGCGAACTTCGCGGCCAGGGCTTCCTCTATGGCCGACCGGAAAATGCCGATGTGACGCACCGTCGGCTGGCCGACCAGCACATGCTGGCCAGCGACCGCATGGCCGAAGAAGCCGGTGCCGGTGAAGTCAGGCCGACCACTCCCGCCAAGCGCCGGCGCAAGAGCTGATTCTTCCGACGACAGGGTGACAAAGGTGACACTGCGCCACCTCCGGAAAATGCATCTTTATTACAATAATTCAGTACTATGATCGACGAATGCAAAGGTGACACTCTGCTATTTGCAAACGCGCAAACAGTGCCAAGGAGTGAACGATTGCAAAGAGCCAAGCCCATGATGGCAGGCCGCCATCCTGTAGGAAAATGAATTCGCAAGGCAGCGGATCGGCCCTGAGGGCTGCAACCATTGTGATTTCGCGGTCAAGGCCCTAGATGCCCGGCCATGCGTATACCCTTCGTCAAGATGCACGGTCTGGGCAATGATTTCGTCGTGCTCGACGGACGGGGCGAAGCCTTGCCTGCGATGGCAGCCGGTTTGGCTCGTGGGCTGACCGACCGGCACACAGGCATCGGATGCGATCAGCTGATCGTACTCGAACCTTCCGAAGCGGCCGATTTCCGCATGCGGATCTTCAATCCGGACGGCAGCGAAGTGGGGGCCTGTGGCAATGCCAGCCGCGCGGTCGCCCTGCTCCACGGCGGCCCGGCACGGATCGAAACCGGCGGCGGTCTGATTGAGGTCCGCCCGGCCGATGGCGGCATCGCGGTTGACATGGGATGCCCGCGCTTCCGGTGGGAGGATATCCCGCTCGCCTGGGCGATGGACAGTCTGACCATGCCGGTTGGCTGGGAAGAGCTGGAAAATCCGGGTGCAGCCAGTGTCGGCAATCCGCATGTCGTGTTCTTCGTGCCCGATTGCGATGCGGTCGACCTTGCCCGGCTTGGCCCGCTGATCGAAACCGATCCGCTCTTCCCCGAGCGGGTCAACGTCAATGTCTGCACGATCGAAAGCCGCAACGCGATCCGCCTGCGGGTGTGGGAACGCGGCGCTGGCCTGACGCGCGCCTGCGGCACCGGCGCCTGCGCCACAGCCGTGGTGGCGATGCGGCGCGGGCTGGTGGAACGCGAAGTGCGGGTTACCTTGCCCGGAGGCCCGCTGACCATCGGCTGGGGCGAAGACGATCACATCACCATGACCGGGCCAGCAGCGGAAAGCTTTCGCGGCACTTTCGACCCGGCGGATTTTACGTGAGCGCGCCCAAGGCCGCGGAAGTCATTTCGCTCGGTTGCCGGCTCAATCTATCGGAAAGCGAAACGATCCGTGCCATGCTGGGCGAGGAACGCGACCTGGTGGTAATCAACAGCTGCGCCGTGACGTCCGAGGCCGTCCGCCAGACCCGCCAGGCGATCCGCCGCGCCCGCGCCCGCAACCCCAGCGCGCGGCTGCTCGTGACCGGTTGCGCCGCCGATATCGAGCGGGAGCAATTCGCCGCCATGCCCGAGGTCGATGGGCTGGTCGCCAATACCAGCAAACTCGATCCGCGCGCGTGGAACGTGGCCGATGCGCCCCAGCCAGTGCCGCAGCAGCATACCCGTGCTTTCGTCGCGGTGCAGAACGGCTGCGACCACGCCTGCACTTTCTGCATCATCCCGCAGGGTCGCGGTGCCAGTCGCTCACTGGCGATTGCCGAAGTGCTGCGCGAGGTCGAACGCCATCTCGTGCAAGGCGCGCCGGAAGTGGTGCTGACCGGGGTCGATGTCACCTCATGGGGCCATGACCTTCCAGATGCGCCAAAACTTGGCCAATTGGTCGGGGCCATCCTCGAGGAATTTCCCCAACTGGCGCGGCTGCGGATGTCCTCGCTCGACGGGGTGGAGATCGACCCGCAGCTGTACGAACTGTTCGCTTCCCAACCCCGGTTGATGCCGCATCTCCACCTCTCGCTCCAGTCGGGCGACGACCTCATCCTCAAGCGGATGAAGCGCCGCCACTCTTGCGCCGATGCGGCCACTCTGGTTGAGGGGCTCAAGGCGCGCCGCCCGGAGATCGCCATCGGCGCCGATTTCATTGCCGGCTTTCCCACCGAAACTGACGAGCAGCACGCAAACAGCCTCGCCATCATCCGCGATCTGGGCGTGGTCCATGGCCATGTCTTCCCCTACTCCGCCCGCCCCGGCACTCCGGCCGAGCGGATGCCGCAAGTGGACAAGGCGGTGATCCGGCAGCGCGCTGCCGAATTGCGCACGGAAGTGGCCGAAGTGCGCCAGCGCTGGCTGGCCGGGCTGGTTGGAACCACGCTCAGCGTCGTCGCGGAAGCCGATGGCACCGGCCATGCGGAGAATTTTGCCTCTGTCCGGCTGCCCGAAGGAACGGCGCGCGGCACAATCCTGTCGCTTGTGCCGACGGGAATCGATAAGGGGCTGCTGACATGAGCACACCCAGCTGGACGGACCGCCTGTTTGGCGGCTTTCGCAAGACATCCGAACGCCTGACCGAAAACCTCACCGGCATCGTCGGCACCACGCGGCTGGACGATGCCACTCTGGACGAGGTCGAGGACGCGCTGATCCTGTCCGACCTCGGCCCTTCGGCTGCGGCCCGTATCCGTGCGCGCCTGGCCGAACAACGCTTCGGCAAGGACATCGACGAGCGTGGCCTGAAGGAAGCGGTGGCGGAAGAAATCGCCGCGATTCTGCGCCCGGTGGCCAGGCCGATCGAAATCACCGCCTTTCCCCGTCCGCAGGTGATCCTCGTTATCGGCGTCAATGGCAGCGGCAAGACCACCACCATCGCCAAGCTCGCACATCTGTTCCAGGAAGAAGATTATGGCGTGATGCTGGCCGCAGGCGACACATTCCGCGCCGCCGCGATCGGCCAGCTGGGCATCTGGGCCGACCGGCTGGGCGTGCCGATCGTCAAGGGGCCGGAAGGCGGCGATCCGGCCAGCATCGTGTTCGACGCGGTCAGGCAGGCAACGCAGACCGGTATCGACGCATTGATCGTCGATACCGCCGGTCGGCTCCAGAACAAGACTGAGCTGATGGACGAACTGGCCAAAATCCGCCGCGTGCTGGGGCGCCTCAATCCCGAAGCACCGCATGACGTGGTGCTGGTGCTGGACGCCACCAACGGCCAGAATGCGCTGTCGCAGATCGAAATCTTCAAGGAAGTGGCGGGCGTGACCGGCCTCATCATGACCAAGCTGGATGGCACCGCGCGCGGCGGCGTGCTGGTGGCGGCGGCGGAGCAATATGGCCTGCCGATCCATGCGATCGGGGTGGGAGAGACGATGGACGATCTGCGCCCCTTCGATGCGGACCTGGTGGCCCGCGTGATTGCGGGAGTGGCGTGATGGCAGAGGCGCGCAAAAGCGGCTCCGGCTGGGTCAATCTTCTGGTCGATTACGGCCCGCTCGCGGTGTTTTTCCTCGTCTATCGCCAATACGCCCCGGAAGGCCATCAGGACGCCGTGGGCGAGGTTTTCGCGGTGGGGCGCGGGACCATGGCCTTCATCGCCTCGGCGCTGGTCGCGCTGGTCGTATCGAAATGGCGGCTGGGCAAGGTTTCGCCGATGCTGTGGCTGTCGACCGCATTGATCGTCGGCTTTGGCGCGCTGACGATCTATTTTCACGACGCCTTCTACATTCAGATCAAGCCGACCATCATCTATCTTCTGTTCGCCGGCGCCCTGCTGGGCGGATACTGGCGGGGCAAACCGCTGCTCAAGGTGCTGCTCGATGCCGCATTCGAAGGGCTGAACGATGAAGGGTGGATGAAGCTTTCGCGCAACTGGGGCTGGTTCTTCCTGTTCCTTGCCGCACTCAACGAGGCCCTGCGCCTGCAACTGAGCTTCGGGGACTGGCTGGCGGCAAAGCTCTGGGTGTTCATCCCGCTGTCCTTCCTGTTCACCTTCTCCCAGATTCCGATGCTGCTGAAGCATGGGCTGGGTGAGGAAGGCGAAACAGAGGTCGAAACGACGCCTCCACAGGTTTGACGGTTAGCCTATTCCCCATTTCCGCCTTTGGCCCTAATATCCGCCAACTTCCTGCCTCCCTGGGGGCATGATCAGAGAATGGGAAGTCAAAGGAGGGAACAAAATGGCCAAGTTTTTCGGTAATCTGCACCTTGTGCTGTTGGTCGGCCTCGCCGTCGCCATCGCCATCATGATGGCATTCGCCCCGTCGGCGGAAGTCAACCTCAATGCGATCCTGCGCTGGCTGCACCTGTTCTTCGGCGTGCTGTGGATCGGCCTGCTTTACTACCTCAACTTCGTCCAGGTCCCGACCATGCCGTCGATCCCGGCAGAACAGAAGGGTGCCATCACCGGCCATATCGCGCCGAAGGTGTTCTTCTTCTTCCGCTGGTCTGCATTGCTGACCGTGGTGACAGGTCTGTGGATCGCCCAGATCGGCGGATTTCTCCACCAGGCGCTCAGCCTTTCGGGCGAAGGCAACGTCAAGCTGATTGGCGTCGGCATGTGGATGGCACTGATCATGGCGTTCAACGTCTGGTTCATCATCTGGCCCGCCCAGAAGAAGATCCTCGGCATCGTCGAAGCGACGGCGGAGGAAAAGGCCGCTGCCGCGCCGCGCGCGCTGATCGCCAGCCGCACCAACCTGCTGCTGTCGCTCGGCATGTTCTACGCGATGGTCTCGGCCAACCTCGTGAACTGATTTCGCCAATTGCCTCAAGGCAATCGAAGGGGCGCCCCGCAATCGCGGTGGCGCCCTTTTCCGTTGGCGGGGAATTATTGCTGGTCCATGGCCTTAATCAGCCTATGTACGCCGGCATCAGGTCGGCGCGCGACATCGCCCCGACTCTCACAAAACAAGGCCAATTCATGGAACGCCTCGCTCTCGGCTACAGCCTCATCGCGCTGATGGTGGCCGCAATACTCGGGGCAGTGATCTACATTCGCCGGAATTCGCGCGAGCAAACTGATCTGCGTCGGCGCCATAAGGACGAAATCCTGTATCAGCAGCGCCTTCAGCAGAAGGCTGACAAGGCCGAACTGGAACAGAGGCCGGAATAGGCCGCGCGGCCGGGGACGGAGACCTCCCAGCCGCTTCTCAGATCTCGACCTGACTCCCAAGTTCCACCACCCGGTTGGTCGGCAGGCGGAAGAATTCCATCGCGCTGGCGGCATTGCGCAGCATCCAGGCGAACAGCTTTTCCCGCCAGATCGCCATGCCCGGCTTGGCCGAGGCAATCAGCGTCTGGCGCGAGAGGAAGAAGCTGGTCTTCATCATCTCGAACGACTGTCCGCCCATGGTGATCTGCTTCAATGCGGCCGGCACATCGGTTTCCTCCAGGAAGCCATAGCGAATCGTCAGGCGATAGAAGCCCTGTCCGAGATCCTTGATGGTAAAGCGATCCTCAGCCTCGACATAGGGCACATCCTGTATGTCAATCGTAAGAATCACCACCCGCTCATGCAGTACCTTGTTGTGCTTGATGTTGTGCAGCAACGCGGAAGGCACACCTGTGTTTGTGGCAGCCATGAACACCGCCGTGCCCTGCACCCGCGCCGCGCTGGAATGCGCGCTTTTGGCGAATACCTCGATCGGGATCGAGCCTTCGGTCATGTTCTGGCGCATCAGCGCCCGGCCGCGCGACCAGGTGGTCAGCAAGGTGAAAATCACCAGCCCCATCGCCAGCGGCACCCAGCCGCCATCGGGGATCTTGGTCATGTTGGCACCGAGATAGGCCGCATCCATTGTGAAGAACAGCGCCAGCAGCGGGATCGCGGTCCACTTCTTCCACTTCCACAGATGGATCAGCACCACCGCCAGCAGGAAATTGTCGATCGCCATCGCGCCGGTCACCGCGATGCCATAGGCTGCGGTCAGGTTGGACGAACGCTCGAACATCAGGACCAGCAGGATCACCGCAATCATCAGCGCCCAGTTAATCACCGGAATATAGATCTGACCGTGGGTAAGGCTGGTGTGCTTGATCGTCATGCGCGGAATGAAACCCAGCTGCATGGCCTGCTGCGTCACCGAAAAGGCACCGGTGATCACCGCCTGCGAGGCAATCACTGCCGCGCCGCTGGCGATCACCAGCAACGGCCACTGGAACCATTCCGGCGCCAACAGGTAGAACGGGCTTTCCAGCGCATGCGGATCGCGCAGCAGGAGCGAGGCCTGGCCAAGGTAATTGACCGCCAGTGCCGGCAGCACGAAGAACAGCCACGAAATCCGGATCGGGCGGCGGCCGAAGTGGCCCATGTCGGCATAGAGCGCTTCCGCGCCGGTAACCGCCAGCACGGCTGAACCCATCGCCAGGAAACCGCGCCAGGGATCGGCGATGAACATCGCGGCAGCATGAAGCGGACTCAGGGCTTGCAGGACCTGTGGCATGGCGGCAATGCTGATGGCCCCCAGCACCGAGATCACGCCGAAATACAGCAACATGACCGGGCCAAACAGGCTGGCAACCCGGGCCGTGCCCCGGCTCTGGATCAGGAACAGCGAAACCAGGATCGCCACCACCAGCGGCACCACCACACGCCCCATGCCCGGCTCGTATACCGCCAGGCCTTCGATCGCGCCGAGCACGGACACCGCCGGGGTGATCATGCTGTCGCCATAGAACAGCGAAGTGGCAAACACACCCAGCAGGACGATCCCCGCCGACCAGCTCTTGCCGGAGACATTCTGGTTGATCAGCGCCAGCAGCGCCAGGCTGCCGCCCTCGCCCTTGTTGTCCGCCCGCATGATGATGGTTACATATTTCAGGGTCACGATCACCATCATCGACCAGAACATCAGGCTGATGATGCCGAAGACATGCAACTGGTCCAGCGGCAGCCGGTGGTGCCCGGCAAAGGTATCGCGCAAGGCGTAAAGCGGGCTCGTGCCGATATCGCCGAACACCACCCCCATCGCGCCGACCGCCAGCTTGACGATGCTTCCCTCATGCTGATGCCCTGGGGTTGCGGGGGGAGCAGGCAAGGATTCGCCAGAATTTTCGGCGTCAGTCATCGGGATTTGATGCCCCTGCTGCTGGATCGCACGGCCGGACCTCCGGCCAAACAGGCCCGGCGCTTAGCAGCATGGCAATTGCACCGCAACACGCGTTCCTAGCGCCCGGCAGCGATCTGGCGCATCAGCGTATCGAGCTGCGCCAGACGCTGTTCCAGCTCGGCCCTTCCGGGCGCATCGGGAGGACTCTGGCTCAGCGCCGCCGCCCACAGCTTGTACCCTTCGACCAGCCGACCGGCCTGAAGCTCGGCCACGCCCATGAAGAAACCGGGTGCGAGGCTGTCTGGATCTGCCTGCGATGCCTTGCGATAAGCCAAAAGCGCCGGCGGTGCGAGGTTGCCTTGCCCCTTCGCCACCAGAACGTTCCCCAACGCAACCCATGCCTCGCCATCCTTGGGATGTTTATCGACCACTTCGCGAAGGATGGTCACCGCATCGGCATATTGCCCTTGCCGGGTGTAGGCATCGGCAAAAATCATATAGGATGGTGGGGGTAATCTCTTTGCAAAGAATAGCTTGCGCGACTCAACCAGAGGCGTGCCATCCTCGCCCTTGCCGCCCTCCGCCGCCCCGGCCGGTGCGCCGGGCTTACCCGGATCGCTTTGCAGGGCAAACCCGGCAAGCCCGAGGATCAGCGCCGATCCGATGGCAAAGGCTGCCGCCTTCGGCAACCGGAACAGCCAAACCATCGCACCCATAGCGGCGGCGGCAAGGCCAATGGCGTAGAGCAGGCTCATCGGCGTCCTCCCAGACGGCGGAGTAACACCATCACCACGATGCACAACAGCAGCACCGGGACGGCAAACAGCGGCCATGTGGTGGCACTGATCTTGGGGGCATAGCTGACGTAGTCGCCATAGCGCTCGATCAGCCAGGCGCGGATATGTTCGGGCGCTTCGCCCGAAGCAATCCGCAGCCGCACCTGGTGGCGCATGTCGCCAGCCATCGGTGCATCGGAATCGGCAATCGACTGCCCCTGGCACTTCAGGCAGCGCAAGCTCTCCATCAACGCCTGCGCCTTCGCCTCCTGCGCCGGATCATCAAGCTGGCGATAGGCATAGGGCGCAGGCGGCAGGGCATCCTGCGCGGCGAGCGGCATGGCGAAGAACAATGCGAACATCAGGAACAGGGCTTTCATCGCGCCGCCTCCTTCAGCCTGGCGATCAGCATCGGCACGTCATCTTCCCGGATATCGCCGATATGCTGGTAACGGATCACCCCGGCGCCATCGATTACGAAGGTTTCCGGAACGCCCGACGATCCGATCCCAAGTTGAACCTCGGACAGATCGTCCGCGCCAAGCCGGGCATAGGGATTGCCGTAGCGCGCGAGGAAGCCGGTGACATCTTCCGGCGTATCGCGGATCGCAACGCCGACGATCTCCACCCCTTGTTGACGCAATGCCTCCAGTTGGGGGGCTTCTGCCGCGCAGGGAATGCACCAGCTCGCCCAGATGTTGAGCAGGCGGGGCTTGCCGTCCTTGAGGTCGACCGTGGCAAGGCCGGGACGTTCCGGCACGGCCGCGCGCAGATCAAAGGCAGGCAGTGGCTTGCCGATCATCGCACTGGCCACTTCGCGCTCCGCCGGGTGCATCAGCTGGACGAACACCAGCAGGCAGAAGCCGGCGAAAATCGCCAGCGGCAGCCAGAATTTCCAGCTGCCCGCGCTCATCGGCCGAGATCCACCTTGCGCTGGGCAATCCGGGCGAGGATCGCGCGGCGGCGCAGATCGCCATAGACCCGCCCGATCAGCGCCAGAAGGCCGCCGAGAGCGATGAGCAGGCCGCCGAACCAGATGCAGGTCACGAAGGGCTTCCACCACAGGCGCAATTGCCAGCGTCCATCCTCGGCCTCGCCGCCCAGCACGGCGTAGAGCTGACCATTCCAGCGGGTCAGCAGGGCGGACTCATTGGTCTGCTGCACCGGCGCCCAGAAATAGCGCGACTGCGGCGTGGCCACGATTGGTGCTCCACCGCGATAGCTTGCTTCGAGTCGGGCCTCCAGCGCGGTCCAGTTCGGGCCCGCCGTCGGCTCGACCGAGGCCAGCCTGACCTGCCAGGGGCCGACATCCGTTACCTGCCCGATCCGCGCCGCAACAAGCCGTTCCACCGAATAAGCGCTGTCGGCCGAGGCTCCGAACAGGGCGAGCGCGAGGCCGAAATGGGCGATGACCATGCCCCACAGTGGCAACGGCGTTCGCCGCAGCTTGCGTCCGCGCAGCGGCAGCAGGCTGGCGATGCCGACCGCCGCGGCAAGGGCAATGCCCAGCATCGGCAGCAGGCCAGGCGGACCCCACGCGATCAGTCCTGCCAACACCAACAGCGCGATCCCGGCACAGGCCATCAGCGGCGGCCTGATCCGGGCCGCGCTGTCCCGCCGCCAGCGCAGCAATGGCCCGACGGCCATCACCAGCAGCATCGGCAGGAAGAAGATCGCGCTGACCGGGTTGAAATAGGGCGGCCCGACCGAAACCTTGACCCCGAATGCCTCTGCCAGCAGCGGATAGAGCGTGCCGAGCAGGACGATCCCGAGGATAGCCGACAGCGCGACATTGTTGACCACCAGCGCGCCTTCGCGGCTGGTCACCGAAAAGCGCTCCCCTTCGGCAATGGTTCCGGCGCGCATGGCGAACAATGTCAGCGCCCCGCCGATGTAGATCGCCAGCAGGACGAGGATGAACGTCCCGCGTTCGGGATCGACCGCAAAGGCATGGACGCTGGTGAGGATACCCGAGCGCACCAGGAACGTGCCGATCATCGACATCGAGAAGGCCACCACGCCCAGCATCACCGTCCATGCCCGCAGGGCGTCGCGCGCGGCCAGCACGCTGGCGGAATGGAGCAGCGCAGTGGCCGCCAGCCAGGGCATCAGCGAGGCATTCTCGACCGGATCCCAGAACCACCAGCCACCCCAGCCCAGCTCGTAATAGGCCCAGTAGCTGCCCGCCGTGATCCCCACGGTCAGGAATATCCACGCGCCCAGCACCCAGGGCCGCATCGCTGTGGCAAATGCCGGGGTCACCTGCCGGGTCAGCATCGCGCCGACGGCAAAGCTGAAGGCCACCGACATGCCGACATAGCCGAGGTAAAGCGTCGGCGGATGGAATGCGAGGCCGATATCCTGCAGCAGCGGATTGAGCCCCATTCCCTCGCGCGCCGGCACGGGCAGCCGCTCGAACGGGTTGGAGCTGAACAGCAGGAAGGCATAGAAGCCCAGCCCGACAAAGGCCTGTGCAGCGAGCGTTGCCAGCATGGTTCGTTCCGGCAAGCGTCGCTCCAGCAGGGCGACCAGCCCGCCCGCCAGCGCCATCACCGTCACCCACAGCAACATCGAGCCTTCGTGGTTGCCCCAGGCACCCGCCAGCTTGAAAATCACTGGCTTGGCCGAATGCGAATTCATCACAACCAGTTTCACCGAAAGATCGGTATTGAGGAACAGCAGCAGCAGCGCGCCGAAAGCCAGCGCGGACAACACGCCCTGCATAACCGCTGCAGGGCGGACGATCACGCTCATCCGTTCGCCCTTTGGTTGCAGGCAGAGGCTGCCAGCCACCAGCTGGAGCAGTGCCAGCGCGGCGGCAAGCCACAGGGCAGCAAGACCGAATTCGGCGATCATTTCGTCTCCGCCACTGTCGCCCGGGCCTGCGCCGCGGTCATGTCCTTCATTTCACGCGGGACATAGTTCTCATCATGCTTGGCCAGCAGATTGTCGGCCATAAAGGTGCCGTCAGCCCGCAGCTTGCCCTCGGCCACCACGCCGGAGCCTTCGCGAAACAGGTCGGGGACGATGCCGGTGAAGGACACCGGCACATGTGCCTTGCCATCGCCCACCACGAAGCGGACAGTCACTCCATCGGGCAGGGTTGCCAGCGATCCCTTCTCGACCATCCCGCCAAGCCGCACGGCCTGGTCCGGCTGCGGTGGAGAAGCGACCATCTCGGCCGGCAGGAAGAAATAGCTCGCCTGGCTGCGCAGCGCCCACATCGCCAGAAGCGCAGCCGCCACCAGCGCCACGAAGGCCACCACCACCAGCACGAGCCGCTGGTGCTTTGCTTTCAATCCCAGACTCATCTGTCTTGCGCTCCCTGGCGTCGGACATTGTCGCGCCGCGCCTCGGCCCGGCGCATCGCTAGCCAGGTCCAGCCGGTGAGCAGGAGCGTGGCCGCAATGCCCACCGCATAGGCCGCGATCACGAAGGTCCACTGGTCGTAGCCTGCCCTCATGCCGGTTCGCTCATCGCCTTGCGCCGCAGCCGCGCCTCGGCCTGGATATCGGCAATGATTGCGCGCATCCGCATCAGCACGATCCCGCCAAACAGCAGCGAGAAGCCGATGGTCGCGGCCAGCAGGGGCCAGAGGAAAGTCGGATCGATCGCCGATTTGCCCAGAGTGATGCTGGCCGGCTGGTGCAGCGAGTTCCACCACACGACCGAACGGTTGATGATCGGCACATTGACCGCGCCAATCAGTCCGAAGATTGCGGCAATCCGGCTGGAAGCGCCTTCGCGCTGCACCGCGCCAGCCAATGCGATGTAGCCGAAATAGAGGAACAGCAGCACCAGCATGCTGGTCAGCCGCCCGTCCCACACCCACCAGGTGCCCCAGGTCGGCCGCCCCCAGATCGAACCGGTAACCAGGCAAATCGCGGTGAATACCGCCCCCGGCACCGCCACCGCGCGGGCGGCTATGCCGGCCAGCGGATGGCGCCAGACCAGTTCGGCCAGGCTGGCGATGGCGATGGCGGTCCACCCGCCCATGCCCAGCCAGGCGGCGGGCACGTGGATGTACATCACCCGCACCGTTTCTCCCATCAGCCGGTCGGGCGGAACCCGGAACAGCGCCCAGATCAGCGCGCCGCCGGTAACCGCCAGCCCGCCCAGCAGCAGCGGCAGCGTCAGCCACCGCGCCAGCGACAGGAAACGGGTCGGATTGGCGTAACCATGCATCGGAAGAATCTTTACAGAGGTCGGCGCCGCTTTGGCAGGCGCATTGGCGCGGAGCAAGGATTCTATCCGCGCCCGATCAACCGCCGCGCCATCCGGTCGGCGATCACATCGGGCGATTCGCAAGTGCTCTCGCTCTCCTGCCAGATCGCGCGAAGCCGGTCGGGGATTTCGCCGATCAGCCGGTTCACTTCCTCGAGCGAGCCATGCTCGCCGCGCTGGCGGGCGACATATTCGACCGTGACATTGATGATGCCCCCGGCGTTGATGACGTAATCAGGCGCATAGAGGATGCCGCGCGCAGCCAGCATCGCGCCATGGTGCGCCCGCGCCAGCTGGTTGTTGGCCCCGCCCGCGACGACCGCACAGCGCAGGGCGGCAATGCCGCTTTCGTCGAGGATCGCGCCGAGCGCGTTGGGGCTGAAGACATCGCATGGCACCGCCATGATCGCGTCATGCGCCACCACCTCGCCGCCAAGCTCGTCCGCGAGCGCTGCGGCCCGGACATGATCGATATCAGCCAGCGTCAGTAGTGCCCCTTCCGCCGCCAACAGCCGGGCAACCCCGCCACCGACGCTGCCGGTGCCCTGAATCGCGACATGGACGCCAGCCATGCTCTCGCGCCCCAGCCGGTGCGCCACCCCCGCCCTGATGCCGAGGAAGATTCCTTGCGCGGTATAGGGGCCCGGATCGCCCCCGGCGTGACCTTCCGGCACTGGCAGGCCCGACACATGGCGGGTGCGCTGGCTGATGGCGGTCATGTCGGCTTCGCTGATGCCGACATCCTCGGCGGTGACATAGCGGCCGCCCAGCGCATCGATCGCATTGCCGAAAGCGGCCAACATCGCCGGGGTCTTGGTCCGGGTTGGATCGGCCAGGATGACGCCCTTGGCCCCGCCGGCCGGAAGCCCGGCCATCGCGTTCTTGTAGCTCATCCCCCGCGACAGCCGCAGCGCGTCGCGCATGGCGTCGGCGGGATCGGCGTAATGCCAGAACCGCACGCCGCCGCCGCCGGGGCCGCAATGGGTGGAATGGACAGCGATGATCGCCGTCAGGCCAGACGCGGTATCGCGCACCAGTTCGACCAGTTCGTGGTCGTCATAGTCCGGCTCGGTCCAGAAAGCGGCCATGGCATCCTGCTTCCGCCCCGGAACACAGGGGCCCAGAGATCAAGATCGGGGTGAGAAATGGGGCGACCGATGGGGTTTGAACCCACGACCTCCGGTACCACAAACCGGCGCTCTAACCAACTGAGCTACGATCGCCACAATGAACCGCAAACGCCCTCAAAGCAGGGCATCGCGGGGGCGAGCCTCTTGCACAGCATGCGCCCATTTCAAAGCAAAAACTGACGGGCCTTCACTCCACCCGGCATTTCATCGGCTTCGGCTTGCCACGCACAGCAAAGGGGCGGCCCCGCAGGACCGCCCCTTTGTGAGTCGGCAATGCCGGAACCCTCAGCCCTTCTTGAGGCTGAGACCACCGAAGCGCTTGTTGAACTTGGCGACGCGGCCACCATCCTGCAGGCGCTGTGGGCCGCCGGTCCAGGCCGGATGGCTGGTCGGATCGATTTCCAGCGTCATCGTGTCGCCTTCCTTGCCCCAGGTTGAGCGGGTCTGGAACAGGGTGCCATCGGTCATCTGCACCTTGATCATGTGGTAGTCGGGATGGGTATCGGCCTTCATGGCGGTGCGCTCCGTATGGTTGGCCGGTACCGACCGGCCTTTCGGATGAAAAGGAAGGCGCGCGCTTAGCGGCAGTTGCGCAAGGATGCAAGCCCGGTCACGCCGGTGGTTCGGCCACCATCGCGGTGAACATCACTTCGCAGGTGATCTTTTCGCCGATCATCGCCTTGCCGCGGAACTTGCATATCCGCGAGCGCTTCTGAACCATCACCACATGCAGGTCGAGCAGACAGCCCGGCTCCACCGGATTGCGGAACTTGGCCTCTTCGATCGACATGAAATAAACCAGCTTGCCGCTGCCGGCGAGGTCCAGCGTCTCGATCGCGAGGATCGCCGCCGCCTGGGCCAGAGCCTCGATCTGGAGTACGCCCGGCATGATCGGGCGACCGGGGAAATGGCCCTGGAAGAACTGCTCGTTGAAAGTCACCGCCTTCAGCGCGTGAATTTCCTCGCCGATCGTCAGGCTGACGACCCGATCGACCAGCAGCAGCGGATAACGATGAGGCAGGGCCTTGAGGATTTTCTGGATATCATAGGCGGTCGCCGCCAATCCACTGTCACTCATGCCCTGCCCCCGTCATCCTGTCCGTCCGTCGCGCTCAGCGGCCCGAAGTTGCCGGAGCGGCCGGGGTCGTCGCGGCAGCGCTGGCAGCCTGCTGCGCCTGGGCAGCTTCGGCTTCGCGAACCTGACGCGGCTTCCAGTCGGCCGGCGGGACCAGCTGGGCGTTGGGGATCAGCTTGTTGAGTTCGGCAATGATACCGCCGGTCAGGTCATAGGTCTTGTCGGTGGCCAGCACGACATCGGGCTTGAGCACCAGGGTGATCTTGCGGGCGGTCATGGCGTTCTTGACCGCCTGGTCGAGCTTGTCCTCGATCTGCTCGTTCACGAAGGCTTCCGAATACAGCACCGGCTTGATCATCTCGCTCAGCTCGCGCTGGGCCGATTCCTGACCCTGCTGGATGGTGGCAGCCTGAGCTTGCAGCGCAGTCTGGTCCGGCTTCGAGGCCTGGCTGTCGCGATTGTACTTGTCGACCAGCGGCTGGAGCTGGGCCTGGAGGACCTGGCTGCGGGCCTTGTAAGCGTCGATCTGGGCCTTGTAAGTCACCTGGCGCTGCTGGAAAGCGGCGCGGCTGGCGTCCGAATTGCCGACCACGGCATCGATATCGGCAATCGCCAGACCCGGGACATAGGTACCGGTCGAGGCCGGGGCAGACGCAGGCGCGGCCGCAGTCGGCGCGGCCATGGCGCCCTGGGGAGCGGCAACAAGCATGATTCCGGCAAGAAGCACCGGCTTGAGAAGGGATTTCATCAGAATTGGGTTCCTACGTTGAAGGAGAAGGGTTTGGTCTTGTCGCCATGGACCTTCATCAGGACCTTGGCGAAATCGATGCGCAGCGGGCCGAACGGCGAATTCCAGTTCACGCCAATGCCGATGGCCACGCGCGGCCTGGGCGAATTGCCGACATATTCCTCTTCGAAGGGAGGAATGGTGCTGCCCAAGGCAATATAGTCCTTGTCTTTCACACCGGTCGGCGTTGTTGTCTGCACGTTATCGACGATGGTCGTCCCATCGCTGCCATAGATATTCTGCAGGAACAGCGGATTGCCGTCCTGGTCACGCCGGGGCAGGAACAGGTCCGGTTGACCGGCCAGCGGTGGCAGGACGCTGCTGAGGTTTGGCCGCCTGAGACCGAACACCGCGCCGGCATCGAGGAAGACCGACGGGCGCAGGCCCATTTCGCGCGCGCCGGAACCGATCGGAATCTCCAGCTCGGCCCGGGCCTGATAATAGGTCTTTCCGCCCAGCGCATCGTCGGTGAACGGATCGGTCGGATCAACCCGCACCACCGTGCCTGCCGTATTGCGCACCGTTTCATAACGCAGCACGCGCGGCCCAACGCCGCGGATGCCGAAACCGCGCAACTGGGGTTCGCCCAGGAAGAAGCGATCGGTCAGGCGGACGTCGTCAACGCCAGCGACATTGTTGTGTTCCATCGACTTGATGGTCCCACCCTCGGCCGAGACCGAAAAGACGAAGCCGCCGCCCATGCTCCAGTATTTGGCGGCATTGGCGCTGATGCGGGCATATTTGACCGTGCCGCCCAGCCCGGCGAAATCGACACTGACCGACGCGGATTCGCCCCGGGTCGGGCGGTTGCGGTTGTCAGTGGTGTCCAGCACCAGCGAAGCGCCAAGGCTGGATGTCCATTCCTTGCCGAGCGCATCGCAGAGATAGCGACCGGCCAGCAGCGGCTCGCAGGTTTCCACGCCATCGCCGTCACGATCCGCGAAGAACTCCCGGCTCAGCGAAACATCGTCGTAATTGAGCGTGTAGCGGCCGATCACCGACATATATTCAGTCAGCGGCACGCCCAACCGCAGGCTGATGCCGGTAGTCGCACGCTTGTAGGTGGTATTGCGATCGCGCCGGAAGTAGTTGAAGCTGTTCATGTCGCGGCGATAGATATCGATACCGGCCGAGATATTGCGGTCGAACAGATAGGGCTCTGTGAAATTCAGCGCCACGCTCTTGGTGTAGCGCGAATAATCGACGCTGGCGCCGACCGTCTGGCCACGGCCACGGAAGTTGTGCTGCTGGATCGAAGCTTGGAGAATGAAGCTTTCGAGGCTGGAAAAGCCGGCCGAAAGCTGGAGTTCGCCGGTGGGGCGTTCTTCCACATTGGCTTCCAGCACGATTCGGTCCGGCGCGCTGCCCTGCGCCTGGCTGACTTCGAAATTCTCCTGGAAATAGCCAAGCGACTTGATCCGGTTGGTCGAACGCTTGACCGATGCCGAGTTGAACGCATCGCCTTCGGCGATGCGGAACTCGCGGCGGATCACCTTATCCTGGGTCAGCGTGTTGCCGTTGATGTTGACCTTCTCGACATAGACCCGCGGTACTTCGCCGATGGTGTAGACGATCCCCATCGTCAGCGTGTCCTTGTCCCGGTTGAACTGGGGACGGACATCGGCAAAGGCATAGCCCTGCGAACCGGCGGCTTCGGTCAGGCCATCGACGGTATCTTCGACCTTTTTGGCGTTGTACCAATCGCCCTTCTTCATTGGCAGCTGGCTGGTCAGCTTTTCGCTGTCGAAGTCGCGCAGCTGGCTTTCCACCTTGGAATCGGCGAATTTGTAGCGATCGCCTTCTTCCACCACATAGGTGATGATGAAGTCCTTCTTGTCGGGTGTCAGCTCCGCCACTGCCGAGACGACGCGGAAATCGGCATAGCCTTCGGTCAGGTAGTACTGGCGTAGCTTCTGCTGGTCGAAGGCAAGGCGATCGGGATCGTAGCTGGTGTTGGAACTGAAAATCCGGAAGAAGCGCGACTGCTTGGTCACCATCTGGCCGCGCAGCTTACCATCGCCGAACTTATCGTTGCCGATGATGTTGATCGCGCGGACCTTGGATTTGGCCCCTTCACGAATTTCGTAGACGATATCGACGCGGTTCTGTTCGAGCTGGACCATCTTCGGCTCGACCGTGGCGGCGAAACGGCCCTTGCGCTTGTATAGTTCGATCAGCCGGGCAACGTCCGCGCGGACCTTGGAACGGGTAAATATCTGGCGCGCGGCAAGCTTGATCTCGGGCAGGATCTTGTCGTCCTTGATCGCCTTGTTGCCTTCCAGGATAATCCGGTTGACCACCGGGTTTTCCTGAACTTCGATCACCACGTCGCCGTTGTTGTTGCGCACCTGAACATTCGAGAACAGCTCGGTCGCGTACAGATCCTTCAGCGCCTGATCGGCGGTCGACTGGCTGTAGGCCTGGCCCGGACGAATCTGGGTGTAGCTTAGGATAGTGTTCGGCTCGAGCCGCTGGGAGCCGACGACTGTCAGCGTCCTGATTACCTCGGGGGCAGGCGCCGGAGCCGCTGCGGTTGGTGCCGCCGCCGCAGGCGTCGGAGCCGCTGCGGTTGGTGCCGCCGCCGCAGGCGTCGGCTGGGCTGCATCCTGAGCGAATGCAGCGACAGGCACCCCACCCAGAATCGTTCCGCCAAGCAAGATCGCAGCGAAACGCGAAGTACCCAAATTGCAGCCCTTAAGGCCCATCTCCCGTCCAATCATTGATACGGTACATCCATTATTTCACGGCCACCGCGCGGAATCCTCCGCGATGACCGGTTTTGCAGCGCTTGCTGCCCTCTGCCCGATGCAGCCACGCCAATCAAGCCGAAGTCCGTTGCGTTGCGGCGCAACACCATCCTTTTCCCCGTCTAACTCCCGAAAGACAGGAGCGACGCGACGTCATTGATCGTGACGAACAGCATCAGCGCGAGCACGAAGGCTATGCCGGTGCGGTAAGCCCATTCCTGACTGCGCGGCCCCAGCGGCTTGCGACGGACCGCTTCGGCCGCGTAGAAAGCCAGGTGCCCGCCGTCCAGCGCAGGGATTGGCAGGAGGTTGATGAACGCAAGGTTTATCGAAATCATCGCCACGAACTGGACGAACATCAGCGGCCCGAGAGACAGCTGCTCGCCCGAGTATTTCGCGATTTTGATCGGCCCGCCCATTTCCCTGACCGAGCGCTCTCCGGTCAGAATCTGGCCGATGCCGGTCACCATCATCCGGACAATGCCGATACAGTAGCCGAACGAGAGCTCCACCGCCTCGCCCGGCCCGACCTTCTGCCATTCCAGCCCTTCGGATATAATCCCGATCCGGCCCAGCCTGGTGCTGTTGCCGAACTGGTCCTTTACGAGCGTGCTGGCAATCGGAACGGTAAACGTCTGCGCCGCTTCGCCGCGCCTGACAGTCAGCTTCGCTACCCCGCCCGGATAAAGTTCGATCCGCTGGGCCAGGTCTATGAAGGAGGATATCTCCTCGCCATCCACGGCAGCGATCCGGTCGCCGATCTGCAATCCCGCCGCGCGGGCGGTCGATTGCTCGGCAAAGCCGGCCACAACCGGCGGCGTGATCTGCTTGCCAATGGCCAGGAAAAAGGCGGCGAAGATGGCGACAGCTACGAGCAGATTGGTGACCGGGCCCGCAGCCACGATCAGGGACCGCTGCCACAACGCCTTGGCCTGAAAGGTCATCGCACGTTCGTCTGGCGGAAGTGAGAGCCATTCCTCGCTCGGCTGGCTGGCTGGATTCATGTCTCCGGCAAACTGGACATAGCCGCCGAGCGGCAGCGACGAGAGCTTCCAGCGGGTACCGCGCCGGTCGGTCCAGCCAGCGATCTCCTTGCCGAAACCGACCGAGAAGACATCGACCTTCACACCGCACAACCGACCGACCGCATAATGGCCCAGCTCGTGCAACACCACCAGCGGCCCCAGCACCAGCAGGAAGCCGACGATCATCACAAGGAAAGACGGCGATTCCGTCACGTCAGGTCCGTCACGTCAGGCCAACTCCAACAGTTCTCTCGCCCGGATCCGGGCTTCCGCATCGACCGCCAGCACATCCTCGAGCGAGGCAGGGGCTGGTGGCAGTCCGCGCGCAAGTACATTTTCGACATCTGCGGCAATCCGGGTGAACCCAATATGACCGGCCAGGAAGGCCGCCACCGCTACCTCGTTGGCGGCATTGAGCACTGCCGGCGCTGCCCCGCCCGCTTCGGCAGCTGCGCGCGCGATCCGGGTGGCGGGGAAGCGCAGCTCATCGGGCGCGTGGAAGGTCAGCTGGCCAAGCGCGGCCAGGTTCAGCGGCGCGCAGGGCGTATCCATCCGGCGCGGCCAGGCCAGTGTCGAGGCGATCGGCACGCGCATGTCCGAGGGGCCAAGCTGAGCCAGCGTCGAGCCATCGCGATATTCGACCATCGAATGGATGATCGACTGCGGATGGATGATGATCCGCAAGGCGTCGAGCCCGACCGGGAACAGATGAAAGGCCTCGATCAGCTCGAGCCCCTTGTTCATCATCGTGGCCGAATCGACGCTGATTTTGGCGCCCATCGACCAGTTGGGATGCTTCACTGCCTGCGCCGGGGTGGCGGCGGCCAGCTGCGCGGCGCTCCATTCGCGGAACGGGCCGCCGCTGGCCGTCAGCGTGATCGCTAGTACGTCGGCCGGGTCGTTGCCCGCCAGACACTGGAAGATGGCGTTGTGCTCCGAATCGACCGGGAGCAATGTCGCGCCCGAGCGGGCAACGGCAGCAGTCATCACGTCACCGGCCGAAACCAGCGCTTCCTTGTTGGCAAGGCCGACCAGCGCACCCTGTTCGATCGCCGCCATGGTCGGGGCAAGGCCAGCGCAGCCGACAATCGCGGCGATGGTGAGATCGGCCGGGCGGGAAGCCGCCTCGACCAGCGCACCCGGACCGGCAGCAGCTTCGATCCCGCTCCCGGCCAGCGCCTCGCGCAGCGCGGGAAGCGCGCCTTCGTCGGCGACTACTGCGATCTCCGCTCCGAACTCACGCGCCAAGGCGGCCAGTTCGGTCGCATTGCCATTGGCCGTAAGCGCCACGACGCGCCACTTGTGGCGCTGCCGCCGGACAAGGTCGAGCGTGGAGGCACCGATCGATCCGGTTGCACCGAGGATGGTAAGGGTGCGTGCCGTCACAAGGCGTCCAGCGCTCGCGGCAGGGCGATGTTGAGACCCATCAGGAACGAGACCGCCAGCAGCCCGTCCACCCGGTCAAACAGGCCGCCATGTCCGGGAATAAGCTTGCCGGAATCTTTCACCCCGGCGCGCCGCTTCATCCAGCTCTCGAAGAAGTCGCCGGTCTGCGCGACCACCGCGACGACCATGCCACCCAGCAGCACCTCCAGCCAGTCCTTGCCGTGGAGCTCGCCACCTGTCCAGGGCGACAGCAGAGCAAGAGCCAGGCTCGCCATCACGATACCGCCGCAGAGGCCCGCCCAGGTTTTTGATGGACTGATCGCGGGCGCAATTCTGGGGCCGCCAATTGTCCGTCCGGCAAAATAGGCGCCGATATCCGTGGCGATCACCGGCAGAATGATGGTCAGGGTCAGGCCAATTGCCTGCCCGTCGGTCAGGATCCGCACGATCCGCAGATAGGCCAGCCCGGAAGCGGCGATCCCGACGTAGAACACGCCGGCGAGCGTCCAGATCAACTGCGCAATTGCGGAACGCGCGAAGCGCAAGACCAACTCGCACCATTCCCACACCACGCCCAGCGCAACCAGTGCGACCAGCCCGGTCCAGTACCAGCCGCCCAGCCAGAGCGCCGCCGCCGCGACCGCGACCATGATCGCGGCAGACAGGGTTCTTACCCCAAGGTCGGATCGCTTCTTTTCATCGCCCGCCATAGCGTCGCTCCCTGTTGGCAAACTCGGTCAGCGCCTGTTCCAGATGGCCGACCGTGAAATCAGGCCATAGCACATCGGTGAAATAGAGTTCGGCATAGGCCGCCTGCCACAGCAGGAAATTCGACAGCCTGACTTCGCCCGACGTGCGCACCAGCAGGTCGAGCGGTGGCAGATCGGCGGTGTCGAGCTCGGCAGCGAGGCTGTCCAGCGTGATCACGCCCCGGGCCGCCGCTGCATTGGCCGCGCGGACAATCTCCTGCTGCGAGCCATAATTGAGCGCCACCGCCAGCGTCCCGCCCCGACCTCCAGCGGTCTTGGCCAGCGCACCTTCGATCAAAGTGACAAGATCGCCGGGCAAAACCCTATAATCGCCAATGATCTTCAACTTGACATCATTGGTGATAAATTCGTTGAGATCGCTTTTGATGAAGTGCCGTAGCAGGCCCATCAGATCGCTGACCTCGTCTTCCGGCCGCTTCCAGTTTTCCGAGGAGAAGGCGTAGAGCGTCAGCGTGTCGATCCCCAGCGGTCGGATTGCCCGGACCAGCGCCCGCACCGCCTCCACCCCGCGCCGATGCCCCATCGCGCGCGGCAAGTGGCGCTGCTTGGCCCAGCGACCGTTGCCGTCCATGATGATCGCCACATGGCGCGCGCCGTGGGCGGAATGGCTCATGCGAGAATCACCGCGCAGGCTCGTATCGGGCGAAGGCAGGCAATCGCGACTTCACTGGCCCAGGATTTCCTTTTCCTTCGACGCTGCGGCCTCGTCGGCCAGCTTCACGAACTGGTCGGTGATTTTCTGGACTTCCTCTTCCTTGCGCTTGCGGTCGTCTTCGCTGATTTCCTTCTTCTTTTCATCTTCCTTCAGCGATTCCATCCCATCTCGGCGGACATTGCGGATCGCGATGCGGGCCTTTTCGGCATATTGGCTGGCCAGCTTGGCCAGTTCCTTGCGCCGTTCCGCCGTCATGTCGGGGATCGGCAGCCGGATGTTCTGGCCGTCGGTAATCGGATTGATGCCGAGCCCGGCGTTGCGGATCGCCTTTTCCACCGGGGTCATGTTGGACCGGTCCCACACCTGCACGGTCAACATGCGCGGTTCCGGCGCGGAAACGGTCGCCACCTGGTTCAGCGGCATCATTGCACCGTAAACCTCGACCTGGATCGGATCGAGCAGGCTGACGTTGGCCCGGCCCGTGCGCAGACCGCCGAGGTCGCTCTTCAGCGAATCGACCGCACCCTGCATCCGCCGCTCGATGTCGGCTTTCTCATACTTTGCCATAGGTCACGCTTCCTCCTGCACAATGGTCTGGACACCTTCGCCCGCCAGCACCCGCGCGACATTGCCCTTCTCGCGGATCGAGAAGACGACGATCGGGATATGGTTCTCGCGGCACAGCGCGACGGCGGCGGCATCCATCACTTTCAGATTGTCGGACAACACCCGGTCATAGCTAATTGTATCATAGCGGGTGGCAGCTGGGTTCTTCTTGGGATCGCTGTCATATACGCCGTCCACGCTAGTGCCCTTCAGCAAGGCATCGCAGCCCATTTCCGCCGCGCGCAGCGCCGCGCCGGTATCGGTGGTGAAGAACGGGTTGCCGGTACCGGCGGCAAAGATCACCACCCGGCCCTTCTGCAGATGCCGCTCTGCCCGGCGACGGATATAGGGTTCGCACACCGTCGCCATCGGGATGGCGGACTGGACCCGCGTTTCCACTCCCAGCCGCTCCAGCGCGTTCTGCATGGCCAGCGCGTTCATCACCGTGGCCAGCATGCCCATGTAATCGCCGGTAGTGCGGTCCAGCCCTTTCGATGCGCCCGAAATGCCCCGGAAAATATTGCCGCCGCCGATGACTAGGCAGATTTCAAGGCCGGTGTCCCGCGCCGCCTTCACTTCCTCGGCCAGCCGGGTGACGAAAGCGGGATCAATGCCGAACTGCTGCTCGCCCATCAGCACCTCGCCCGACAGCTTGAGCAGGATGCGTTTGAACTTCGGCAGGGCCATCGTGAACCTTCTTGCGAATGTGGGGCGGGCGCGGCCCTTATAGTGCGACGGGCCCGCCTGCCAAGAGGCGCGACCCTGCCCGCGGTGGATACGAAAAGCCCCGCGAGGCCGAAGCCGCGCGGGGCCGTTTCCGGCATTGCTGCTGCTTAGAGACCGGCGGCAGCGGCGACTTCGGCGGCGAAGTCGCTCTCTTCCTTCTCGATGCCCTCGCCGAGCTGGAAGCGGACATAATCCTTCAGCACGATCTTCGCACCAGCATCCTTGCCCGCCTTCTCGACGACCTGGGCTACCGGGGTCTTGTTGTCCATCACGAAGATCTGGCTGAGCAGCGCGTTCTCCTTGGCGAACTTGCTGATCGCGCCATCGACCATCTTGGCCTGGACATCAGCCGGCTTGCCGCTCTCGGCAGCCTTTTCGGCCGCGATCGCGCGCTCACGCTCGATCACTGCGGGATCGAGCCCGCTGGCATCCAGCGCCTGTGGGAAGGCCGCCGCGATGTGCATCGCCAGCTGCTTGCCCAGCGCTTCGAGCACATCGGCGCCCGCTTCGCTTTCCAGCGCGACCAGCACGCCGATCTTGCCGAGGTTGGGCGCGGCGGCGTTGTGCATGTAGGGCACGATCAGGCCCCGGTCGACCGTCACGGTCTTCATCCGGCGGATCTGCTGGTTCTCGCCAATGGTGGCGACATTGTTTGTCAGCTTTTCACCAACCGTGCCGCCATCGGGATAGGCTGCGGTCTTCAACTCCTCGACATCGTCGCTGGCGGCATCGAGCGCCTTGGCGGTCACCTTACGGACGAAATCCTGGAACTGGTCGTTCTTGGCAACGAAGTCGGTCTCGGAATTGACCTCGACCGCCACTCCACGCATGCCGGTCACGGCCACGCCGACCAGCCCTTCGGCGGCGGTGCGACTTGATTTCTTGGCGGCAGCAGCCAGGCCCTTGGCGCGCAGCGCATCAACCGCAGCCTCGAGGTCGCCGCTGGTCTCTTCCAGCGCCTTCTTGCAATCCATCATGCCGGCGCCAGTGCGCTCGCGCAGGTTCTTCACGTCAGCGGCAGTATAAGCAGCCATCGACTCACCCTTTCGAATTTCACAATTTGCGCCAGACCCCGATGATCCCGGGATCATGCCAGTGGTCCGGCGCGTTAGGTCTCAATCTTGTCAGGCCGGCGACGGCTCAGCCCTCGGCAGCCGGAGCTTCTTCAGCCACGACTTCGATCGCTGCTTCCACCGGCGGCTGTTCCATCGCACCGAAATCGGCACCCGAATCGATCACGCCGTCGCGACGGCCCGTCTGGGCAGCCTGGGCAATTGCGTCGCAATAGAGGCGCACGGCGCGGGCCGCATCGTCATTGCCGGGAACAGGGAAGGAAATGCCCGAGGGATCGACATTGGTGTCGAGCACGGCCACGACCGGAATGCCAAGGACATTGGCTTCCTTGATCGCCAGCTCTTCCTTGTTGGCGTCGATCACGAACATCACGTCCGGAATGCCGCCCATGTCGCGGATGCCGCCCAGCGACAGCTCGAGCTTGTCACGCTCGCGGGTCAGCTGGAGGACTTCCTTTTTCGTAAGGCCCGAGGTGCTGCCCGAAAGTTGTTCCTCAAGGGTCTTGAGGCGCTTGATCGAACCGGAGATGGTCTTCCAGTTGGTGAGCATGCCGCCCAGCCAGCGATGGTTGACGAAATGCTGGTTGCAGCGGCGGGCGGCCTCAGCAATCGGCTCCTGCGCCTGACGCTTGGTACCAACGAACAGCACCTTGCCGCCGGCCTGGACCGTGGCGGAAACGAAGTCGAGCGCGCGCGCGAACAGCGGCACGGTCTGCGACAGGTCGATGATGTGAACCCCGTTGCGAGCGCCGAAGATATACGGCTTCATCCGCGGGTTCCAGCGGTGGGTCTGATGGCCAAAATGGGCACCGGCCTCGATCAATTGCTGCATGCTGACGGTAGGGGCCGCCATAGGTAATTCCTTTCCGGTTGTGCCTCTGGAAGACTGGAACCTGATGGCGGAAGGGTGTTTGCCCTTTGACCGCGCCAGGCACCGGTATGTGCGCCTTCCATGTGGATTTGCCCGCAAGGAAGAATGCGCCGGAATGGCGTATTCCCATCAAGGGCGCGCGGCGCTTAGCCGTATTGGCAACCGGAATCCAGCATCAAATGAGGAAATCGACGCGCACCACGCCGCAAAAAGGCGCTTGACAGGTCAGAACAAAAAGGGAACAAGGCGTTCCACCGGGGTGGCGTCGCCTGTCTGATACCCCCGGATAAGGGTTTTCCACAAGCCCCTCGTGACGTTCGGTCAGAACGGGAGGGGCAGGCAAAGGCGGTTCGTGATGATTGCGTTCTCGATCTCCATCCTGTTCTGCACTTCCGCCGCGATCGCGTTGGCGGTGATAGGTCATTCGCTCCTGGTCGCCAGCCGCGCCTATGGCGAAACCAGCGCAGCGCTGGCCCGCTGCGCGGAATACCAAGATTTTCTCGTGAGGATGGAGGAACTGCAGGTCCGCCCGTCTCTGCCCCGGGTGCGGACGCGACTGATCAGTCCGGTGCCTGCCCCGCAGCGGAAGATGCCTGCGCGGCGGCTGCTGCGCGCTGCCGCCTGACCCGGGCGTAACGCACCATCCCCAGCGGCATCAGCAGCAGATATCCGGCGCAGATTGCCACCAGCGTCCACCACGTCTCGTTCAGCAGTCCGGCAAACACCAGCCCCGCCAGCACCAGCAGTTCCAACCGAACATTGCGGCGCGGGCGCAGCGAGGTCCAACTCAGCGTGGCCAGGTTGGAAATCATCAGGAAAGCGATGATCGCCACCCAGACCGCCACGAAGACCGGTTCGCGAAACAGCGGCTCGCCACTGGCAAGCCACAGGTAGAGCGGCAGGAACGCCAGCCCTGCCCCGACCGGCGCCGGAACGCCGGTAAGAAACCCGGCCGACTTGTGCGGCTGGACATCCATGTCGATGCGGGCATTGAATCGAGCCAGGCGCAGGGCGCAGCACAGCGCGAAGGCCAGCGCGGCAAACCAGCCCAGCCGCGGAAGCTGCTGCAACGACCAGAGGTACAGGATCAGCGCGGGCGCCATGCCGAAGGACAGCGAATCGGCCAGGCTGTCCAGTTCCGCTCCGAATCGCGATTCGGCCTTGAGCAGGCGCGCGATCCGCCCGTCGATCCCATCCAGCATCCCTGCGAACAGAACCGCAAGCGCCGCCTTTTCCCAATCGCCATTGATCGCAAAGCGGATGCCGGTCAGCCCGGTGCAGAGCGCGGCGGCAGTTATCGCATTGGGCGCCAGCGCACGCAGTGTCAGCCCCCGGCGCAGGCGACGGCCCGGCATGGCAGGCGATTCGTCGGGATCATCAAACGGGTCGCCGGGTGCCGGCGTCACTGGCTGATCCCTTCCAGCATTGCCTGCTGGCCCAGTTCGGCCAGGACAGTTTCGCCCGCAATGATCTTCTGTCCGACGATCACCTTCGAATCCGTGCCTTTGGGCAGGTAGACATCGACCCGGCTGCCAAACCGGATCAGCCCAACTCGCTGGCCCGCAGCCAGAATATCTCCCGGCTTGACGAAGGGAACAATCCGCCGCGCCACCAACCCGGCAATCTGGGTGAAGCCAATCGCGATGCCATCCTGCCGTTCGATCAGGATGTGCTGCCGTTCATTCTCCTCGCTCGCCTTGTCGAGATCGGCATTCATGAACTTGCCGGGAATATAGATGACGCGCCGCACGCTGCCGCCCACTGGTGCACGATTGATGTGCACATCGAACACGCTCATGAAGATCGAAATCCGGGTCAGCGGGCCGGCGCCAAGGCCGCGGCCACCGGCGGCATCATCCAACTGAAGTTCACGCGGCGGCTCGACTTCGCAAATCAGCGACACCAGTCCGTCGGCCGGGGCGATGATGGCCCGGTCCTGCTGCGGCACGATCCGCTCCGGATCGCGAAAGAAGGCGAGAACCCCCAATGTCAGGACTGCCACCGGCCATGCAACCGTTTCCCAGGCGAGCAGCGCCGCGACCAGGCTGATGCCTGCCGCAATCAGCCCGAACTTGCGCCCCTCGGGATGAATCGCCGGCCATTTCCAGCCCGCGTCACCCCGCCCTTTGTTATCGAACAATTCTCCAGCCATGCCGCCATCTAGGCGCTGTGCGGCCCCGGAACAAGCGGGTTGGATAAGCATGGCTGCGAAGGCCCGTTAAGCATTTGGTTAACCTTGTCCTTTATGGCCTTGGTATCAGATAGGCCCGGAGTGCGTTGATGAAGCAGGGGATTATGGCAGGTTACAGCCGCAAGGACGGGCATCTTCCCGATATCATCGCGCAGGTTCCCATCTTCGCCGTGTCATGCATGTTGTTTGCGACCAGTATCGCGATACTGTTTGCCTATAATATCCCTGTCGCCCCCGAACTTGCCATCGCCAACGGCAAGTTTCACCTCGGCAGCATCTTCCTGATCCTGCTGTTCGACAGTGCCTATACGCTCGCCCGCAATCGCCCCGCGCGACCCACGCTGCATCTGTTTCGACGCTATTCGAATGCCGAAATCCGCACTCGCTTCCTCGCCCGGCTTCCGCTGTTCGTGATGATAGTTGCCTTCATGCCGGTGTTTTCGAACATGAAGTCGATGATTCCGATGTTCCACGTCTACAATTGGGACGCCACGCTGATCGCATGGGACCACGCCATCTTCGGAACCGACGCCTGGCTGTTTTTCCAACCCGTGCTGGGCTATCCGATCATCACTTCCGGCCTGGCAATGCTTTATCACGCCTGGATGTTGCTGAATTATCCGGGCACGCTGTTCATCCTGTATTACAGCGTCGGCGACCGGATCCGGCACCGCTATTTCCTTTGCTACGTGCTGATCTGGACGATCCTCGGCGTGGCGCTGGCAACTTCGCTCGCCTCGGTCGGTCCTGCCTTCCTCGAAGCGGTGACGGGCGATCCGCGCTTCGCCGCGCAGATGGCTTATCTCAAGTCCGCCAATGAGCTCTATCCGGTGCCCGTGGTCCATGTGCAGGAGTTGCTGCTCGAATGGTATCACAGCAAGGAATACGGCCTTGGCCGCGGCATCACCGCCATGCCTTCGATGCATGTCTCGATGGCCTTCCTCTATTTCCTGACAATGCGCCATGTATCACGCTGGGCGGGGCGGTTCTTCTTCGTGTTCTTCGCTCTGATCTGGCTCGCCTCGGTGCATCTTGGCTATCATTATGCGGTCGACGGGCTGGTCTCGGTAATCTCCACCAGCATCCTGTGGGTCGCATCGCAGAGGATTCTCGACTGGTGGGACCGGGTCCGGCCGGTTCCCACAGCGGATCAGACACTGAACGGCAGCCTCAAGCCGGCGATATCCGGGACGGTGCTGCACAAGGCCTGAAGGCAGCGGTGGTGGACAGGGGTGGATTCGAACCACCGTACGCTCTCGCGGGCAGATTTACAGTCTGCTGCCATTAACCACTCGGCCACCTGTCCACACCATTGCCGGTGGCGGGTCGCCCCGCAAAAAGAGGCCCCGTGAAGGGGCCGCCCGGCCGAGAGGCGCCCCAATGGCGAAGCGGCGCTTGCCTGTCAATGGGGCGGCTGGCAGGAGGGCCGGATCAATCCGCCAGCAGGGAGTAATTCATGGCCAATCGCGACAGCAAACGCGCTCCAAGAGGGCGCGCAGGTCGCATGCAGGGCGGGCGCGGCAGTGGCCGGACCAACAAGGCCGCGGTTCGCCTGTGGGGTCGCCACGCGGTGGAGGCCGCGCTCAAGAACCCCGACCGCGTCCACCGCAAGCTCTGGGCGACCCGCGAGGGGATCGAATCGCTGGATGGCGAACTGCCCGCCGATTTCCCGCTGGAATACGCTTCTCCCGCCGATCTCGGCCGACTTGTCTCGAAGGATGCACCGCACCAGGGACTTGTACTGGAGTGCGAGCCGCTGGATGACCGTTTTCTCGACGAAGTGCTCGATGCCGACCCGGCGAGGCCACTGGTGGTGCTCGACCAGGTAACCGATCCGCACAATATCGGGGCAGTGCTACGCTCTGCCGCCGCCTTCAACGCCTGCGCGATCGTAACGCAGGATCGCCATTCCCCGCTGGAATCCGGCGTGGTCGCCAAATCGGCGTCGGGCGCGCTGGAATTGGTTCCGTGGGTGCGAGTGGTCAACCTCGCCCGCGCGCTGGAGGAGATTGCCGAGGCCGGATACTGGCGGATCGGCCTCGCTGGCGAAGCTGAAACCACGCTCGCCGCGGCACTTCCGGTCGGCCCGGTCGCGCTTGTTCTCGGTGCGGAAGGCGAAGGGATGCGCCACAATATCACCGAGCATTGCGATTCGCTGGCAAGGCTGCCGATCAGCGAGGCGATGGAGAGCCTCAATGTCTCCAACGCGGCCGCTGTCGCCCTTTATGCCGTGGCGACCCGCGGTTGAGCGGATGCCGGGAGAGGAACATGGATCATCACACGATCACTCGGCGCACCAGGGCAGCAATCGCGGTGATGGGGCTGGTCATGCTGCTGGCGGGCTGCATGTTCTCGCCCGGAAAATTCGTGTCCGCACTCGACCTGCGCCGGGACGGCAGTTTCACCTTCAGTTACCAGGGCGAGATCCATGTGCTCGCACTGAGCGATCTTGGCGGAAAAGGCGCGGCAGGGGCAGACTTCACGCCCTCGCCCTGCCAAGACTACGACAATGACGGCAATGAGACTGAGCGCGCCTGCACCGCCGAAGAGGTCAACGCTCAGAAGGCGGAATGGAAGGCAACGCAGGACCGGGCCGACGAAAAACGCAAGCACGATGCCGAGCAGATGCGCAGCGTGCTGGGCGGGTTCGACCCATCCGATCCCAAGGCGGCTGAGGAACTGGCCCAGCGCTTGCGCAAACAGGCAGGTTATCGCTCGGTCGAATACAAGGGCAATGGCCTTTACCTCGTCGATTATGCGATCTCCAGCAGACTGACCCATGATTTCAGCTTCCCGTCGATCGAAGGCTTCGCGATGACCAACGCCTTCGTCCAACTCTCTGTTCGGCAGGGCGGAACAGTGCGGATGGATGCGCCGGGCTTTGCCAGTGCGGGCAGTGGCAATCCGATGCAGGCGATGCTGGCCGGACTTGGTCCGGAAGCCGCCAAGGCCGGCGGGCCGAAGCTGCCGGTGCCGGATGGCCGTTTCACCCTGACCACGGATGGTGGGATAGTTGCCAACAATACCGATGAGGCACCGCAGACGATCGCGAGCGGCAAGAGCATGGGCTGGGCGATCAACAACCGCACGAAGGCCGCGCCGATGGCGCTGATCAGCCTCGGCCAGTAAGCCAACGACAAAGGCCGCCCCTGCGCATGGCAGGGGCGGCCTTTTTACTGGACCGGTCGCCAGGCGACCGGTCGAACAGCGTCAATGCTTAGTTGACCGCGTCCTTCAGGCCCTTGCCGGCCTTGAACTTCGGCTGGGCCGAGGCCTTGATGGTCATCGGTTCGCCGGTACGCGGATTGCGGCCGGTCGAAGCCTTGCGCTTGGCAACCGAGAAGGTCCCGAAACCGACCAACCGGACTTCGTCACCCTTCGAGAGAGCCTTGGTGATGGAATCAAACACGCCCTCGACGGCCTTGGTTGCATCGCTGCGGGTAAGGCCGCTTGCATCGGCAACGGCGCCGATCAGATCGTTCTTGTTCATGGTTTTGGAAACCCCCTAAAATTTTTAAAATTCGCCGCCGCGGAATCACCTCTCCGGCGGGGTCGGAGTTGAGACGCTTTTGTGCCGACTGTCAAAGGCAAAAAGCGCGCAAAAGCGTGGTTTCCCACCTTTTCACCGCAATTATCGCTGCGCATCGGGTGCTTTGGCGAACGGACTGGCAGGCCGGGGAGCAACCCGACCCACCAAGCCCTTCGATTCGTCGCAAAATCCGCCCGGATCAGTGCGCTGTCTGGGCCGTTGCCGTCCCGGCAGGCAAGTGACCGGGCTGGCTGGCAAGATCGTCCGCTTCGGTCCATTCGATCGGCGCGGTCATGCTGACCAGCGCCCTTTCGAGCACCTCGTCGACATGGCTGACCGGAATGATCTCCAGCCCTTCGCGGATGTTGTCCGGGATTTCTGCCAGGTCCTTCCGATTCTCTTCCGGAATGAGCACGGTGCGGATCCCGCCTCGCAGCGCCGCGAGCAGTTTTTCCTTCAGCCCGCCGATCGGCAGGACCCGGCCGCGCAACGTAACCTCGCCGGTCATCGCCACATCGGGACGGACCGGAATGCCGGTAAGCGTGGACACAATCGAGGTCACCATGCCGATGCCTGCCGATGGCCCATCCTTGGGAACCGCGCCTTCGGGCAGATGGATATGGATGTCCTTGCGATTGAAGATCGAAGGGTTGATCCCATAGGCCGGTGCCCGCGCCTTGACGAAGCTGAAGGCGGTTGAAATGCTCTCGGTCATCACTTCGCCCAGCTTGCCAGTGGTCTTGGCCTGCCCCTTGCCGGGCACTGTGACGCTTTCGATCGTCAGCAGTTCCCCGCCAACTTCGGTCCAGGCAAGACCGGTGACCGCGCCAACTTGCGCCTCGTCTTCCGACACGCCGTGGCGGAACTTGCGGACGCCAGCATAATCGCCGAGATTTTCCGATGTGATTGTGACGGACTTGACCTTCTTTTCCAGAATCGCGCGCAGGCTCTTGCGGGCAAGACGGGCGATTTCCCGCTCCAGCGTGCGCACCCCGGCTTCGCGGGTGTAGTAGCGGATAAGATCGCGCAGCGCCTCTTCGGTCAGTTCAAATTCGCCCTTCTTCAGGCCATGGGCCTCCACCTGCTTGCGGATCAGGTGGCGCTGGGCGATCTCGACCTTCTCGTCTTCGGTGTAACCTTCGAGCCGGATGATTTCCATCCGGTCCAGCAGCGGCTGGGGCAGGTTGAGGCTGTTGGCGGTGGTCACGAACATAACGTCCGACAGGTCGTAATCCAGTTCCAGATAATGGTCCTGGAACTTGGAGTTCTGTTCTGGATCGAGCACTTCAAGCAGGGCCGAGGCCGGATCGCCCCGGAAATCCTGGCCGAGCTTATCAATCTCGTCGAGCAGGAACAGCGGATTGGAGGTTCCCGCCTTGCGCAGGTTGGAAATGACCTTGCCCGGCAGCGAGCCGATATAGGTGCGGCGGTGGCCGCGGATTTCGGCCTCGTCGCGCACGCCGCCCAGCGACTGGCGCACGAATTCACGCCCCGTCGCGCGGGCAATCGACTTGCCTAGCGAGGTCTTGCCGACACCCGGAGGGCCGACGAGGCACAGGATCGGCCCCTTCAGCTTGTTGGTGCGGGCCTGGACGGCGAGATATTCGACGATCCGGTCCTTGACCTTGTCCAGCGCATAGTGATCCTCGTCGAGGACAGCCTGTGCCTTGGCAATGTCCTTCTTGAGGCGTGATTTCTTGCCCCAGGGCAGGCCCAGCAGCACATCGAGATAGTTGCGGATGACGGTCGCTTCCGCGCTCATCGGCTGCATCGACTTGAGCTTCTTGAGCTCGCCCAGGGCCTTGGTCTTGGCTTCGTCCGACATCTTGAGCGATTCGATCTTGCGCTGCAGTTCGGCCAGTTCGTCCGCTTCCTCGCCTTCGCCGCCGCCCAGTTCGGACTGGATCGCCTTCAGTTGCTCATTGAGATAATATTCGCGCTGGGTCTTTTCCATCTGGCGCTTCACCCGACCGCGGATCTTGCGTTCGACCTGCAGGACCGACAGTTCGCCTTCCATGAAGGAATAGACCATTTCCAGCCGCTTGAGCGGATCAAACTCGGTCAGCAGCGCCTGCTTGTCGGAAACCTTGGCGCTGAGATTGGCGGCAATGGTGTCGGCCAGCTTGGCGGCATCGTCGATCTCGGCCAGCTGCGTACCGAGATCCTCGGGCAGCTTCTTGTTGAGCTTGGCATATTCGCCGAACTGTTCGACCACGCTGCGCATCATTGCGGAAACTTCGGAACCGGCGGCGGTTTCGGCGTCAAGCACCTCGACCGTGGCAACCACGAAATCGCGTTCCTCGCGCAGCGTCTCGATCTTCGCGCGGTGATGGCCTTCGACCAGCACGCGAACGGTGCCATCGGGCAGTTTCAGTAGCTGGAGGACCTGGGCGATCACGCCGACGTCAAACAGATCGTCGCGCGCGGGATCGTCGCAGCCGGGATCGAGCTGGGCGAGCAGGAAGATATCCTTGTCGCCGGCCATCACTTCTTCAAGCGCGGCCACCGATTTTTCGCGGCCCACGAACAACGGCACGACCATGCCGGGGAAGACGACGATGTCACGCAGGGGCAGGAGGGGAAAGAGGCTCATGAATGGTCCGTCTGACAGGAGAATACGGGGATTTCACCGAATATGGGGAGCACATTACTGCATCGCAATGCCCGCAGCGCGCCGCCTGTGGAGGACCCAAGGTTGACACAGTTGACACTGTCCAGTGAAAAATCCCCGCCCCACCCCGCAACCCCCGGATTTCCAAGGGTTGCAAGGCTTAAGAGGGTTGATTTCACGGGGCCGACCCTAAACCGGGAATGCCGCTGTAGGAAAGCACTGAAGCGAGAGCGGGCAATAGCGGCTGTCGCGTCAGGTCAAAGCGTTCAATTCATTCCCGGAAAATTGAACCCGGGCGGCAGGCCGAGGCCCTGCTGGGCGCGCTGCATTTCGGCGTTGCTGGCCTGGTCGGCCTTGGCCCGCGCATCGTTGAACGCGGCAGCGACGAGGTCTTCCAGCATCTGCTTTTCCGACGGCGCCATCAGGCTGTCGTCGATCGCCACGGCCACGATCCGGCCCTTGGCTGTGCAGCGGATCTTCACCAGCCCGCCACCAGAAACGCCTTCGACCTCGACCGAGTCCAGCTTGGCCTGAACCTCGTTCATCTGCTTGCTGATGGTCTCGGCGGCCTGCTGGGCTGCCGCGATCATCTCTTCCATCGACTTCATGCGCGTTTGCTCCAATTGTTGCGCGCGCCCTGCGGCGCATTGTCTTCATCCACGATCGCGGCCCCGGGAAAGGCCGCAAAGGCCGCCTCGACCAGCGGGGCACGGCGCAGCGCGGCATCGGCTTCGGCCCTCGCCGCTTCGGCCTGTTCGCGCAGCGAAGGAGCCCCTTCCCCCTCACCACGCTCGACCTCCCAGCGCTCCCCAGTGGCAGACAGCAGCGCATCGCGCATTTCCGCCGCCGGATCGCCCGAGAAGCCCATTGTCAGCGCATAGACAAGACGGCCCGGCTCCAGTTCGATCACCCGTACCCAGTCGCGCATGGTCTGGGCCACCCGCAGATGCCCGGCGGCATCGACCCGTGCCACCAGCCCGGCCCAATCGACCTGCGCAACAGGCGGCGGAGCGCTTGCGCCGGGGCCCGCCTGGGCCGGAGACGGCGCAAATCCGCCAGCCGCCATTTCCTCCAGCTTTTTCGCCAGAGTGCCAGGATCGGGCATGTCGGCAGCGTACATCACCCGCAGCAGCGCCATCTGCGCGGCCACCAGTGGATCGGGCGCATTGCGCACTTCGTCATGGCCCTTCAGCAGCAATTGCCACAAGCGGTGCAACTGGCCGGGCGAAAGCTGGCCCGCCCATTGTTCGATCACCGCGCGCTCTTCGGCGGTGGGGGCATCGGCCCCGCTCCTGCCGATCTGGGCCACGGTGATGCGATGGGTCAGGTCCATCAGTCCGCGCAGCAACGCCAGCGGCTCCACCCCCAGAGCATATTGCCGGGCCACCCCATCCAGCAGCGCGGGCGCATCACCGGCCAGGAGCGCGGCATAGAGTCCGCGCTGCGCGCTCTTGTCAGCCAGACCCAGCATGTCGCGGACGCGATCGGCCGTCACCTGGCCATCCGCATCGAGATCGGCATGGGCAATCGCCTGGTCGAGGATCGACAGGCCATCGCGGACCGAGCCTTCGGCGGCCCCGGCGATCATCGCCAGCGCCTCGTCCTCGGCGACGACGCCTTCCTTGTCACAAATCCCGGCAAAATGATCGCGCAACATCGGCGTGGCGATCCGGCGCAGGTCGAAGCGCTGGCAGCGCGACAGCACGGTGACCGGCAGCTTGTCCGCCTCGGTGGTGGCGAACAGGAATTTCACATGCGGCGGAGGTTCCTCAAGTGTCTTGAGCAAGGCATTGAATGCATTGCGCGACAGCATGTGAACTTCGTCGATGATATAGATCTTGTAGCGCGCCGAAACGGCGGAATAGCGCACCGCCTCGATGATTTCGCGAACATCGTCCACGCCTGTATGGCTGGCCGCGTCCATCTCGATCACGTCGATATGGCGCCCTTCGGCAATGGCGACGCAAGGCTCGCACACCCCGCAGGGGTTGATGGTCGGCCCGCCCTCGCCGTCCGGGCCGATGCAGTTCAGCGCCTTGGCGATCAGCCGCGCGGTGGAGGTCTTGCCCACCCCGCGCACCCCGGTCATCAGGAAGGCATGAGCCAGCCGTTCCCGCTCGATCGCATTGGCGAGAGTGCGGACCATCGCTTCCTGCCCGATCAGCTCGGCAAAGGTCTGCGGACGGTATTTGCGCGCCAGCACGCGATAGGGTTGGGACGCGGCGGGCTTAGGCGCAATGGCCGCTTTTGCGGCAGGCGGCGCGGGTTCGGGCGCGCCGAACAGCGCGGATTGCCCGGCAGCTTCCAGCTCGGCGGCAGTCGGCTGCGGCTCGTCCCCCTCCGGCGGGAGGGGATCGCCGAACATGTCAGTGGATTCGCCCATGGAGGCTTAACTAGGCGTTCCGTGGCAAATGGCGAAGGGGAAAAAGGAGCCGGGCGACCCGCCGCAATCCGTTGTGGCTGCTTCCTTCCGGACCTGACCAGGTTGGCGAACGCAAACGTCCACCCGACTCCCGGCGCGGCATATGGCGAGGAGAGCGCTGGATTGCAAGCGCATCGTCCCGGGCCTGGCCCGGTATGGCGTGTTCAGCGGAAATTGTCGGCGTAGGCCTGGAGCTTGAGCTTGCGCGGCGGGGTGGCGTGGACCTGCGCGGCGATGCCGTGGCGGTCGGCATAGGCCTGCGCTTCGGCCTGGCTGGCGAATCTGAGCGTGACCTGCGCCTGCATGTCGCCGCTCCCGGCCCAGCCCATCAGCGGATCGGCCTTCTTCGCTTCGGCCGGGGCGAATTCGAGCAGCCACTGGTCGAGCAGGGCCTTGCCGGACTGCATGGCGTTTTTCGGGCGTTGATAGATGCGAGCGGTCATGGGCTTGCCCTGTCGCGAATCGAGCGTGAAATCAAGATTGCTTTTGTTGTTGCCCCTCAAGCGCCGGGCGCGGCCCATCCGGGCCGCTTGGCTTTCCTCGCATAAGCTCGCGCGCGCGTTCGCGCTTGCGGTCGGCTGGTGCCGACCGGTTTGGATTGTTGTTGCCCCTCAAGCGCCGGGCGCGGCCCATCCGGGCCGCTTGGCTTTCCTCGCATAAGCTCGGGCGCGCGTTCGCGCTTGCGGTCGGCTGCCGCCGACCGGTTGGTCAGTTGCGGTTAGAGCACTTTCCGACCAATCCGGATCGCCGGGACGGAGCCGATTTTGGCCCAGTGCAAGAAGCGAGGAGGGAGCTATGCGCACATATAGTGACCGACGAGCGACGCCGCATTGGGCCAAAAGCGGCCCGCCGCTGCGCGGTTGGCTGGAGCAGGCCGCTGGCAGCGTTGCAGCCCTTGCAGGGGCAACCAGCCCCTGCCGCGCGCTGCTTCTCGCCAGCGGCCTGCTCCAGCCAATCACGGCGACCCGGATTGGTCGGAAAGTGCTCTAAGCGCGTTCTTCGTCTTGAGGCTGGGCACTTCCGTCCATGGTTCGTCCGGCCAGCGGTGGCGGGGGTAGCGGCCTTTCATGTCCCTGGCCACGTCGCGCCAGCTGCCCCGCCAGAAACCGGGCAGGTCTCGCGTGGCCTGGATCGGGCGGGCGGCCGGGCTGGTCAGTTGCAGCAGCAGCGGCGTGCTGCCGATCATCGGATGACGGTCCAGCCCGAACAGCGCCTGCACCCGCAGTTCCACCGCAGGTCCGCCGTCATGGGCATAATCGATGGCATGGGCGGTGCCTGCCGGGCTGGTGAATTCACGCGGGGCGACCCGATCCAGCGTCTGGCGCGCGTCCCAGTCGAGCCGATTGAGCAACGCCTCGGTCACCGCGCCGCGCGGCAGATCGCAATCGCGCCGCCCGGCCAGCAGCGGGGCAAGCCAGTCCGCCGCCTCGTCCGCCAGCACTTCGGGCGCCAGCGCCGCGATCCCGGCATGGCGCGCGCGGGCGATCAGCGCGGGCGGGAGGAGCTGGTCGAGCTGTTTCACCGCCTGTTCGAGCAGGATCGCCGCGATCGCCTGCGGATCGGGCGACGGGTCCGGCCCGCTGGCCAGCGTGATCGCGCCCAGCCGCCGTTCGAGCCGCGCCTCGACCCGGCCTTCGGCTGCGTTCCAGCGGGCAGTATGGCGGCGCTCGATCCGCTCGCCCAGCCATTGCTCGACCTCAGCCGTGTCCAGCGCCAGCGCGGCGCTGATCCGGGCGGAGCGGGCCTGCCCCTGCGCATCGCCGATCACCAGCCACTCGGCCCGCGCCAGCGACGATGCGGGATCGAGCGCATAGCCCCTGCCCCCGGCGGACAGCCAGCTTTCGCCCGAACCATCGCGCCTGCGGGCAAGATTGTCGGGCAGCCCGGCGGCGAGCAGGATGGCCGCAGGAGGTGCATCCGGACTGCGTCGTTCGACCAGTTTTTCCGCCCGCCGCGCCCAGCCATCGGCCAGCTTGCGCGAAGCTTCGGCGCGGGGGGAGCGGTCGGCGGTCCAGCGCGCAAGCCGCTGGGCGAGATCTTCGCCCCGCCCGCCCAGCCCGCGTTCCTGCAATAGCAGCGCCAACCGCGCCGCCTCGCGCGCGGCGCCATGTTCCGCCCCGAACAGCACCATCGCGGCGAGCGGCGGTTCCATCGGCAATTGCGCGAGCTGGCGGCCCCGCGCGGTGATGTGGAACTCTGCGTCCAGCGCGTCCAACGCCTGCAACCGCCCGCGCGCCGCCGCCAGCGCGGGGGCGGGCGGCGGATCGATCCAGGGCAGCGCCAGCGGTTCGCCCGCGCCCCATTGCGCCAGCGTCAGCGTCAGCGCAGCAAGATCGGCGGTCAGCATTTCCGGCGGGTCGAACCCGGCCCGTCCGGGATGGGCCGCTTCCTCCCACAGTCGATAGGCCACGCCCGGCCCCTGCCTCGCCGCGCGGCCCGCCCGCTGGGCGGCGGCGGCCTGGCTGGCGCGGGTGGTGACCAGGTGAGTGACGCCCGCAGCCACGTCGAATTCCGCCCGGCGCGAAAGGCCGGCATCGACCACTACCGACACGCCATCGAGCGTCAGCGAAGTTTCGGCTATGGCGGTAGCCAGCACGATCCGGCGGCGGCCATCCGGGTCACGCCGGATCGCGGCGCGCTGGGCAGCGGGCTCGATCTGGCCATGCAGCGGCAGGATCGGCACGCCGTGGAGCTTTTGCGCCAGCCGTTCCGCCGTCCGCTCGATCTCGCGAACGCCGGGAAGGAAGGCGAGGATATCGCCCTGCTCCTCGCGCCAGGCGGTGAGAATCGCGCTGGCCATGGCGTCCTCCACCCGCAGTTCGGGCCGCGAGCCGAGCCAGCGGATGGCGAGCGGATGCGCTTTGCCCGCGCTTTCGATCACGGGTGCGCCATCACCCAGCAGCCGGGCGAAGCGAGCGCCATCGATGGTGGCGGACATCACCAGCACGCGCAAATTCTCGCGCAGCACCGCCTGGCTTTCCAGCGCCAGCGCGAGGCCAAGGTCGCTGTCGAGATGGCGCTCATGCGCTTCGTCGAACAGCACTGCGCTGACACCGAACAGTTCCGGATCATCGATGATGGTCGCAACGAAAATCGCCTCGGTCATCACCAGCACGCGGGTAGCGGCAGAACGCTTCGAATCGAGCCGGGTCAGATAGCCGATCTTCTGCCCGACCGGCTCGCCCAGCAATTCGGCCATTCGTTCAGCAGCAGCCCGGGCGGTCACCCGACGCGGACTGAGCAAGATGACCATGCCCTTGCACCACTCCTCGCCGATCAGCGCGGGCGCAACCGCAGTGGTCTTGCCCGCGCCCGGCGGGGCGATCAGCACGGCGGCGTTGCGCGTGGCCAATGCGCAGAGCAGTTCGGGCAGCACCGTGTGAATGGGAAGGTCGGTCATCGGGCGAAGGCATTGCCGCGCGGCGGGCAAGTTTCAAGCGCAATCACCAGATGCGCCGGACGCGCAATCGTGGTAAGAAGGGGTACCCGCAAATGGAAGGAGGAGACCTCCGATGACTTTGCTGCGTACCACCCTCATCGTTACCGCAACCGCCGCGCTCGGGCTTGCCGCCTGCTCTCCGGCGAAAACCGCCAAGGATACCGGGGAGAGCACTGCCGCCCAGCCAGCCGAACCGGCGAAGAACCCGATCAACAGCGCCATGTCGGCAGCCCCGCAAACGGTCGGCGCGAATGCCACCATTGTCACTGCCGCCGCCGATGGCACGATGACGACCCTGCGCAAGGGCACCAACGGCTTCACCTGCATGCCCGACAACCCAGTCACGCCGGGTGCCGATCCGATGTGCATGGATGCCAATGCGCTGCAGTGGGGCATGGCGTGGATGACACATGCCCCGCCGCCGCAGGACATGCCCGGCATCATGTACATGCTGTCCGGCGGGACCGATGCCAGCAACACCGATCCATTCGCCAGGAAGCCCACCTCGGGCGCGGACTGGATTCAGACCGGCCCGCACGTGATGCTGGTGGGTTCGGCCAAGGCGCTCAAGGGCTATCCGTCAGGGCCAGACCCCGATCCGAGCGCGCCTTACGTCATGTGGGCAGGCACGCCCTATGCCCATCTGATGATCCCGGTTGGCTGAGCCCCCCGCGAGCGGTCAGTATCCCCGGCTGACCGCGAAGCGCGCTGCTTCGGTCATCGCCGAGCGGGCCTTGCCTTCGGGGAAGATCGACAGAGCGTCGATCGCCCGCTCGGCATAATGGCGGGCGCGGTCGCGCGTGGCGGCAACCGTGCCGTGCTGGCGGATCAGCGAGACCGCGTGGGCCAGATCCTCGTCCTCGGTGCGGAAACCGGCGATGGCATCGCGCCAGAACTGGCGTTCTTCCTCATTGCCACGGGCATAGGCCAGAATCACCGGCAAGGTCATCTTGCCTTCGCGGAAATCGTCGCCCCGGTCCTTGCCCATGTCGGCCGCGCCGGTGTCATAGTCGATCGCATCGTCCACCAGCTGGAAGGCGACGCCCAGGTTGCGACCGTAATCGTCCAGCGCGCGCTCTTCCGCCTCGCCGCATTCGGCCACCACGGCGGCGATCCGGCTGGCGGCGGCGAACAGCGCGGCGGTCTTCGCGCCGATGATGTGGAGATAGCGGTCCTCGCTCGTCTCGATATGGCGCTGGGCGGTCAATTGGTCGACTTCTCCCTGCGCGATGATCGCGGAAGCCCCGGCGAGGATCTTCAGCACCTTGAGGCTGCCGTCTTCCACCATCAACTCGAACGCGCGGGAAAACAGGAAATCACCGACCAGCACCGTCGCCGGGTTGCCGAAGACGATATTGGCCGTCTGCTTGCCCCGGCGGGTCTCGGAACCATCGACCACATCGTCATGCAACAGCGTGGCGGTGTGGATGAATTCCACAGCGGCGGCGAGCTTGTGGTGGCGGGCACCATGATAGCCGACCAGCTCCGCCCCGGCCAGCGTCAGCATCGGCCGCATCCGCTTGCCGCCACCGGCGATCAGATGGCCCGCAAGCGCGGGAATCAGCGGAATTTCGCTCTGCATCCGGTCAAGAATGACGGCGTTCACGCTGTTCATCGCCTGGGCGGTCAGCGACAGGATCGGACCCAGCGAAGCTTCGCTGCGCGGTGTAGACGGCTCGCTGCGCGGCAGGGGAATGACGTCGGCGCTCATGATCGCGCCCATGCGGCGATGCATCCCGCTTGGCAAGCATGGAATCGTCCTGATAGGAGGCGCCATGGCCACCGAACCGAACCCGACCGCCCCTGCCGCCCCGGAAGACCCGGTGCTGGCCGGTTTCCGCAAGAGCATCGACAATATCGATGCCGCGCTGATTCACATGCTGGCGGAGCGTTTCCGCATCACCAAGGCGGTGGGCGCACACAAGGCCAAGACCGCCCTGCCCGCCGCCGATCCCGGCCGCGAACAGCGCCAGGTCGCTCGGCTGCGCAAGCTGGCCGAGGAGGCCGATCTCGATCCCGAGTTCAGCGAGAAATTCCTGCGCTTCATCATCGACGAAGTGATCCGCCACCACGAACAGGCACGCAAGGGGTAGGTCGCGGCCCCGCCCCTCATTCCATCGCCGTTGCGATCAATTCCCTGCCGTCCCAGTTTCTGGCGGCCTCGTCCATCAGCGCGATGCCTTCGGCGACGCCGGGAATCAGCGCTTCGGCGATTTCGAACATCATGCCGCCGGGCAGGTCCGTCTCGAAATAGGCGAAGCGCGCGTTGTTGGCGCGCGATGCCCCCTCGTGCACCAGCACGAAGCCGCGATCGAGCAGTTCCTTGCGCTTGGCGTCATAGACAGCGGGATCGCTGAACCAGGAGGCCACATGCTGCGCGCCATCCCCGCCGCTGGCAAGGAATTCGGTGTAACCGCTCGGTACGTCGTTGTGCTGTTCGACGATCTCGATCTGCAAGGGCCCGGAATGGGCAAAATAGAGCGTTACCTCCGGCGCCGGGCTCGGCTCGCCGCGATAAACGAAGTCGTCCATGGTGAAGCGCATGGTGAAGAAGGGGCCGACGCCGACCTTCCCCCATGCCTCAATCGCGGCCTGCGCATCGCGAGTAACCATGGCCAGCTGGCGTATGCCTCCAAAGATGATGCTCATGGGATTTCCTCCAGGATGATCAGAGCGCAGAAGCCCCGTAAGCCCGAGGAATCTCGAAGTTGAAGATCCTCGCGGCATTGAATCCCAGCAACCTGGCCCGCACATCTTCCGACAGGTCGCCCATCTGCCGCTCGATTGCCTGACCGGAGTGGGGGAACGTGCCTTCGTGGTGCGGATAATCGTTGGCCCAGCAAAACACGTCCTGGAGGCCATAGCGCTCCATCGTCATCAGGCCAGAGATGTCCTCACCGAAGGTCGCGCCACCTTGGTCCCGGAAATAATCGCTCGGCAGGCCCTGTCGCAGCTTCGGGAAGGCCCACATGTGATGCTTGCGATAGCCTTCGTCCAGCGTGTCCAGAAGCCAGGGAATCCATCCGATGCCGGATTCGATCACGGCGAAGCGCAGGCGCGGGAAACGATCAAGTGCGCCCGACATGATGAGATTGGCAATCGGTTCGCCAGTGGTGCTGAGTCCGTGGATCGCAAAATTGATTACTGCCCCGCCCGGCCCCTTTGCTCCCCGCGGATCGGCACCGGTGGAGACGTGGAAAGTGATGGTCATTCCCGTCTCCTCGATCGCCGCCCAAAGCGGGTCGAATTCGGGGAGGTTGTAGTTGAAGCGATCCTGGTCGGCGGTGCCGAACACCGGTTTGTTGGGGAGCGTGATCACGCGATAGCCAAGCCCGGCAACCCGTTGCACTTCGGCCACCGCGCTCGCGACATTGCCGGTGGAAATGCAGGCGGCGACATTCATCCGGCTGCGATAGGGCCGGGTCAGTTCTTCGGCCCAGTCATTGTAGATGCGGAACTGGGACTGCATCAGATGTGGGTCCGGCGTCCAGAAGCCCGCCAGCGCGGTGCCGTTGGGAAACACCAGCTCGGCGTCCACTCCGTCAATGTCGAGATCGGCCATCCGTCGATCAAGATCGTTGTTGAAACCGTCAAGCGAAGCGGAACTGCCGGCCTTGGAACGGTAGAGGTCTTCTCCGTCCTGATCGGCTTCGATGATTCGCTGTGGCTTGCGACCCTCCATGATCGACCACATCACCCCGTTCGCATCGCGTTCCATCCGGGGCACACGATCCTTGAGCGAGCTGTCGATCCGGTCGCGGATCAGGTTCGACGGCGGCCCCAGGTGCGTGTCAGCCGAAACCATGAAATATTTGGGCCGGTCCTGGCCGGGATAGGGCGTCCGGGCCCAGCCTTCGCTGCCGCCGGGCGTTTGTGTGCGCCAGACATTGGCCGCATTGACAGTCAGCTGGACAGGAACATTCATGAACTCTCTCCCGATCGCGTGATTTCTCTCCCGGGAAGGTAACCGCCACCCCCCTGCATGCAAGCGAATGTTGGAGCTGGTCACGCAGCCGACGTTCTCCTGCCAAAAGGTCATCTCCCTCACCACCCTTTTCCGTTAGCTTCGCCCGACAACAACCAGACAACAAAGGGAGCGGGGCCATGGGCCTTCTTGAGGACAGGGTTTGCATCATAGCCGGCGGCGCCGGCAGCATCGGGCTGGCTTCCGCGCGGGCATTGCTCGCCGAAGGGGCGAGAGTGCTGCTGGTCGATCTGAACGCGGGCGATCTCGCCACGGCAGCGGCGGGGCTGGACCCGGACCGGGTGGCAGTGCAAGCCGCCGATGTCGGCGATGTCGAACAGTCCATCGCCTATGTTTCTGCCGCCATGGCCCGCTGGGGCCGGATCGACGTTTTGTTCTGCAACGCCGGCAATTCTGGCGCGATCGGCGGGATCGAGGATTATCCGGTGGAAGCCATGGATGCGACATATCGCGTCCATGTGCGCGGCGCGTTCCTGGGCTGCAAATATGCCCTCCCGCACATGGGCCAGGGCGGCAGCGTGATCATCAATTCGAGCGTGGCGGGCCTTGGCGGAAGCCCCGGCGTCTATGCCTATTGCACTGCCAAGCACGCCCAGACCGGGCTGATGCGCTCGCTCGCCAAGGAGGTTGCGGCGCGGGGGATCAGTGTCAACACGATCCACCCCGGCCCGGTCGACAACAGCTTCCAGACCGCGATCGAGGACGGCTTCAGTCCGCTGATCGGCGGAGGTGACGCCACCGCGCTGATGAACAGTATGATCCCGCTTGGCCGCCATGCCGCGCCGGAAGAAATCGCCCGTTCCGTGCTCTACCTCGCCTCGGACATGAGCAGCTTCGTCACCGGCAGCCAGCTGGTGGTGGACGGCGGGTTCACGGCGTAAGGCTACATCGCCCGCAACAGGCTTACATTCTTGCGCGATCTCCCTATATGGGGCCCATCGCGACTGACAGCTTGTAGGCCGTCGCGGCTGAGAGACCGATCGTGCTCCCGCTTACGCCGAGGAGTGGGCTTTTGGACCTCAATGATCTCTATTTCCGCCACCAGCTGTCCATGATGCGCGCGCAATCGGCCCGTGGTGGCGACAGCCGCAACCGGCATTGCGCCGACGCCAGGGGAATCGCCGGAGAGATCAGCCTGTTCCAGCACCAAGCCGGGGCTGCAGCGGCCAACGGCTGGAAAGCCAACAATTGCCAGGGAGCCCATCAATGAGCCGCGCAATCAACCTTTCGCTCGGCGAGGCCGAAGTCCTGAGCAAATGCAACGAGGCCGGCGTCGGCGTCAGCGTGACCGAGAAACTGCCGTCAGGCGGCACCCGGCTGGTCTGCACCACAGGCGACGGCGCGGCCGAAATGCGCCGCAAGTTCAAGAACGACATCATCGCCGGCAAGGAAAAGCGCTTTCCGTTCGTGCGGATGCCCAGCGCCTGGTAATCAGTCGAAGGCATCCAGCGCGTCATGATCGTCCATCGCGGCGAGCATGCGTGACAGGAAGGTCAAGGTTGTGCTTGCCGGCTGCATGTCGGCCATTTCCGGCGCAGGTCGCAGGGTGATGGTCCAGAACGCCAGTGCAGTCAGCAATTGCTGGCGGCAATTGCGCATTGCCTCCTCGTGGCTGACCCGGGGCACGCCCCGTTCCGCCATCTTGTCGAGATAGAGGTCGAGCAATTCGACTTCCCATGCTCGGCGCTGCTCGATCGAGAGCGCGCAGGTGGTGGCGTAGATATAATCCCGGCTCCAGTGGCCATAGCCGACCGCCTGCCAGTCATGCAGGCCCATACGGTTGTCGGCGCTGATGAACCAGTTCTTCAGGTGCACGTCATTGTGGGTGAGCGAGCTGGGCAGCCCCTTGTGCGCTTCGGCCGAGGCCATGGTCTTCGGCCAGATCTCCGCTCGCCGGGCGAACAGCGCGGGGCTCATCAGATGCTCGCAATCGCCGAAGGCAATGTCGCAATAGCGCTCGAAATTGGGTGATTCAGTCACCATCCGCTTCCACCACAGCGACCAGTGGTCGAACGGCAAAGCCGCCGTTCCCAGCGCCGGGTCTTGATAGAAGCGCGAGTGCAGCCGGGCGAGCGTATCGACCATGCCCTCGGCCTGCTCGCGAGTCATGACATGGGTTTCGATCGGGAAGCTGTCTTGCCCGGCCATGTCCTTCATCATGATGAAATAGGCATAGTTATCAGGATTATACCCGGAGAATATCGGTTCCGGTGTGAGAATATCCAGCTGCGGCCGGGCGATGTTGAAGAAATTGGCCTCGCCCCGGGCGGAACCGCTCGATCCCAGCACGAAGCGGGAGGTCAGCGTGGCCGCCGCCTTGCAGAACACGCTGGGGGGAAAACCGGCCCGCTGACCCGCCGCATTGTAGGTCAGGAAAATCCGACGCCGGTTGGAAGTGCCGTCATCCTCCTTATCGAATGAAAAGCTGGTCACTTCGGCACCCGGTTGATCCTTGCAGATGACCGCGCTCAGCCAGTCCGCCGTGATCGCATCATAGGTTGGCGGCACCTGATCGGCCCGCGTAACTTTTGCGCCCAGCGCCTGCTCGGCTTCATAAATTCTCGTAACTTTGGAAAGGAAATCATTCATAGAATTGTCTTTCATCTGCCCCCTACCAGGGGTGGACCTCGCCATTCCACTTCCAGAAGGTTCCGCTGTTATCGAGGTTCATCTTCGCGGCGACGTCGTGGATGCCCGAGGCGCTTTCCAGCGCCGTGATGTCGGCTTCCGGCCCGCCCATGTCGGTCTGCACATAGCCGGGGTGGACGGTGCAGACGCTGATGCCGCGTTCCTTCACGTCGATCGACAGCGCCCGCATCACCCGGTTCAGCCCGGCCTTGGCGGCGCTGTAGGAATACATCCCGCCATAGGGCCAGGGCGACGCCGCCAGCTGGCTGCTGACGGTCAGCGCCTTGCCCCTGGCCCGTTCGAGATTGGGCAGCAGCGCCTGGACCATGCGGAACGGGCCGATGCACATCACTTCGAAGCTTTCGCGCCAGCCGTCGAAATTGCGGTCTTCCGGCCCCGTCTCACCGATGAAGATGCCGCCGACATTGAGTAGCAGGTCGACCGGCGCATCGCCCAGTTCCTCGGCGAATTTGTCGATCGAGGCACCGTCGCCGAAATCGGCCTTGCCGACCGTCACCCGGCCTTCGCTGAACGAGGCGAGCGCATTGAGCGCGTCCGCCCCGGCAGGATTGCGGCACAATGCGTAAACCCGGTCGCCCGCTTCGGCATAGAGCTTGGCGAGAGTGAATCCGATGCCCCGGCTTGCCCCGGCGATTACGATAGTGGCCATTATATCCTCTCCTTGATTCTTGCCTGCCAGACTAGGCGCACGAAACAACCCTTGTCGATCCGACAATGCTTGCACAAGGCCGCAACTTCTCTAACCTTTGCCCATGGCTGTCAGGATCGGAATTGGAACGGGGCTTGCCCCACCGCTGTCGCCGGAACCGTTCTGGCGCTGGACCGATCTGTGCGAACAGGCCGGGATCGACAGCATCTGGGTATCGGACCAGTTGCTCGGCCCCACGGCGGAGCCGCTGACCCTGCTGGCCGCGCTGGCGGGGCGGACCAGGCGGCTGCGGCTTGGCACCAATGTGCTGGTCATTCCCTTTCGTGAACCGCTGCTGCTGGCCAAGCAGATAGCGACCATCGATGTGCTGTCCGACGGGCGGCTGCTGCCCGCCTTCGGGGTCGGCAACGCGGTCGATCCCGTATGGTCGGCCACCGCGCGCGATCCTGCCCCGCGCGGGCGCGAATCGGATGAGGCGATCGCGCTGGTGCGGATGCTGCTGGAAGAGGAGGAGATTGCCTTCGAGGGGCGCTTCTTCCGCTATCGCGGCAAGGGCATCCAGCCACGTCGGCCAAGCTGCCCGCCGATCTGGATCGGCGGCGATTCCGAAGCGGCGATCCGCCGCAGCGCCCAACTGGGCGATGGCTGGCTGGGCGGGTTGTCCACGCCGGAAAAGGCGGGCGAGACGGTGGCGCGGATCAAGGCGGCGCTGGCGGGAACCGGGCGGACGATTGATCCCGACCATTACGGTATCACCCTGCCCTTCCGCATCGGCGAACCCGACGATCCCAGCGTGGTGGCCGCGAGCGAGCGTTTCTCGAAGCGGATGCCCGCAGGCGAGGCCGACCGGCTGCGCGACAGTTTCGCCGTCGGCACCGCCGATCACATCGCCGGGGTGCTGCGCCGCTTCATCGCCCAGGGAATCGAGAAATTCGTCGCCATGCCGATCGTCGAGGACAGCGAGGACATGATCGCCCAGACCCGGCTGCTGGCCGAACAGATCATTCCCCAGGTCGAAGGCAATCCGGCCAGATCGCTGCCCGTCGGGTAAATCCGGGGACACGGACGCTTATTTACGCATGCCCGGTTGAAATCGGGGACAATGGCTTCATTATAACGATATGCTTTCGCAAAAGACCCGCTACGCGATCCGGGCGCTGCAACACCTGGCCGATCATTACGGTGGCGGGCCGGTGCAACTGGCGGAAATTGCCGACAAGCAGAACATCCCCGCCAAGTTCCTGACCGTCATCCTGTCCGAACTCAGCCGCGAAGGCGTGGTGGTGAGCCAGCGGGGCCGCGACGGCGGTTACTGGCTGGCGCTTTCGCCGATCGATATCCGTTATGGCGATATCATCCGGCTGATGCGTGGATCGCTGGCGCTGGTACCCTGCGCCAGCCGCTATGCCCATGAAACCTGCAAGAACTGCCTCGAGGAAGAAAACTGCCGCCTGCGCAGCCTGATGCTGCGGGTGCGCGACGAAACCGCTGCGGTACTCGACCGGATCACGCTCGCCGATCCGATCACGCTGGAACCGGCCTTCGCAGAGACCGCCGAAGTCGACTGACCGGGCAGGCTGCAGTTCAGCCGCCCCACCCCGATCCCATCGCCACGCCCCCGGCACACCGCTGGAGGCGCCCTTGCGACTAAAGAAAATCTATCTCTACCCATTTGGTCGAAAAAACCTCTCGACTCATCGCCGACTAATTGTCTACACAAACGATAGATATACGAAGCAACGGTCGGAACAGAGATTGGGCCGACCGGCTCGCAGACCCCGAAGGAGAAGGCTCATGGCCCAATTGAACCGATTGACCGCCGTTGACTATGCAGACGCCGATTACGGCCTGTCGGCCTTCTCGGATGCACTTGCATCTCCCGCTCTGCTCCCGCAATTGACGTTGATCTCCTCGCACGAACCGGGCCGCGCCGCCCTCCTCACGCCCAACCGGCGGCTGGGCGTCTGGATCTGCATCGCCTCCACCGTAACCTTCTGGTCGATCGTGCTGGCACTGGTGCTCTGAGGACTACGGCGAGAGGGCCGAGTTCCGTCATATTGTCTACTTATTTAATCGATAATGCCGACCCGGCAACAGGAGGAAACCAGAATGAAGACACTGATCAAGCGCAGATTGTTCCTTTCCGCAGCACTTGGCCTCGCCGTGACGCTGGCCGGTTGCTCCGGCGGTGATTCGGCCCTCAAGGGCGGCAAGCCGGTTGAACTGACCAATGTTTCCTACGATCCGACCCGCGAGCTCTACGAAGCAATCAATCCCGCCTTTGCCTCCTACTGGCTGGAAAAGACCGGCCAGAGTGTGACTTTCAAGATGAGCCATGGCGGCTCCGGCAAGCAGAGCCGCGCGATCATCGACGGGCTCGAAGCCGACGTGGCGACGCTGGCGCTGGCTTATGATGTCGATGCCATCGCCGACAAGGGCAAGCTGTTGCCGGCCGACTGGATCAAGGCCCTGCCCGACAACAGCGCGCCCTATACCTCGACCATCGTCTTCCTCGTTCGCAAGGGCAATCCGAAAGCGATCAAGGATTGGGGCGATCTGGTGAAGCCAGGGATCGAAGTGATTACCCCCAATCCCAAGACCAGCGGTGGAGCCCGCTGGAACTTCCTCGCCGCCTGGGCCTATGGCCGCAAGGCTGGTGGCTCCGACGCCGCCGCGCAGGACTTCGTCAAGAAGCTCTACACCCACGTCCCGGTGCTCGACAGCGGCGCGCGCGGTTCGACCACCACCTTTGTCGAACGCGGCATCGGCGATGTGCTGCTGGCCTGGGAAAACGAGGCATTCCTCGCCCAGAAGGAACTGGGCAAGGACAAGGTCGAGATCGTCATCCCATCGATTTCCGTTCTGGCCGAGCCTTCGGTGGCGGTGATCGCCGAAAATGCCAAGAAGCACGGCACGAGCGAGGTGGCCAAGGCCTATCTCGAATATCTCTACACGCCCGAAGCGCAGGTCGCGATTGCCCGCAATTTCTACCGCCCGCGCGACCCGGAAGTGGCCGCCAAGTTCAAGGACCAGTTCCCGGCGATCAACCTTGTCACGGTCGACAAGGACTTCGGTGGCTGGGGCAAGGCCCAGAAGGAATTCTTCGATGACGGCGGCGTGTTCGACCGCATCTATTCCGACAAGTAAGCCGGCACCCGCCCCTTTCCCTCGCATTCGAGCAGGCCACTGCAGATGTCAGAATTCGCGAAATGCCGACGCGGCTGGAGACAGCCATCCGTCATGCCGGGCTTCGGGTTGACCTTCGGGTTCACCCTGGCCTGGCTTACCCTCATCGTGCTCATCCCGCTGGCGACGATCTTCCTGAAGTCGGCGGGCATGGGTTTCAGCGACTTCCTCGAAGTCGGCTTCTCCCGGCGCGCGCTGGCGGCCTACCGGCTGAGCTTCGGCACAGCTGCGGCCGCAGGCCTTGTCAACGCCGTGTTCGGTCTGCTCGTCGCCTGGGTACTGGTGCGTTACACCTTTCCGGGCAAGCGGATCGTCAGCGCGCTGGTCGATCTGCCGTTTGCCCTGCCGACGGCAGTCGCAGGCATCGCGCTGACCGCGCTTTACGCGCCGAACGGCTGGATCGGCCAGTATCTCGAACCGCTGGGGATCAAGGTCGCCTTCACCTCGCTCGGGATCACCGTGGCGCTGGTGTTCATTGGCCTGCCGTTCGTGGTCCGCTCGGTCGAGCCGGTGCTGGCCGATCTCGGTCGGGACGTGGAAGAAGCGGCGGCAACGCTGGGCGCGACCCGGTTCCAGACCTTCTGCCGCGTGATCCTCCCCGCCATCGCCCCCGCGCTGCTGACCGGCTTCGCTCTCGCCTTTGCGCGCGGAGTGGGGGAATATGGCTCGGTGATCTTCATTTCCGGCAACATGCCCGGCAAGACCGAGATCGCGCCGCTGCTGATCGTCACCCAGCTGGAACAATACGCCTATGACGGCGCGACCGCGATCGCGACCGTGATGATGCTCGCTTCTTTCGCCGTGCTGCTGCTGATCAACTGGATCCAGGCCGTCAACCGCAGGAGGTACGGGGCATGAGCCGCACCGCTTCCACCACCGAGGGACGCCTGACCAGGGCGCTGTTGATCCTGGCCGCGCTCAGCTTCCTCGGCTTCTTCCTGCTGCTGCCGCTGATCTCGGTCTTTTCCGAAGCGCTCAAGCAGGGCATCGGGGCTTTTGCCGATGCCGTGGTCAATTCCGATGCGTTGGCCGCGATCCGGCTGACGCTTCTGGTCGCCGCGATCAGCGTGCCACTGAACATCGTGTTCGGCATTGCGGCAAGTTGGGCGATCACCAAGTTCAGCTTCCCCGGCAAGAGCCTGCTGCTGACGCTGATCGACCTGCCGTTCTCGGTCTCACCAGTGGTCTCGGGCCTGATCTTCGTACTGCTGTTCGGCGCGCATGGGCTGGTTGGCCCGTGGCTGGCGGAACATGACCTCAAGGTGATCTTCGCGGTGCCGGGGATCGTGCTGGCCACCGTCTTCATCACCTTCCCCTTCGTCGCGCGCGAACTGATTCCGCTGATGATGGAGCAGGGCAAGGATGACGAGGAAGCGGCGATCTCGCTCGGCGCGAACGGCTTTCAGACCTTCTGGCACGTCACCCTGCCCAACATCCGCTGGGGCCTGCTTTATGGCGTGCTGCTGTGCAACGCCCGGGCAATGGGAGAGTTCGGCGCGGTTTCGGTGGTTTCGGGCCATATTCGCGGCCTGACCAACACCATGCCGCTGCATGTCGAGATCCTCTATAACGAATATGACTTTGTCGGAGCCTTTGCCGTGGCCTCACTGCTGGCCTGCCTCGCACTGGTGACCCTTGTCGCCAAGAGCGTGCTCGAATGGCGCTTCGACCTCCATCATGAAGGAGCAGGACATTGATCCGGCTGAATAACATCACCAAGGCCTTCGGCGATTTTCCCGCGCTCCACGGCATCGATCTCCATATCCAGCCCGGCGAGTTCATCGCCCTGCTCGGGCCGTCGGGTTCGGGAAAGACCACCCTGCTGCGGATCATCGCGGGCCTGGAATTCCAGGACGGCGGACAGGTCCTGTTCGAGGGCGAAGACGTATCCGACCGGCCGGTGGCCGATCGCGGCGTCGGCTTCGTATTCCAGCAATATGCGCTGTTCCGCCACATGTCAGTGGCCGAGAATGTCGCGTTCGGCCTCAACGTCCGCAAGCGGCGCGACCGGCCTTCGCGGGCCGAGAGCAAGGCGCGGGCGGAAGAACTGCTGCGACTGGTTCATCTCGAAGGGCTCGGCAAGCGCTATCCGGCGCAGCTTTCGGGCGGCCAGCGCCAGCGTGTCGCGCTCGCCCGCGCGCTGGCGATCGAACCGAAGTTGCTGCTGCTGGATGAACCGTTCGGCGCGCTGGACGCCAAGGTCCGCAAGGACCTTCGTCGCTGGCTGCGCGACTTGCACAAGCAGATGGGGCTGACCTCAATCTTCGTTACCCATGATCAGGAAGAGGCGCTGGAACTGGCCGATCGGGTGGTGGTGATGGACCACGGCAAGATCGAACAGGTCGGCACGCCCGAACAGGTCTACATGCAGCCCGCCACGCCGTTCGTCTCGCATTTCGTCGGCGAAACCAACCGGCTACCCGGCGCGGGCGGGGAAATCCACGTCCGACCGCACGATCTCGAGATCGTCGCCAGCGGCGGCGACAGCGGCGGCGACAGCGGCGGCAGGGCGGTGCTGGTCGACAACGTCTTCCGCAAAGGCGGCATGTGGCGGGTGGAAGGCACACTCGATGGCAGTTCCCGCGTAGTCGAGATTGATCTTGATTCCAGCCAGCCTGCCCCGGCGCTCGGCCAGACCATCCACATCCGCCCCAGGCGGTCCATCAATTTCACTGCCAATGGAGTCCCCCATGATCAGTAGGCCTGACCAGTCCGCCTCGCCCGAAGCGGCGCGGCTGCTGGAAGAGAGCATCGCCAGCGTCCGCGAAGCGCTGAGCGGTCTCAAATTCGGCAATGTGTCCCTCACCGTGCACGAAGGGCGCGTCGTCCAGATCGATGTGACGGAAAAGAAGCGGCTCAAGCCGAACTGATCCGATCGCCTAACTGTTAAACCAACCTGTTCAACCCGCCAACCGGACCACTGGAGGCATCATGACCCTGACGAAAAGGATTACCGATGATCTCCCGTACTCTCCTCCTGGCGGGTGTCGCTTCCGCGACGCTGCTCGCCACTCCCGCCCTGGCCGAAGCCGCGGCTGACGTCGCCGCGGAGGCACAACCCACCTCGGTTGGCACCGGCGCGGCCGACGATAGCGATGAAATCATCGTCACCGCCCGCCGCCGCCAGGAAACCGCCCAGTCCGTTCCGCTCGCCATCTCGGTGATCGGCGGCGAGCATATCGACAACACCGGCAGCTTCAATGTCGGCCGGCTCCAGCAGCTGACCCCGGCGTTGCAGTTCTATTCCTCCAACCCGCGCAACACGGCGGTCAACATCCGGGGCATCGGCGTGCCGTTCGGCCTGACCAACGACGGGATCGAACAGGGCGTCGGGATCTATGTCGACGATGTCTATTATTCGCGCGTCGCCTCGGCCACCTTCGACTTCCTTGATGTGAAGCAGATCGAAGTGCTGCGCGGGCCGCAGGGCACGCTCTATGGCAAGAACACCGCGGCCGGCGCAGTCAACATCACCACCCGCGCGCCGACTTTCGATTTCGAAGGCCGGGCCGAAGTGACTGTCGGCAACCTTGGATTCAAGCAGGCCAAGGCAGCCATCTCCGGCCCGCTGTCGGAAACGCTGGCCGCACGTCTGGCGATTTCCTCGACCAGCCGGCGCGGCACAATCCGCAATGTCGCCACCAACAACTGGATCAACGAGCAGGAAAACCTTGGCCTGCGCGGCCAGCTCCTGTGGCGCCCGAGCGACAATCTCGACGTGACCCTGGCTGGCGATTTCAGCACGCAGGATCCGCAATGCTGCGCCCAGATCTATGTCAAGACCGGCCTGACCCAGCGTTCCCTCAGCCGCCAATATGAGGCTCTGTCCGCGTTGCAGAACTATGCCGTGCCCAGCACCAATCCGTTCGACCGGGTGACCGATGTCGATGCCGACCTGAATGCCGGCAACAAGATCGGCGGCCTGTCGCTGCGGGCCAAGTGGGATACCGGTTCGGGCACATTCACCTCCGTCACCGCATGGCGGTTCTGGGACTGGAAACCGGCCAACGACCGCGATTTCACCGGCCTGCCTATCACCACCAAGTCCAACAACCCCTCGCAGCAGGACCAGTTCACCCAGGAATTCCGCTATTCCCGCACCGGCAAGGCGATCGATTTCGTGGTCGGCCTGTTCGCCTTCAAGCAGAAGATCCGCACCCAGGGCATCCAGCAGCAGGGCCCGGCGGCCAGCCGCTGGCTGATCAATCCTTCCAGCTCGCTGTCGCTTGACCCGACCGTGTTGGACGGGCTGACCGCGCAAAACGACATCCGCCTCGACAACACCAGCCTTGCCGCCTTTGGCCAGGTCAGCTGGAAGCTGTCGGACGCCTTCACCGTGCAACCGGGCTTCCGCGTCAACTATGACAAGAAAAAGGGCCTCTACAATTCGGTCGTGACCAATGGCGCGGGACAGCTCGTTACCTTTGCCAGCACCGATCCCCGGATCGTGGCCCAGCGAGCGGTGCTGGCTCCACAGTTCTTCGAGCCGAAGTTCAGCGACTGGAACTTCAGCTATGACGTCACCGCCAGCTACAGGCTGTCGCGCGACATCCTGGCCTATGCGACCTATGCCAAGACGTTCAAATCGGGCGGCATCAATCTGAACGGCGTTCCCGCCGACACGCTCGGCAATCCGTTGCTGGCGGCTGGCACGGTCAAGCCCGAAAAGGTCAGCCACTTCGAAGCCGGGATCAAGGCGCAGTTCTGGGATCGCAAGGTCACGCTGAACCTTTCGGCCTTCCGCACCGAAATCCGCAACTACCAGGCGCTGGTCAACAATGGCCAGCTCGGCGTGCTGCGTGGATATCTGGCCAATGCTGACAAAGTCCGCACGCAGGGGCTCGAATGGGATTTCTCAGTCCGTCCGAGCGAGCGATTCAACCTCTACGTCAACGGTTCACGCACCAATGCCAAATATGTGAAGTTCGTTGATGCACCCTGCCCGCCAGAGCTTTCCGGTGGCACCACCGTCTTGCCTGGCCAGGTGCCGGGCGAGGCGGGAATTCCCGGCGGGCTCAGCCCGGAATCCTGCGACATTTCGGGCCAGCGCCTGCCGGGCGTCTCGAAATGGACGCTGTCCTATGGGGCCGAGGTCAACCTTCCGACAACCGTGCTGGGCAAGGAAGGCGTGGTCTATCTCGGCTATGATGGCAATCTGCGGTCCAACTTCTCGTCCAACCCAACGCCTTCGGCCTATACCTGGGTCAAAGGCTATTCGCTTTCGAACTTCCGCCTGGGCTATCGCAGCGAACACGGCGTCGACCTCTATGGCTGGGTCCGCAACGCCTTCAAGCAGAAGTATTTCGAACAGCTGGCGGTGCCAAGCGGTAACACCGGTCTGATTGTGGGCCAGCCGGGTGATCCCCGGACCTGGGGCTTCACGGTTAAGGCTGAATTCTGAGAAATGCGAATGACCGGGGGCGGGCTTCCGCCTGCCCCCGGTCAATTGCCTGTACGCTGAACCTTACGTCAGAGAACAAAATCACCGGCGTGCAGTGTCACCAAGCCATCGACCCTGATGGCAAAATCGGCCAGGGCATCGCCGTTCTGGTCGCCATAGAGCCAGGTGTTGCCGTTCTGCTGTTCATAGCGCAGCTCGCCAGCGGTATGGCTGAAGGTTGCCGTATCGATGAAAGTGAAGGCCTGATCGCCAGCGAGCGTGGTGTCGGCATCGACCAGAGACAGGTTGATCGTGTCGCCCTGTCCTTCGGTGAAATCAGTGACATGATCGGCGACGAGCCGTGTTGCACCAAGATCGCCATCGTCAAAGACAAAGCGATCCGCACCGTCGCCGCCGGTCAGGATGTCCCGACCCGAACCGCCCCGAATGGTGTCGCCACCACTGCCGCCACTGAGATTGTCATCACCTGCGCCACCGACCATGCGATCATTCCCGCTCCCGCCGGCAAGATTGTCCTTGCCGTCTCCGCCCTTGAGCAGGTCACTGCTGTCACCGCCGCTCAGCCGGTCATCACCCGCGCCACCATTGACATCGTCAACGCCGCCGCCGCCAACGAGATCATCATTGCCCGAGCCACCCGACATCGAGTCATCGCCGGTACCACCGATCAGGTCATCATTGCCGGAGCCGCCATCGAGCGAATCGGCGCCGTCATCGCCCTTCAGGATGTCGTCGTCGGCACCGCCGTGCAAGCTGTCGTCACCGACGCCGCCGCTCAGCGCGTCGTAGCCACTGTCACCGCTGATGTCATCGCTGCCCGACCCGCCGCTCAGGTCATCATCGCCTTCCTCGCCATGGAGGCTGTCATCGCCGCCAAGGCCCCAGATATTGTCGTCTCCGCCGCCGCCATGGCTGGTGTCGTTGCCGGAATTGCCGTCAATGTTGTCATCGATCGAACCGTCATGGTCCTGATCGTCGTCGATGCCATCGTTAGACAGATGTTCGACCGGTTCCGCAATTGGCGTTCCGCCCAGATCGGTGAATACATCTTCGCCTCGTTCATACAGGCTGGGGTCGTCGCTGGGGTCGGCCGTCTGTTGGAAAGTCTCGATCTCGATGTAGGTCGAGTGGGTCGAACGCAGCGTGATATCCCCGCTTGCCGGGTCGAATGAGATATCCTGATTAAGCTTCACCGTTTCGGGCCGGAATTCGTTGCCGTGTTCTTCGAACATGGCGATGGAGTTGGCTCCGACGGCGAACTTGTAGAGTTTTGGCATGGTGTGATCCCCTTTTCAATCCGTTCAAGGCTGGCGCCGGATGGCACCCGCTTGAAATCACCGCGTCGACCGCAGGGATATGACGCGCGATGGTGCCGCGTTTTCCCTGTGAGGCTTCGATGCTTTCACAGTCAAAACGTTGGCCAATGGGAGTTATTCCGTCCGGTCAGGATTATTTTGGCCAGCCTCGCTTCAGCAGAACCGGGCAGAGCCTCTCGTCCGCCTGACGGCCGCACCAATCTGGTCGCCAGGACCCTGCCATTTTGGCAAAGGAGCGGGCAAAGGCGACATTGGTTGCCGCATCAAAATCCATGTGTATGTATATAAGCCAAGCCAGCGACAGGTTCGCCGACTGCGATTAGCCTCGATTTGCTCCGACGAGAAGTGAACGAGCCTTGAGGAAGAGATGCCTGCGATGCTGGCCGAGCTGAAGATCGATCTGCCTGAGAATGTACCGGCCGACCGGGTAGTCGATTGGAATGTTTACGCTCCGCCCCATGTCGAGTCTGGATTTCAGGAAGCCTGGCTGGCCCTCCAGGCACCGGATATGCCCGAAATGGTCTGGACTCCAAAAAATGGCGGTCACTGGATTCCGACTACTGCCGAGCTTGTCCTTGCCGTGTTCGAAGACCACGAACGCTTTTCGAACCGCGTCTACGCGGTGCCCAAAGAGGGCGGCGAAAAGCAGAACATGATTCCGATCAATATCGATCCGCCGGAGCATCACCCCTGGCGCATCCTCTTGAACAGCAATCTTACTCCACGCGAAGTTCGCAAGGTGGAAGGGCTGGTTCGCCAGACTGCCATCGAACTGATCGAACCAATCCAGCACGATGGCCAATGCGATTTCGTGGAAATGGTCTCGAGCCAGTTTCCGCTGAGGATCTTCACCCGTATCGTCGATCTGGCCGGAGAACGGGTTCCCCGGTTCAAGTGGCTGGTGGAACAATTCACCCGTCCCGATGGCACCCAGACCATGGAGGAGACATTCACGGCCCTGAAGGAAGAGATCGCGACCATCGTCGATGTCCGGATGGGCAAGGATGGCGACGACATGTTCAGCAAGCTGATCAATGGCGAAGTCCACGGTCGCAATCTGCTGCGCGAAGAAGCCATCCAGATGTGTGCGCTGGTGATGATCGCCGGTCTGGATACGGTGCAGAATTTCCTCGGCTTTGCGATGTGGCATCTTGCCACCCATCCGCAGGATCGGGCCAAGCTGGTGGCCGAGAAATCGGCCATACCTGGCGCAGTCGAAGAACTTCTCCGGCGGTTTCCCATCGTAATGTCGGGCCGCGAGGTGCGCAAGGATTTCAAATTCGGTGGGGTGCAGCTCAAGAAAGGGGACGTGCTGGTGGCATCAACCGTGTTGCACGGCCTCGATCAGCGCATGCATGATGCACCGATGGAGGTCGATTTCGAACGCAAGCGTTCCGTGCATATGACCTTTGGCGCTGGCCCCCATATGTGCCCCGGCGCCAATCTCGCGCGGAGCGAATTGCGGATCGCGCTGGAAGAATGGCTTGAACGGATCCCCGAATTTGCGCTGGCACCCGGCGGAAAGGTAACGTTCAGCGGGGGCCTGACGGGCTCGTTGGAAAGCCTGCCGCTGGTCTGGCCGATCTGAGCGTTCCCTGGGCAGAACAAGTGAGGCAATAACGCCCCGCCTGTTTTCTTACCGCCTCACTCCCAGATTCGGATCGACGATCAGCTCGGCCTCACGCCCGCCGGGATGCTGGATATGTTCATAAATGCGAACATAGCCGCTACTCTTGATCTTCCAGGCACCGTCCAGACGGACATATTCGTCGTAATAATGCCCTGCCCCTTGCAGCACTTCGCCGCCGGTCAGCGGAAAGGCCACCACTTCGGGCAGCGGCGCGATGAAATGGCAGGTATCTTCCACCCGCCAGATCGCGCTGGCGGTGTCCTCGCCGGTGATGTCGATTTCGGGATGGACCGCGATGTGGCTGGTTACAAAGCCGGGCGTCAGCAGCCCGGTGAAGAATCCCAGGATATTCTCGATCCCGGTATTGCTGTAAGTGCCATTGCCGAACCAGACTCTGGCATCCTCGCAGAACACCTCGCGAAAGATGGCCAGATCATGCGTGTCGATCGCGCGCATGTAGCGGTATTTGAGGCGTCGGATCCGCTCATGGGTCACCAGTTCCTGCAACTCGCCCATCGTTCTTCCCCGAATTGAGGCCCGCAGATCAGCGCGCAGCCTCGGCCTTCGCCATCAGCACCGGCAAGCTGCTGGCATAGTGGTGGGTGAATTGCAGTCCGAACAGGCTCCAGGCAACATTGGCCTGCTCGAAATGGTCAAGCCGGGCGAGCGTTGCCTGCGCGCCGATTGTGGCAAACATCGCGCCATAGACATCGAAATAGCGCAGCCGGTATTCGCTGATCGGCGGGCCGCCCGCCTCGTGGTACATCTCCATAAAGCTGACCCGGTCAACCTTGTCGCCGACAGTGGCGAACAACATGGCAAAATCCTCCGCCGGGTCGCCCGCCCGCGAATTCTCCCAGTCGAGCAGCGCCACCAGCTTGCCATCGGCGATCATCATGTTGTGCAAGCCCACATCGCCGTGGATCAGGCAGGGTGCAAGTTCATCATCGGGGACATTAGCGCGCAGCCAGGCGATCCCCTGCGCCACGATCGGCGAGGGTTCCACCCCGCTCAGCGCAATCTGGTCGGCCCAGTAATCAACCAGTCCCAGCGTGTTGGCACGCATGCCGGGCATGGCCAGCCAACGGGCCAGATGCGATCGCGCGATCAGCGGGTCGTGCGGATCGAGCGGAATGGAGTGGATCCGGGCCATGGCCTGCGCCAGCATCCTCACCACGGCCAAGGGCAGTTCCCGGTCACCGCCCTTGGCCGTGCCATAGACTTCGCCCGCGACCTTGCGGCTGACAAAGAAGCGGCGGCCCAGCCGGTTCTCGTCCGCTTCCAGCCACAGCGGTTCGGCCACAGGCAGTCCGGCACGGAAAGCGGTCTGCACCACCGGGAATTCGTTGCGGATATCCATCCCGTCGAGCTCCATGAACTTCACCGGCGGTTCGACCCGCGCGACCAATTGCTGTGTCCCGTTCACAGCGTCTTCGGTCTCGAACAGCAGGGTGAACTTGGAAAAGCCCCCCGGAATCATGCGGCACTGGGTAAGCCGCAAATCAGTCCATTCCGGCCAGCGCTCGCGCAGATAGGCCTCGAAAGCGTCGCGGGTGAACATCCCACTGTCCCCGCCCTTGCCGCCCGCGTCAGTCAGCCGGTGGGCATAGAGGCTGAGTTCCCAGGTCGAGGCATCGGCCAGGAACCGGCGAACCTCCGCTGCCGCGCTCCCCGCGACCTGGGTCACGAGGCTTTCCAGTGCTTCGGTGACAGCCTCGGTCGCGATATCGAGCATCTCCGGGTGTGGATGTTCGCCAAAGGAGGGATAGGCATCGGCCGGATGGCCCGGCTCGGTCACACCCGGCAGGGCTCGACCCCGGTCGAGCAACTCGCGCGCCTGCCGGTAGTAATCGAGGTAGAATTCCGGCTGTTCGCGCAACATCAGCTCGTTGGCGCAGACATCGATCACACCGAGCAGCGACAGCAGCTCGGGCCGGTCGGTCTGGGCGGCTGCCATCGCCGCGCTGGTGCGCAGCGTGCGGATCAGGGCCTTGCGGCGAGGACGCATCGCTTGCCGGCCTCAGGTAAACGCACGAACGAAATCGTTAAACTGAACGTTCTGGATTTCACCGTGACCGATCCGGCCGTTGTAATTCCACTCGATCATGCAGACCGGGCAACGGATATTGAGCCACGCAGTCAGCGGCGTCGCTGCCAGCACCTTGCCGTGCAACTCATGCACCCGGCCATGCTCGTCGGTGATCTTGAGATACATCGCCCGCGGCATCAGATCGGCGGGGTCGTAATCGATTTTCGAGCGCAGGTCAGTGACGATGCATTTTGCGCCATCGACCACCATCCAGCCAAAGCGCAGGGTCGATCCGGGCGGAATCTCGAACCTGCCCTTCCAGATCGGATCGAGCGCCTCGTCCTCCATCCCCACGACGCAGAACGAAAGGTCCGGCCCGAAGGCCCCGGTGGTCCAGGAGTTGGGCGGAATGCCCATCGGGTCTTCCATCCGGTATTCGCCGAAGGATCGGTCTCGCAGGGAAAAGCAATCGACCGCAAAGCTCTCTCCGCGCAGGGTCACTTCGCCAGTGCAGTGCATGGTCTGCTCAAAGTGGTTATTGCTCGGCCAGACCAGCGGCTCAGTCACAGCTTCCTGCAGGATGTCAAAGCTGTTGCCGCGATCCGGATCGCTGTAGCGCAAGCGGAAGGTCCTGCCGATCTCCGGCATCTCGATCGAGAGCCCGCTGTCCAGCGTGAAATTGAAGAAACCGTCCTTGAAGACATCCCCGCTCATGTAGCCACGAAAATCAAACAGCTCGCAGCTCAGATTGATCGGCTTGATTCCGCGCCAGGCCATCGTGCCCGAAGTCAGCGTCCGAAGATTGGGATGATACCACACCCAGGTGAAGCAATGCAGCTGCGCTTCTGGCACATAGAAGCCATAATATTGCGTCTCGGTCAGCGCATAGTGAGGCTTTTCCGCCTGGATTTCCGGGTGCAGCTCCTCGTCGCGCGGGCTGTAGGTGCCGAATTCCGGTTTGTGATACTGGACAAAATAGGCCGAGCCCAGTTCAAGATCAGATGCCTTTGCCATCGCGCAGTTCTCCTAGACGTCGATACGCGGGGATGAGGCGACTTCCTCGGTAGTGAAGACGATCTTCTGGGTCCGGTCGAGCCACAGTTCCTCGTCAGCGATGAACTCGGCGAAGATTCCCGGCTGCTGGGCGATCCGCTGGAATTCGGCAAGGTCTTCCCTGCTTCTGAAAGAAATGGTGGTGATCGCGTCGACCATCGTCTCCGCCCACGGATCGGCCCGGTCGGATGTGCTACCAGCGTGGGCTCCCTGAGCGATCGTGTAATTGCGCAGGTACCGGGCATAAAGGTGGCCAAGATGTTTCATCGCCAGGGTCGCGTGGTGCTCATAACCACGGCGGAAATCTTCCTTGGAGGTTCCCGGCTTGCGTTTCAGCAACAAGGTGATGTTGATCATGCCATTCTCCCGCATTTTGTTTGGGAGAAGCTATGCGCTTCGTGCGACTGCGCAAAGCGGGATTTCACCACTTGCGCGCTCAGGCAAGGCTGTGCGCCTCGCCACCATCACCCACGTCAGCGCGCCCGGGGCAATTCCAGCCGGACCAGCAGCCCACCGAGGTCCTCGCTCTCGTCGAGGCTGACGGCGCCACCATAGATTTCCGCGACATCGCGCACGATCGCCAGGCCCAGTCCGGTGCCAGGCTTGCCGGTATCGAGCCGGGCACCACGATCGAATATCCGCATGCGCTCCGCCTCCGGGATGCCGGCGCCATCATCCTCGACGATGACCACGCAGCGTTCGGCTCCGGGCTCCGCATCGACGGTCACAAACACGCTGCCTCCACCATATTTGGCGGCATTTTCCACCAGATTTCCGAGAATCTCGTCGAGATCCTGTCGCTCGATCGCGACCTGCGCCTCGTGGTTGCCGTCCATGTCGAAGCGGATATCGGGATAAAGTCGGCTAACCGCACGATACACCGCCTCGGCGCTTTCCCACACGGCAATGCGCGCCTGCCCAGCGGCGCGGCGCCCGACCGCGCGGGCGCGGGCGAGATGATGGTCGACCTGCCTGCGCATCACCGCTGCTTCTCGAATCACCGTCTCTGGGAGATCCGGGGCATGGGCCGTGGCGGCGTTCATCACCACGGTCAGCGGGGTCTTGAGCGCGTGGGCGAGGTTCCCGGCATGGGTCCGCGCTTCCTCCGCCTGCCGCTGCGAATGGGCGAGCAGCGCGTTCAGTTCCTCGACCAACGGCTGGACTTCCAGCGGAAGCGGCTCGGTCACCCGATTTTCGCCCGCCTCGCGCATCCGCTTGATCGCCCGGCGGACGCCACGCAAGGGACGCAGGCCGTACCAGTTCTGCAGCACAGCCAGCATGAACAGGCCAATGCCCAGCACGGCAAAGCTCCAGGCGAGAATCGCGCGAATCCTGCTGATCTGGGAATCGAGCTCTGCCCGGCTGGCGGCCACCGCGAACCACCAGCGAGTTTTATTGCCCGGCAGGATGATCGAACGTTCGATCACCCGCAGCGGTTCGCCCGCGAACTGGTCGGTGTCATAGATATGGACGTCGGCATCAGCGTGGTTGCTGTCGAGCGCAAGGCTGCGGTCCCACAGTGAGCGAGAGGGAAAGTCCTCGTGGCCTTTGCCGCTGATCTGCCAATAGAGCCCGCTGTTCGGTTCAAGGAAACGCTGGTCCCCCAGCGGCCGGTTGAAGAACACTTCGCCATCCGGCCCGACTTCCGCCGCGCCAATCATGGCGGTGAGCATATATTCGAGCTGCTCGTCGAAATTGCGGGTGATGAGGCTCGTCAGCGTGCGATCAAGCGTGATCCCGCCGACCAGTAGCAGGATGGTGATCCACCCCGCCGCAATCAGCATCATCCGCCGGGAAAGGCTGCCGGTATGCGACGGAGTTTGCGGAGGCACGGTGGCCACGCAGCTCTCCCTAGCCGCGCGGCGCGTCGGCAGGATCGTCGAGGCTGTAGCCGAGGCCACGGATGGTGGTGATCACATCGGCTCCCAGCTTCTTGCGGATGCGGGTGACGAAAACCTCTATCGTGTTAGAATCACGGTCGAAATCCTGGTCGTATATATGTTCGATCAGCTCGGTCCGGCTGACCACCTTGCCCTTGTGGTGCATGAGATAGGACAGCAACTTGTATTCCTGCGCGGTCAGCTTCACCGGCTCGCCGGCCAACGTGACCCGGCCCGAGCGGGTATCAAGCCGGACATCGCCGGCGGTCAGCTCCGACGAAGTATTGCCCGAAGCGCGGCGGATCAGCGCGCGCAGGCGGGCGATCAGTTCTTCGGTGTTGAACGGCTTGGCGAGGTAGTCATCGGCCCCGGCATCGAGCCCGGCAACCTTGTCCGACCAGCTGTCGCGAGCGGTCAGCACCAGCACCGGGAAACTGCGCCCTTCGCGCCGCCACATCCCCAGCACGGTCAGCCCGTCGATCTCCGGCAGGCCGAGGTCGAGCACCACGGCGTCATATTCCTCGGTCGAGCCCATGAAATGCCCGTCTTCACCATCGGTGGACAGGTCCACCGCATAGCCGGTCTGTTCCAGCGTCGATTTGAGCTGCTGGCCGAGTGTCGGCTCGTCCTCGACAATCAGGATGCGCATTCGCCGTTTCCCCTATCTGGCGTCCGGATGGAAATTGGTGCTTTCCGGCTAAACCGTCAAGCGACCCTTTTGTTGCAATGCAATCAGTTGCTCCGCCGCAGGACCAGGCCGGTGCGGGCATCGACATCGAGCCACACCACACGCCCGTCGCGGATGAACTTGAGACGATAGGCCATCGCCGTGGCATCATATTCCGGCCCGAGATATTGCGAACCGCGCATCTGCGGCAGCACCCGCCCCTCGATCTCGCGCAACGAGCGGACATTGCCGGCGCGCATGTCCTTGCGCACTTCGCCTTGATCGTCGCGCTTGGCAAGCGCGGGCGAGGCGGCAAGGCCAGTGGCGAACACGGCACCGGCGGCGAGCAGGAGGGGAGCAATCAGGCGTTTCATAACAACCCTGTGCCTAAGCTGCCGGGATTGAACAAGGTGTGAATGCGGCTGAAACCTCCGATGCAGTTTCATTGCGCCCTTAGCATTGCAATATACCGCTCACGGATCGCCCGCGCCAGTGGGCCGGGCCTGCCATCGGCGATCATCCGCCCGTCCACCTCCACCACCGGCAGCACCAGCGTTCCGGCGGCGGAAACGAAGGCCTCGCGCGCGGCAAACAATTCGACGGGGGTAAAGGGCCGCTCCTCGATCGACAGCCCCATGTCCCGCGCGATCGCCAGGACGCTGATGCGCGTCACGCCCGGCAGCACGCCATGATCGACCGGGTGGGACACCAGCACGCCGCGCGCGTCGATGATATGGGCGTTCTGGCTGGTCGCCTCGGTCACGACGCCATCTTCCACCAGCCAGGAATCGTCCACCCCGGCAGCGCGGGCTTCTTCCTTCATCAGCACGGCATAGAGCAGTTGCGTGGTCTTGGCCGCGCGCAGCAGCCAGCGGCCATCGGGCCGCAGCACGATCCGCAGGCCCGCCTCCGCCTTGGGGTTGTCCAGCAATTGCGCGGCTTGCGTGAAGGCAAAGCGGGTCGGCACCGGGCGCGGATCGGGCAAGGGAAAATCGCGGTCGCCATCGCTGCCGGACGTGACCTGGAGATAGGCGCGCCCTTCCGCCAGAGCGTTGCGCGCGACCAGTTCCTTCAGCACCGGCAGCCAGTCTGTATCGTCGGCAAAGCCTGCCAGCCGGATGGAATTGGCCAGCCGCGCCGCGTGGTGCGGCCAGTTGGCGATCCGCCCATCGATCACCGGGGCCACTTCATAGACGCTCTGCCCGAACAGCAATCCGCGATCGAACACCGAAATCCGCGCCTCCGTTTCGGGGCACCATTCACCGTTGAGCCAGACTGTGCGCATGTTCCGACCATCGAAGTCCCTCTGCGCCTTGTCAATGCAACGCTTGTGCCGCTAGGGCCGCCGCGATGGCGGAAGCACCGATCTTGAGCTGGGAAGGACTGGGACTTATCCAGGGCGGCGGCTGGCTGTTCCAGGGGCTGGACATCCACATCGCCCCGCGGGACCGGCTGGCGCTGATCGGCCGCAACGGCGCGGGCAAGACCACGCTACTCAAGCTGCTCGACAACCAGATCGAGGCCGACCGGGGCAAGCGTTCGGTCCAGCCGGGCACGCGGATCGTGATGCTCGAACAGGATCCGTTCTTCTCCGGCTATGACACGCTGCTGGACTTTGCGCTGAGCGGCCCGGACGCGCCCGCCCGCCACGAGGTCGAGGCAATCGCCGGCCAACTGGGCATTGATCTCTCGCGCCCGGCCGGCAACGCCAGTGGAGGCGAGCGTCGCCGCGCCGCGCTGGCCCGCGCTCTCGCCATGGAGCCGGACCTGCTGCTGCTGGACGAACCGACCAACCACCTCGACCTCGCCGCGATCGACTGGCTGGAAAGCTGGCTGGGCCGCTACAGGGGTGCCTTCGTGGTGATCAGCCACGACCGGACGTTCCTCACGCGGCTGACCCGCGCCACCCTGTGGCTCGACCGGGGCAGCCTGCGCCGCAAGGAAGTAGGCTTTGGCGGTTACGAGGCATGGGAAGAGCAGATTTATGCGGAGGAAGCCCGCGCGGCGGACCGGCTCGACGCCCGGCTGAAGCTGGAAGCGCACTGGCTGGAACGCGGCGTCACCGCCAGGCGCAAGCGCAACCAGGGCCGGCTCGAAAAGCTTTACGAGATGCGCGCCCAGCGTGCGGCGATGCTGACCCCGGGCGGCACGGCCAAGCTCAAGCTCGGCAACGACGATTCGAAGACCAAGTCGGTAATAGTGGCCGACAAGGTGACCAAGCGGTTCGCCGACCGCACCATCATCCGCGATTTCTCCCTGCGCATCCAGCGCGGTGACCGGATCGGCGTGGTCGGCGCCAATGGCACCGGCAAGACCACGCTGTTGAAGCTGCTGACCGGCGAGCTGGAGCCGGACGAAGGCACCATCACGCTCGCCAAGACTCTGACCGGGGTGATGATCGACCAGCAGCGCAGCCTGATGTCGCCCGACAAGACCGTGCGCGAGGTGCTGGCCGAAGGCGGCGACTGGGTGGATGTGCGCGGAGTGCGCAAGCATGTGCAGGGCTATCTCAAGGACTTCCTGTTCGATCCGGCCATCGTCGACACCAAGGTCGGCATCCTTTCCGGCGGGGAACGCTCGCGGCTTTTGCTGGCCCGCGAATTCGCCCGGCTGTCCAACCTCTTGGTGCTGGACGAGCCGACCAACGATCTTGACCTGGAAACGCTCGACCTCCTTCAGGAAGTGATTGCCGATTATGACGGCACCGTACTGATCGTCAGCCACGACCGCGACTTCCTCGACCGGACAGTGACCGTGACGCTCGGCCTCGACGGTTCGGGCCGGGTCGATATCGTCGCGGGCGGCTATGCCGACTGGGAAGCGCGGCGCAAGGAACGCGTGGCTCAACAGAACGTCCGCAAGGCCCCGCCCACCGAAACGCGGGCCACCCCTCCCCCGCCGCCGCCGGGCAAGGTCAGGCTGACCTACAAGGACCAGCGCGACTACGATCTGCTGCCCGGCCAGATCGAGGAGCTGGATGCCGCCATCGCCCGCGACGAGGCACTGCTGGCCGACCCGGCGCTCTACACCAGCAATCCCACCCGATTCGCCGCGCTGAGCGATGCCATCGCCCGCGCCCGCGCCGAAAAGGAAGCGGCCGAGGAACGCTGGCTGGATCTCGCCGAAAAGGTCGAGGGATAGGGGTTCCCTTCCGTTTTGCGCCCGCTATAAGCGCCCCCGCTGCTGGGGCGTCGCCAAGTGGTAAGGCAGCGGCTTTTGATGCCGCCATTCGCAGGTTCGAATCCTGCCGCCCCAGCCAGCCTTCCAATTACGCCAGCCAGCCAATGACGCCAGCCTGCCCATTGCGCCAAAATTCCTTGCCCACCGGTGCTTCGGGGCTGGACCCGGAGCGGACTCTGCGACAATCTGCCCCCAAGCGCGCAAATGCGCCGGAGAGAGGACCGCCACGATGTCGTACAGCAAAGCACCCACCACCAAGATGATCTTCCTGCTGAAGGCCAAGCCCGGCATGTCGCGCGAAGCCTTCATCGAACGCTACGAGACGAAGCATGCCCCGCTCGCGCTCCAGATCATTCCCTACATGTGCGAATACCGCCGCACTTTCCTGCCGCAGGAAGGGATGCTGTCGGTCTCCCATGTCGGCGATGCGGCGCAACGGCCGGAATTCGACGTGGTGACCGAACTGTGGTTCGAGGACCAGGCTGCGCTCGACGCGATGTTCGCCGACATGGCCGACAGCAACAAGGGCGAACTGATCGCGCAGGACGAGCTGGACCAGTTCGACCGCAGCAAGCTGATCCTGATGACCGCCGACGAATATGTCACCCCGGCCGAACTGCTGATGCCCCCGCCCTCGCCCGATGCCGTCCCGGCGATCAAGATGGTCTGCTTCATGCGCCGCCGCCCAGGCATGACGCGCGAGGAGTTCATCGATTATTACGAGACCGGCCACGCCGTGCTGGCCCAGAAAATCCTGACCGACGAACAGGGCCGCTGCGTGTTCGGCCAGTATCGCCGCAGCTTCCCGGTGCCCGGCACCGTCACCCAGTTCGGCGAGGAAGGCGCAGCGCCCTATGCCTGGGATTTCGACGTGATGACCGAAATCTGGTACTGGACGGCGGAAGATTACGAACGCTTCCACGCCTGCACCCAGATGCCGGAAGTGGCCGTGCCGCTGTCGGAAGATGAGGCCAAGGTGTTCGACATGAAGTTCACCACCATGTTCATCGGCGACGAGTACATCTCCACCCCGGCCCAATGCGCCGCCGCGCTGAAGGCGCTGAAGGCCCGCGAGGCCGCTGTCGCCTGAGCAACTTCCCGCCGGGGCCGGTTCAGGTTCCGGCGGGGTTTGCTGACAAGGTTGACACAGTTGACACAGTCCAGAGAGGAAAGCCCGAGCGGGCTGAAGCAGCCGGGGTTGCCGTGCCGCAGGGTGACAAAGGTGACAGCGCGTCACGCGCCTGCGGGTAGTTATCTACCGTTTTTTCAGTATGTTGCGGGAATGAGGACAGGGTGACACTTTGCCGTAATTTTCCGGCAAGGCGCAGGGGAAAGCCAACAATCGGAAAGAGCCGCGAGCATCATGGCAGGCTGGTGGCTTGTAGGAAAGCGGGGACTTTCGGGTGGGATGGATAGGATGGTGTAGCGACTGTCGCGCTAACCTGAGTGCCCTCACACCGGGGACACGCTATTGCGTGTCCCCCTCCGACGATCGGGGGTACCGGGGCGGGCTATTTGGGGGTTAAGTAAAGTGTCACCGTAACCCTCACCGTAACCCCTGTCACCGTAACCATGAATTTGCAGGTCGAGGGCGAAGCGCGCCTTGACATCGTTAACCTGACAACACCTTCGTCTGGGCGCCAGTAGCAAGGCCGACCGCCTGACTGGCCGCACTGCCCGCTGCGCCGGCAAGCATCCCTTTGACAAAACCCCGTCGGCGCTGAGGCCCTTGCCGATGACATCGCCAAAGGCGTTTGGCATACTGGAACCGTAATTCTAACTATAAAGCAGTAGTACCATAATCTGTCTTATATACCGTCGGACATGACCGATTCATATAAACAGTATTTTCCTCGAAACCATAGCCATTCCAATAGTAGCAAATAAATAGCCGTTCTGTATAAATTATATTTCCACTTTCATTATTTCCTTCTCAATGAGCAATATTTATCTGATATTTAAATATAGGTGGATAACCTCCGTATGCAATATACCCAAAATCTGACAAAAGCAATAATATTGCTAATAGAAAAATATTTCTCATATGCTCACCATGACTTTTCTTTGGTTACGGTGACACTTTACTTAACCCCTAAACCCCACCTCCGCGCGCCAATGTGCCCAGCCGCACCGTCGGACGGGGACACGAAATACCGTGTCCCCGGAGCCCAATTTCGTCCAGCTGGCGATAGGTGCAGGTTTCGCCGGAAAAATCGAGGCTGAACTTGTCGCCCCATTGCGCCACGGCGGAGCGGAGAACTTCGTTAAGCGTGGATTGCTGCCGCATGGTCCCTGTCCGCTCCCCTGACCGTCGCGCCATTTATGGTTACGGTGTGGTTACGGTGACACGTGCAATAACCCCCAAACTCACTTGAGCCCATATTCCCCAGATGGACGCGAGATAATCTGGCAATTCTGGGAGGATAGTGTAGGTATATCAGTGTAATAGACGGACGTGAGGGCGGATTTGATGACGCACCTGTCGGGTGAAAGCGGAACGGGGGATTTGCGGGTCGATTTCGA
>CANJYE010000008.1 GCA_947479055.1 Erythrobacteraceae bacterium
CACTTGATCGAAAACCTGTTCGCCAAAATCAAGGACTGGCGGCGCATTCACACCCGATATGATCGCTGCGCCCACACCTTCATGTCCGCCATCGCAATCGCCGCTACCGTCATCTTCTGGTTGTGATCAATGAGTCCTGACCCTAGGGGGACACGGAATTCCGTGCCCCTCCTCTGCCACCATCACGGCCGGATCGTGCTCCCTCCATCGACCGGGATCTGCGCCCCAATCGTGTGGCTCGACATGTCCGAGGCGAGGAACAGCGCGGCTTGCGCCACCTGCTCGGGCTTGCCCATCTTGCCGTTCGGGTGGATCTTGAGGAACATCGCCACCGCTTCATCGCGCGGCAGGCCGGTTTCGGCGTAGGCTTCCTCCAGCATCTCGGTCTCGGTGCCGCCGGGGTGGATGGTGTTGATGCGGATCGGATCGCCCGCCATCGCCAGTTCGAGCGCGAAGGTCTGCATCATCGCGTTGGTCGCGGCCTTGGACGCGCCATAGGCGGCAAAGCCCGGCACCACCCGGACCGAAAAGGCCGAGCCGATGTTGACGATGCTGCAATTGTCGCCCGATTTGCGCATCAGCGGCAGGCAGGCACGATAGCCGTAGTATGGTCCCATCACATTGACTTCGATCTGGCGACGGAAGCTTTCCTCACTGCCGGTCTCGGTCGATCCGGCTTCGGACACGCCGGCATTGTTGACCAGCACATCGAGCCGCCCGTATTTCGCCTCGACCGCGGCCACTGCCGCCTGCCACTGATCGGCCTTGCTGACATCGAGCGCCACCGCCAGCGCATTACCGGGCAGGCCATCCGCCACTGCCTGCGCCGCATCGAACTTGCGCGCGGCCACCACCACCGATGCCCCTTCAGCCGCGAACAGCTGGGCAATCGACTTGCCCATACCCTTGCCCGCGCCGGTCACCAGCGCCACCTTGCCTGCCAGAATCGCCATAAATTAAGTCTCCCATCAAATCGTCGGTCTTGAACCTGTGTCCATAGCCGGGCTACGAGCCCGTTCATCCCGCAATCAGGCCGCATGCGGCAGCATGCATCCGGGATTGCAAGTCGGGACAAGCAGGCTGCTATTCGGTTTTGGTCAGGCGGTCTATCAGCCCTGCAACGCTTTTACGCCAACAGGCGCTCTGGAGAGGCTTTCATGAACTACACCCACGTCCACACGCCGCTGCAGATCGGCGCCAGCTGCGTCATCAAGAATCGCGTCGTGCGCACGGCCCATGGCACGATCCTTGGCAAGGGCCGGATGAGCGACACGCTGATCGCCTATCACGAAGCGCGGGCGAAGGGTGGCGCGGGGCTGTCGATCCTGGAAGTCGGTTCGGTCCATCCGACCAGCCCGCTGGCGATCAATTTGTGGGACCCTTCGCTGGAGGATGGCTATCGCAAGCTGGTGGAAGTGTGCCAGCCGCACGACATGAAGCTGTTCCAGCAGCTGTGGCACGCCGGGCACCATGCCCTGCCCAAGGATGGCGGCCCGCCGTGGGGTGCCTCCACCGTGCCGAGCGTGGAATATGGCGTGGTGCCGCTCCAGATGACCAAATCGATGATCGCCGAGATCATCGAAGCCTATGCCACCGCCGCCCGCCGGTGCGAAGCCTGGGGGCTGGACGGGGTCGATGTCCATTGCGCCCACGGCTATCTGCCCGCGCAGTTCCTGTCGGGCGTGGTCAACACCCGCGAGGATGAATATGGCGGCGCAACCATCCAGGAACGCGCCCGTTTCGTGATCGAGCTGATGGAAGCGGTGCGTTCCGCCGTGTCGAAGGATTTCGTGGTCGGCGTGCGACTGGCCCCCGATCTGGTGGTCGGCGGGGTCGATGGCGAACAGAACCTCGCGGTCGCCCATATGCTGGAAGAGCGGGGCCTCACTGATTACGTCAACGTTTCGGTCGGCAATTACAACAGCTTCGACTGGATGGTCGGGGGCATGCATTTCCCGATGGGTTATGAATTGCCCACCAGCCTGCCGATCTCCACCCAGATCAAGGTGCCGACCATGGTGATCGGCCGGTTCCGCACGCTGGAGGAATGCGATCAGGTGATCCGTTCCGGCGGAGCGGACATGGTCGGCCTCGTTCGCGCGATGATCGCCGATCCCGACCTTGTCACCAAGAGCCTTGCCGGCAAGGTCGAGGAAGTGCGCCCCTGCATCGGCTGCAACCAGGCCTGCCTTTCGCAGGTGGTGACCGAGCATGGCCACATGGAATGCACCGTCAACCCGGGCGTCGGCCATGAAATCTATCGCGGCGATGCCAAGCTGGTTCCGGCGGCGGAACCGAAGCGGGTGCTGGTCATCGGCGGCGGCCCCGCCGGCATGGAAGCGGCGCGCGTTGCGGCGCTGCGCGGCCACAAAGTTACGCTGGCCGAAGCCTCCTCCCGCCTTGGCGGCACGCTGCATGCGGCCTGCAAGGCCCCCACCCGCCACGGCATGATCGACATCGCCACCTGGCTGGAAGCGGAAATCTTCCGGCTGGGCGTGGAAGTGCAGCTGTCCACCTACATGGAACCGGACGAAGTGCTGGCCAGCGGCGCGGAAGCGGTGATCGTTGCCACCGGATCGACCGCGCGGGGCAACGGCATCGTCTATTCCCACCCCGGCCTGCCGATGCGCAACCACGATCATCCGCGCGTGATTTCGGGCCATGATCTCTACCTCGATCCGCCCAGGGACCTCGGCAAATCGGCGGTGGTGATCGACGATACCGGCCATTACGAAGCGCTGGGCGCGTGCGATTATCTGATCGAGCAGGGCCTTGCCGTCACTTACATGACCCGCATGCGGATGATCGGCCAGCAGGCCCAGATGTTCAGCATGGTCGAGCCGTTCCTGCGGCGGATGAAGGGCAAGCCATTCAACTATCTGATCCGCCATCGCCCGGTCGAATTTACCGGCAGCGAACTGATCATCGCCCCGCACCACTTCAGCGACGAGGATGTGACCTCGCGCCTTCCCGCCGATCTGGTGGTGTTCTGCACCAGCCCCGAGCCGAACCGCGAACTCTATACCGCATTGTCGGATCGCAACACCGATGTGCGCGTGGTGGGCGATGCCAATTCCCCGCGCTTCCTTCCGGTGGCAATTCGCGAAGGCCATCTCGCCGGCGCGTCGATCTGATGAAGCGGGCGATCTTCAACCGGCCCGGCGAAAGACTGGCGATCGAGGACCGCCCGGTACCCGATCCCGGCCCGGGCGAGGTGCTGATCAAGGTCGAGCGTTGCGGGATCTGCGGCAGCGACCTCAAGATGACCGATCCGGCCGGGCCGGTCCATTTCGCCGAAGGCTCCGCGCCGGGGCATGAATATGCCGGGACCATCGCCGCCATCGGAAAAGGCGTGGAAGGCTGGAAAACCGGTGACCGCGTCACCGCCTTCCCGGTCGGCGGGTGCGGCCATTGCGCGGCCTGTGACGCGCTCGATCCCTATGGCTGCAACACTTGCACTTACCTGATGGGCGGGTTCAGCGAATATACCGTGGCGCAAGCGGCGCTGGTCAACCGCCTGCCCGCCAACCTCACGTTCGAGGATGGCGCGCTGGTGGAGCCGCTGGCCTGCGGAGCGCAGTCGATCCGGCTGGCCGGGGTTGGTCCGCAATCGCGCGTGCTGGTGCTGGGTGCGGGCGCCACCGGGCTGGCCGCCACCTTCTGGGCCGCACGCAACGGCTGCACCAGCCTTGCCGTCGCCGCCACCAGCGACCGGCGCAAGGCGATTGCCGAAACCATGGGCGCGCGCCATTTCCTCCACGCGGGCAGCGACCTTTCCGATCATGCCGCCGAGGTGCTCGGCGGCGCGCCCGACGTGGTGATCGAATGCGTCGGCAGCGCCGGGATCATCGGCACCGGGGTGGAGATCGTCGCCCCGCGCGGCACGATCGTTTCCAGCGGGATGTGCTTCGATCCCGATACGCTGCCGACCGGCCTTGCCACAATGAAACAGGTCCGCATCCAGTTCTCCATGGCCTATCTGATGGAGGATTTCCGCCGCGCGATCGCCGCGCTGGATGCCGGCCATCTCGAACCGCGCGCGATGGTAACCGAAACCATCGCACTATCCGCCCTGCCCAACATGCTGGAAACCCTGCGCAGCGACAAGAGCCGCTGCCGGGTGATGGTATCCCCCGTTTGAAGGACCCGAGAATGACCGCCAAGATCCCCGTCCCCCGCAGCTTCGATGAAGTCACCGCCGAGTGGCTGACCGCCGTCCTTTCCATCGACCATCCGGGCGTGGTCGTCACTTCGGCCAAGGTCGACCCCTACATGGGCCACAAACCCAACAAGGCGCGAGTCCATGTGAGCTACAATCAGGCGGGCAACGTTGCCGGGCTGCCGCCGACCTATGTGGTCAAGGGCACGCTGAACGGCACCATTTCGCGCGGGCGGATCATCGACTTTTCCAACATGGCGGAACTGGTGTCCTATCGCGACATCCTGCCGCATCTCGACTGCACCGTGCCCGAACTGATCTATCAGTCGTGGGACGCGGAGCCGAGCGAGAGCGTGATCATGCTGTTCCACGACCTGCTGCCGCGCAATCCCACCTATTTCCCCGGCGGGCTGACCACGCTGAACTATGGCCAGGCCGCCAGCCTGCTGACAATGATGGCCAGGTTTCAGGCCCAGACCTGGAACAGCAAGGAGTTCGGCGAAGGCGGCATCTGGGGCCCCGGCACCCCGGCAGACGAAACCCGCATCCTCATCCGCGAGCTCTATTTCGACATCCTGCCGCGTTCGGAACATTGGGAAACCTCGGTCGTCTCCCCGCGCGGCGCGGCCATGCCCCGGCTGCTGCGCGATGCCGACCGGATGGAGGAAGGCTGGAAGCGGCTGTGCGCCATGCTGGAACGGCAGGCGATGGTGATCGTCCATGGCGACGAGCATCTCGGCAATGTCGCCTTCTTCCCCGACGGCCAGCCGCTGCTTTACGATTTCCTCGCCCGGGCGGAACCGTGGCCGCTGGGGATCGTGCGCTTCCTCATCCCCTGCCTCGACATCATCGACCGCAGGAACTGGGAACGCTCCCTGCTGGCAGGCTATCTCGCCGACCTCACGCGCTTCGGCGCGCCCGATGTGCCCAGCTTCGAGGAAGCATGGCTGGCCTATCGCGCTGCCGCAATCTGCCCGCTGATGATCTGGCTCAACAATTCCAGCACCTGGCAACCGGAAGCCTGCAACACCGCCAATGCCTCGCGCACTGCCATCGCCGTGCTGGACCATGACAGCTTCGGCCTGCTCGGGCTCTGACCATGCAGCGCAGGAGGCTGGGCAACTCGCAGGTCGAGGTTACCACTCTCGGATTAGGCGGAACCGCGCTTGGCAATATCTACAGCGCGATCACCGACGAGGCCGCGCGCGAGACGATCGGCGAGGCGCTGGCCGGCGGGGTCAATTGGTTCGACACCTCGCCCTGTTATGGCGTGGGGTTGAGCGAAACGCGCCTCGGCCTCGTGCTGCCCGCCGTGCCGCGCGACAGCTTCCTGCTCTCGACCAAGGTCGGCTACATGCTCGAACCGCTACCCCCGGGCGTAGCGGCTGAACCGATGATCTGGGCCGATCCGCCGCCGTTTTCACTGCACTACGACTTCACTTATGACGCGGCGATGCGCTCGATCGAAGGCAGCCTTCTGCGCCTGGGGCTGGACCGGCTCGACATGGTCTCGATCCACGATCCCGACCAGACCGCCGGGGCCGACCCCAACGCGCCCGATCCCTATGCGGCAAGCCGTTTCGACGAGGCGATGGGCGGGGCCTACAAGGCGCTGCATGCCTTGCGCGAACAAGGCGTGATCGGCGCCATCGGCGTGGGGATGAACCAGTGGCGGATGCTGGTCGATTTTGCCCATGCCGGGGATTTCGACTTCTTCCTTTGTGCCGGGCGCTACAACCTGCTGTTCCACGATGCCTGGGCCGAACTGATGCCGCTGTGCGCGCAAAAGGACATCAGCGTGATCATCGGCGGCCCCTATGCCTCGGGCATTCTCGGCTCCGGCGCGGTGGAAGGGGCACCCTATTTCTACCAGCCCGCCCCGCCCGACATTATGGAAAAGGTCCGAAGGATCGAGCGCGTTTGCGCGGATTTCGGCATTTCCCTGCGTGCCGCCGCGCTGCACTGGCCATTGCGCCATCGTGCAGTGGCCAGTGTGATCCCCGGATCACGGTCACGCACGGAAATGAGCCAGAACATCGCCGCACTTGACGAATCTGTCTCGGACGCGTTCTGGACTGCCTTGAGCGAGCAAGCGCTGGTTGATCCGGCCGCGATGGCCGCAACCGGATATTGAGAGGATAGCTATGACCATCGAAACCGTCATCGTCTTTGGCGCCACCGGCATGCAGGGCCGCCAGCAGCCGAGGGAGCTATTGAAGCACGGCTACAAGGTGCGCGTTGTCAGTCGCAAGCTGGAGCTGCTCGACGGCCCGGAATTTGAAGGCACCGAGAAAGTGCTCGCCGATTATGACGATCCCGCCAGCATTGCCGCCGCCATGAAGGGCGTCGATGCGGTCTTCTATCAGGCGCAGTCGATGGGCGATGTCGATCGCTGCAATCGCCAGACCGAAACCGTGCGCAAGGCGGCCGAGCAGGAAGGCGTGGAGCTGATCATCGTCAATTCCAGCATGTGGGCACCGGACGAGCCTTGCGGCCAGTACAATTTCGACGGCGTCCTCTCGATGGAGGAAACCATGCGTGCCGGGCCGATTCCGGTGATCGTGTTCCGCCCGACCCTGTTCATGAGCAATCTGCATGGCGACTGGGTGAAGGACAACCTCCGCAAGGGTCTCTACCGCTATTGCCACAAGCCCGACCTCGCTTCCGACTGGATCTGCCTGGAAGACGTCGCCCAGTTCATGGTCGCCGCGCTGAAGAAGCCGGAGCTGGCCGGCCGCAAGATCGGCATTGGCGGGCCGGACCGGCTGACCACGCTCGATGTGGTCGACCTGATCGGCGATGCGATGGGCAAGAAGCTGCGGTTCGAGCACGTCACCCCGCGCCAGTTCGGCGAGGAGTTCTGGGACCTGTGGGGCAACATCACCGGCCTCAGCCACGAAGCCTTCGTCGATGGTTTCGACAGCTTCTACACCATGAACAACGAAGACCCGCGCAAGCCCTTTCAGGCCGACGTCAAGGCAGCGCTGGCGCTGTTCCCCGATGTCAAGCTGACCAGCATGCGCGAATGGGCTGCGCGGCAGGACTGGAGCTGAATTTCGATGGACGAACAAACCAACAAGGTCCTGATCGCGATCCAGGATTTCCTGGAACGGCTGACCAAGGCCGACAACCTCACCTCCGACCAATTGACAGAAGCTTTCATGGCCGGGACCGCGATCGCCTATCAACGACGGCGGCTGGGCTACAGCGAAACGAAACTGGCCGAAATCCGACAGGCGGAGGCCGATCTGGTCGCCAGCCTGCCGGTGCAGGGCGCGCACCGCCCTCGCAAGCATGACGATGTGTGGAGCAAGGGCGTCGGCGCAACATTGTCCGGCGCGCTGGAGAATGAATCGCATTGCGACGATCCGGTGATCCGCCAGAAGGTCCGCGATTTCGCCGTCGCCTATCACGAGCCGATGGACCCGGCGGTCAGCGGCGGGACGCAGGTGACCTACACCAGCGGCCGGGGTGATGCACGCCAGAGCGATGTTCCCGAAATCCAGATCGAGATCACTGCCGAAGGTCTCGAACAATGGCTGCACGCAACCGGCAACGAACCGGCATCCACCCGCGTCACCAACGTCAAGCGGCTGATGGGTGGCTATTCCAAGGCCACTTACATCGTCAAGCTGGCGGACGACGCGGGCGAGCGGACCGTGGTCATCCGCAAGGACGGCTACGGCCTGCCGACCGGCCCCAGCATCGTCGGCGAATTCCCGGTGTTGCAGGATATGGAACGGCTGGACGTTCCGGCCCCGCGCCCCTTGTGGATCGAGCCGGGCGAAACCCCCTTCGCCACCGCCTTCATGGGCGTCACTTTTGCCAATGGCACGCCGGCCAATCACTGCATCCCGCAGGACCAGACCACCCGCGCGAAATGGGCGGTCAGCATTGCCGAGGCGGTGGCCCGGCTGCACCGCGAGACCAGCCAGCCCGATGCTGACGTGCGCGAGGAACTGCTGGGCGAACTGGCCAAGTCCGAAGCCAACATGTTCAACCGCGAACGCGCGCCTCATCCGGGCCTGATCATCGCGATCGACTGGCTGCGCAAGCATGTCGATGCGCTGAAGGGCCGCCCGGCCGTGCGGGTCCATGCCGATCTCGGCTTCCACAATTTCATGATGCGCGACGATGGCCTTGTCGCCATGCTCGACTGGGAATTCAGCCATATCGGCGATCCGGTGGAGGATCTGTCCTCCATGCTCGGCTTCATGAACCAGATCGACAGCTGGGACCTGTTCTACAAGACTTACCAGGACGCCTGCGGCTTCACGATGGACACGAAGGCCGAAGCCTATCTCACCGTCTGGCGCGAAACGCGCAACATGATCACCTGCCTCGGCTCGCTCAATTCGCTGCTGCTGCCACCGGTCAAGGACGTGCCGCTGACCGTGGCCGGCACGATCTACCCGGCCAAGTACGAAGTCGGCGTGCTCGATGCCATCACCCAAGCGGAGAAGCTCGATGTCTGAGACGATTGAATGGACCAAGAGCGGCAAGGCCTTCGGCACGCCCAGCCCGGACGATGATTTCTATCATGGCCGGAATCTGCCCAACAAGCATTTCGAGATGACCGAGACGTGGTTCTGGAACTTCTATGAAGAGAAGTCGAACATGCACGGCTTCATCCACATCTGGACCCACCCCAATCTCAAGCTGTGCACGGCGGGCATCTTCTGCCACTTCGGCCACAAGCGCGAACAGCTGGCGGCCGAGATCTTCGATTTCCGCAATTTCACGCCGGACGAGATCTTCGACGCGGACGGCAACATCACCCTCGCCAATGGCCTCAAGGTGACCTTCCTCGAACCGACGCAGAAGATGCGGGTCGAGTATGAAAACAAGGACCGCGATTTCAAGCTCGACATGGTGCAGACCGCCGTCCAGCCCGCGATCCTGCGCGCGAACAACCAGCATTTCGAGCAGACCATGCGCTCGGTCGGCGCGGTGGTGTATGAAGGCAAGGAATATGCCTTCGACAATCTCTCGATCCGCGATCGCAGCTGGGGCGAAAACCGGCAGGAGGAAGGGCACAAGATCCCGCCCTACACCTGGATGAACGGCGCCTTCTCGGAAGATTTCGCCTTCACGATCGCGGGGCTCGACGATCCCAAGCTCAACCCCGACTGGGCCGGGCTCTATGACATTCCGGAATCGATGCTGCTGTCTGATGCCTGGATCTACGATCACGGCAAGCACATCCGCCTCACCCGGCTGTCGAAAATTACCACCCGCGCCGAAGACGGGCTGCGCCCGCTGCGCACGGTGATCGATTGCGACACCGACGATGGTCGCAGCTTTCAGCTGATCGGCGAAGTGACCGCCAGCCTGCCCTGGCACAGCTGGCAGAACGCGATGTGCCATTGCGGGCTGACCAGATGGACCTCGCCGCAGTTCGACAATGTCGGCTGGGGCGAAACGCAGGAAGTGCAATGGAACGACTGGATCGCCAAAATGGCAAAGCCGGTCTGACAGGGGAAGTTACCAATGGCTATCGAACAACTGGAGCGTCGGCCGCTCACCACCAGCGAGGGCATGACCGAGGACGCCGCCGTCCTCTCGCGCCTGCTCGCCAGCCGCTACAGCTGCCGCGGCTACAAGAGCGAGCCTGTACCCCGGGCAGTGACCGAGACGATGCTCTCGATCGCCCAGCATACCGCCTCATGGTGCAATTCGCAGCCCTGGCAGGTGATCGTTACCGAAGGCGAAGGGACCGAACGCTTCCGCGAGGCGCTCTACGCCAAGGCGCTGGCCGATGCGATGGCGGGCGGCGCGCCGAACATGTCGGGAGATTTCGATTTCCCCCATGCCTATACCGGCGTCTACAAGGAACGGCAGCGCGAAGTGGGCTGGCAGCTATATGAAAGCGTCGGCGTGCAATATGGCGACCGGGTCGGTTCGGGCAAGCAGATGCTGGAGAACTTCCGCCTGTTCGGAGCGCCGCATGCGCTGATCATCACTTCGGAGCGCGATCTTGCCACTTACGGCGCGATCGATTGCGGGCTCTATATCGGCAGCCTGCTGCTGGCAGCCGAAGCGCTTGGCATCGGCATGATCCCGCAGGCCGCGCTGGCCGGCTATGCCCCGATGATGCGCGAACACTTCAACCTGCCCGACAACCGCGTGTTCGTGCTGGGCTGCTCGTTCGGCTGGCCGCTGGACGATCACCCCGCCAACAGCTTCCGCTCGCGCCGGGCGAAGCTGGACGACGTGGTGGCCTGGGTCGACAAGTAATACCAAGGTGCGGTGATCCCGACCCATGGGTCGGGATCACCGCACCTTGGAATAAGGTTCCGGGAGGGCTGCAAATCGGCCCTCCTCGCCTTGCTCAGGCCGTGCGGAAACCCCTGATTTCCTTCGGGATGACTTCCATCGTCCGGACGATTTCCATGTAGTTCCAGAAATCCTGGGCATGGGCGATCCTGCCGTCGCGGATCATGTACATCGACACGCCGTGGATGTTCACCGGGCGGCCAGTACAATCCACCCCGTCGAAATTGCCGATGAAGGCATGGGCGAACTGCCATTCGCACACCCCGGTGATGTCGGTGGCATCGACATGGAGGATTTCGAGGTCGAGATCGTGGGTGTATTTGTGCATCCGCTTCGCATGCGCCAGCAGCGCGTCATGGCCTTCGATATGGATCTTGTAGGTCACATCGTCGAACACCCCGTCAGGCGTGAAGCAGCTGGCGAAATCGGCAGGGTCGCTGTCGCCATGCCAGCTTGTCTGCAACTTGCGGATCAGTTCGATATTCTGGGCATTGCTCATCGTCCGGTTCCCCTTAGCGCGAGGCCTTGCCCCGCCATGGCGCGGGTATTTCCGATGGCGCAAGCCCGGTCAATCGCTTCCTTTCCTTGACACCGTCCCGCCGGGGGGGGATCACTGTCGCCGCTAAGGGGCAATCGGAAATATCCGGACAAAGAGGGGGTGTTGGCTTGGAAGAGCTATTTTCCAGCAAGGCGGAAAAGGCGGACGATGCCTTCAACCGCTATTACGAGATCAGCAAGCGCGAGTTCTACGATGGCGAACTGGCGGTAGAGGGCGGTGGCACATTCGACATCCAGCTTGAAAAGGCGATGGCGAACCCGGTCACGATCATCCACATCACCAGCCGCGCGGAAATGTCCTATCGCCGCAACTCCAGCCATATCCGCCGCAACAAGGCCGGTTTCCGGGTGATCTGGATTGTCCGGCACGGCTCGGTCAGGATCTTCCGCAATCACGGCACCTGCGAGATCAAGGCCGGCCAGGCCGGAATCGTCGATTCCGACAGCCCGTTCAAGGCGGTCCACGCGCCCGATGGCGATCTTCCCTATGATGCCTTCCAGGTTGTGGTTCCGCCCGACCTGTTCTTCCGCCACCTCAACGAGGCGGAGCGCTTCCTCGATCCGTTTCACCTTGACAGCGCGCATGGCGAAATCGCCCGCTCGTTGCTGGAACTGATCGTGCGCCATGGCGACCAGCTGAACCGCGGCACGGCCAATTCACTCGGCCTCGCCCTGCTCGATTCGATTGCCGACCATCTGCGCGTCTGCAATTTCGCCATGCCGCAACGACGGACAATCACCGACCAGCGCATGGCGGAAATCGAGAACTATATCACCATGCACATCACTGATCCTGATATCTGCTATGAGCGAGTGGCGGAAAGCTGCGGCATTTCCTCGCGCTATCTGAGCTATCTGCTGACCGCCGCCGGCACCAGCTTTTCCGACCTCTTGTGGAAGAACCGCCTGCCCAAGGCGCGCGACTGGCTGGTTTCCGACAAGACCAGCCATTTTTCGATCCACGAGATCGCGCATATGAGCGGGTTCAAGAGCGCTTCGCACTTCAGCCGTAAGTTCAAGGCCGAATTCGGCTGTTCTCCGCGCGAATATCGCGCCAGCCACTGCGACAGGGAGTAGCGGAGCGGCGAAATTGCCCTAAGAATGGCTCACCCGCGCGCGCGGCCTTGTGACCACACCCTGTCCGGATCCCGTAACACCCATGACCCCCGATCTACCCATGACTCAGGCCGAAATCGCCGAATTTGCCGCAACGCTCGACCGCAACGAGCAGACCGCGCTGGCCATCCTGCCGGTGCCCGACCGGGGCAACATGGATGACGAGGTGTGGTGGCTGTTCTATGCCCTGCTCGATCGCGGCCTGATGACCGGCGGGGATGACAACATGATGCGCCGGACCGAACTGGGCGAAGCGGTCTACCAGCACCTCAAGACGAGTGAGCCCGGGTGACGATTTCCCGCGTCCGCGCCGGGATCGCGCTGGCGGTCCTCTCGTCCACCTATCTGCTCAGTTACATGGACCGCACCGTGCTGTCGGTACTGCAGGAAGATATCAAGCGCGAGTTCGGCCTGTCCGACACCCAGCTCGGCCTGCTGGGCGGACCGGCCTTCGCATTCCTCTATTCACTCACCGGCGTCGGAATTGCCCGCATGGCAGAACGGGTCAACCGGGGTCGGCTGATCGCCGTGTGCGTGGCGGCATGGTCGCTGATGACCGCGCTGTGCGGCGTGGCGCAGACTTACTGGCAGTTGCTGCTGGCCCGCGCCGGGGTCAGCATCGGCGAGGCGGGCGGCAATCCGTCCTCCCATTCGCTGATCGCCGATCTCTATCCCCCGCAACACCGCGCGCGGGCGATCTCGATCTACACGATCGGCGTGCCGCTGGGCGCTTTCCTCGGCGCGGCGATGGGCGGGCTGCTCAACAAATGGTACGACTGGCGGACCACGTTCCTCATACTCGGCGCGATTGGCGCGGTCTTTTCCATCGCTGCCCTATTGCTGATTCCGAGGGTTCCGCGCGGCAGCTATGATCCCGAACCGCTGCAAGGCGACGAGCCGCCGGGAACGATGGACGTGCTGCGGGTGCTGCGCGCCAGCCCGGTGTTCATCCACCTGGCCACCGGTTCCGCGCTGGTCGTGCTGGTCGGCTATTCAGTGCCCGCGTTCCTCGCATCCTTCATGACGCGGGTGCATGGGCTGGGCAAGGCCGAGGCCGGCCTGGCGGTGGGGATCGTCAACGGCGGCGGCGGGCTGGTCGGCGTGCTTCTGGCGGGCTTCATCGCCGACTGGCTCGGCCGCAAGGACCCGCGCTGGCATGGCTGGATGCCGGGCGTGGCGATGCTTATCGCGGTGCCCGCGCAAGTCGTGGCGCTGTTGTGGGGCGATCCGGTCTGGGCGGTGTTCGGGCTCACCGTCGGCATGGCGCTGATGTTCACCTATATCCCGCCCAGCTTCGCGCAGATTCACGCCATGGTGAACGCGCGGATGCGGGCGACGGCAGCTTCGGTGTTCTATCTGGTGGTCAATCTGGTCGGCATGGGGCTTGGCCCGCCACTGGTCGGCTGGATCAGCGACCGGCTGGCCGCGCGGGCGATGGGGGCGGACTGGGCAGCCTGCGCCGATCCTGCCACCATCGGGACACTGGCCCAGCGCTGCGGCGCAGCACAGGCCGAAGGGCTGCGCTATGCGCTGGTCGCCATCTGCTTTTCACTGGTCTGGGCCGCCTATCATTACTGGCGCGCCGGGCTGCATATCGGTGCGAGACACAGGGAGAAACTGGGATGAATGAACTGGCCGGCAAGGTCGCGCTCGTCACGGGCGCGGCACGGGGAATTGGTGCCGGGATCGCCCGGCTGTTCTGCGAGGAAGGCGCGGCCGTGCTGCTGACCGATATCCTCGCCAGCGGCGAAGAGACGGCAGCAGCCCTGCGCGAAGATGGCTACCGAGCCGAATTCCTCAAGCTCGATGTGCGCGAGGATGCCGACTGGGCCAGCGCGATCCAGACCGCCAGCGACCATTTCGGCGGGCTCGACATCCTCGTCAACAACGCCGGGGTGTGGGGCACGGGCGACATCGAGACGATGGATTTCGCCGAGCTGGAACGGGTCTATGCCGTCAATTTCTACGGGGCGTTTCGCGGCATCCGCCATGCCCTGCCGGAAATGCGCAAGCGCGAAGGCGGCTCGATCATCAACATCGCTTCGCTTTCGAGCGAGCTGACCCAGTCCAACACCCTGCCCTATGCGCTCAGCAAGAACATGATCACCAAGCTGACCAAGGCGGCGGCGCTGCATTGCACCGAAAAGGGCGATGCGATCCGGATCAACTCGATCCATCCCGGCCCGATCGACACGCAGATGATGGTCGAGGTCAACATGCCCGGCATGGTCGATGCCATCCCGATGAAGCGGATGGGCCAACCGAAAGACGTGGCCGAAGTGGCGCTGTTCCTCGCCTCCGACCGTTCGACCTGGGTGACCGGCGCGGAGATGTTCCCCGACGGCGGGCTGAAAGCCGGGGTCAGCTGAGAACACCGGCCCCCGGCTCAATTCAGCTGATCGTTACCCGCCTCCCCTCTGCCGCCGAGCGCTCCAGCGCGTCGAGCATCCTGTGCCGCACCACCGCATCGGCAAAGGTCGGCGCGGTGGTTGTGCCGTTGCGGATATCGTCGCGCATCCGGGCCCAGACCTGCGCCACATTGGTGGCCACGCCGTCGATCCCCTCGGGCACCCAGCGATGCGCGGCGGGGGTCGGCATGGGGTGGAGCGCCTTGTCCTCGCCCTGCCCGCCTTCGACCGTGCCGTTGAACATCTGGAGATGGCCGGATGCGGCGGTGATGCGCAGATCGCCCTTGGTGCCGTTGATCTCCCAGAAGAAGTTGGTCCCGCGCGAGACGCCTCCGCGAAAATTGACGCTCACCACAGCGCCGCCTTCCAGCCGCCCGGTAAAGGCGATCTGGTCCTCCGACGTACGATCCAGCACCTCGCCATTGTCGATATTGGTGACCTTCTTCTGCAACGTGGCGAAAGTGCCCGAAACCTCGGTGAATTCGCCCAGACAGTAGGCCAGCGCATCGACCGAATGGCCCATCGGGATGGTCTGGAGCAGCGCCCCGTTGCTCTTGTCGAGCAGATAGGTGTTGGGAGTGTTGACCCAGTCGCCCCACATCATGCCCGCGCCGATCATGGTGGTGGACAGCACTTCACCCACGAAACCTTCGGCGACGAGCTGCCTGACATAGTCGATTTCCGGTGCGCAGCGGGCCTGCGTGCCGCAAACGGCAACGATCCCTGCCTCCGCTGCCAGCCGCGTCAGTTCCTCCGCCTCGGCCAGGCCGTTGCCCAGCGGCCATTCGCAGAAGACATGCTTGCCCACCGCGATCGCCTTCTTCACCAGCGCGAGATGCTGCGGCACCTTGGCGGTGATGACAACCACGTCCACCGCCGGGTCGGTGATCAGCCCTTCGGAGGGGGCGTAGGCCTTGGCCCCGCCGCCGATATCGGCAGCGGCGGCATCGGCCGAAACCTGCCGCGTGGTCGCCACCGCGACGATCTCGAAATCGTCGGCCAGCCCGCGCAGTGCCGGGACATGCGCCACCGCCGCCCAGCTTCTGCCCACTTCATAGCCGATCAGGCCGACACCGATCTTCTTAGCCATCGTCACGTTCTCCCGCCATCTTTGACAACATCGTGCAGGTCCCGCCGCCATCGGCGACAAATTCGGAACCGGTTGAAAAACTGCTTTCGTCGCTCGCCAGGAACAGCGCAAGGCTGGCGATCTCGTCGGGCCGGCCAATCCGCCCCATCGGCACCATCGCCACCAGCGATTCCATCAAGGCTGCGGTCGATTCCGGGCTGTTCTTGAACGGGGCGAAGATCGGCGTGTCGATTGGCCCCGGGTGAATCGAATTGCAGCGGATGGCAAATCCCCGGCTGGCGAAATCGCCGGCAATCGACTTGGTCATCAGCCTGACCGCGCCCTTGGCCGCCGAATAGCCGACGTCGGACGCGGTGGCGAGGATGGCGGCGTTGGAGGAGATGTTGATGATCGAACCGGAAGGCCCGCCGGGGTTCTTCATCATCAGCAGGCTGCCATGCTTGCAGCCCAGCATCACCCCGGTGGAATTGATCGCGAAGTGGTTGTTCCAGTCAGCAAGGTCCGTGGTCTCGATCGGGCCGGTGCCAAGGATGCCGGCGTTGTTGACGATCACGTCGAGCCGACCATACTCCTGCTCGACTACGCCGATCGCCGCGATCCACGAAGCTTCGTCGCGCACGTCCAGCGGCACGAAACGCGCACCGTTGGCAGCGGCCACGGCCTGTCCGCCCGCCTCGTTGATGTCGCCCAGCACCACCTTGGCACCTTCCGCCGCGAAGCGTTCGACCATCGCCCGGCCCAGACCCGAGGCCCCGCCGGAGACAAACGCCACCTTTCCGTCAATCCTGCCCAATCAATCCTCCCAATTTCACCATTGCCGCACGGCAATCCTTGTGCACAATGGCGGGCAAGACCCGGCCCGGCAAGCGGCAAGGCGACATTCCTGCAATTTGGGAGAATGGTTCATGGCAATCGACGAAGCGGCGCTTCAGCGCCTGATCGACAAGGACGAAATCCGCGAGGTCGCGCTCAAATACACCCGCGGGATCGACCGCCACGATGACGACATCATGCGCGAGGCCTATCACCCCGATGCGCGCGACGATCATGGCGAATATATCGGCGATCCCGACGGCTTCATCCACTATGCCGCGAACGTCCACGCCACCAACTGGCGCTGGCACCAGCATTACATCACCAACCAGTTCATCGAGTTGAACGGCCCGGATACCGCCCATGGCGAAATCTATTTCTTCGCCGTCCTGGTCCGCAAGGATGGCGGCAACGACATCTCGGGTGGCCGCTATATCGATCGCTATGAGAAGCGCGACGGCAAATGGGCCGTGGCCGACCGGATCTGCATGGTGGAATGGAGCGGGATCATCCCCGAAGCGGAGGCCGCGGTCGATTACGACACTTTCATTCGCGGCACCTGGGACCGGGCAGACCCGTCCTACCTGCGTCCGCTGACGTCGAGCCGCGCAAACCGCGTGCCGCCGCAATATGTCCTGCCCGGGCGCGATTGCTGAGCGCTCCGCGAGGAACAAAACACCCCGCGACAAGCCCAGCCTTCTTGGCTATCGGGAATATTGGATCGGGCAGGCCCGGCTGAATGCCGGGGTGCAAGGGAGGAATGATGAGAGGCAAGGGTTTGATCGCAGCGGGCCTCGCCGCGCTGGCGTTGTTGACGGGTTGCAGCAAGAGCACGACGGAAAATCCGCCGGACAAGGCCTGGCCGGGCGAAAAGCTGTTCGCCGAGAATTGCTCGGGCTGCCACAACGGCCAGAGCCCCAAGGCACCCGCGCGCAACATGCTGCGGATGATGATGCCGGGCACGATCCTCGAAGCGCTCAACAATGGCGTGATGAAGAACATGGCCGCCGGCCTGACTCCCCAGCAGCGCACCCAGATCGCCGAATATCTGACCAAGACCGACCTTGCCCATTACAAGGCGCCGCCCGGACCGCCGATGTGCGATGCCGCCCACAAGGCATTCGATCTCACCAAGCCGCCCGCGCAGGTCGGCTGGGGCTATGACAACCGCCGCTTCGTGCCAGCCGAGGTCGCAGGCCTCGGCAAGGACGATCTGCCGAAGCTCAAGGTCAAGTGGGCGATGGAATATCCGGGCGCCACCCAGGGCCGCTCGCAAGCGGTGGTGGCGATGGGCGCGATCTTCGTCGGCAGCCAGGACGGCACCGTCTACGCGCTCGATCTCGACACCGGCTGCGCCAAATGGACCGCCAAGGCCAAGGCCGAAGTCCGCACCGCCGTGGTGGTCGATCCCTGGCCCGCCGGGGCCAGGCCCGGCCAGCCCCGCATCTATTTCGGCGATCATCTCGGCAATATCTATGCGCTCGACGCGCTGACCGGCAAGCAGGTCTGGCAGATCAGGCCGGAAGACCATCCGGGCGCGACCATCACCGGCGCGCCGGTGCCGCATGGCGACACACTGTTCGTGCCGATCTCTTCGCTTGAAGTGGGCGCGGCGGAAGATCCGAAATACGCCTGCTGCACTTTCCGTGGCTCGGTCGTGGCACTGAACAAGGCGACCGGTGCACTGAAGTGGCAGCACTTTACAGTTGAACAGAAGGCCGCCGACACCGGCAAGAAAAACCGTGTCGGTGCGACCATCTTCGCTCCGTCGGGCGCGCCGGTGTGGGGTTCGCCCACCATCGACGACAAGCGCGGAGTGATCTACTTCGGCAGCGGCGAAAGCTATTCTTCACCCGCCGATACCAATTCCGACGCGGTCTTCGCGGTCGACATGAAGACCGGCAAGCGGCGCTGGAAGAACCAGTTGCTGGCGCATGACGCCTGGAACAACTCCTGCATGTACGATCACGGCAACCACCCCAACTGCCCCGCGCAGAAGGGCCCGGATTCCGACATCGCGGCCTCGGTGCTGCTGCTCGACATTGGCGGCGGCAAGCAGGTGCTGGTGGCGGGCGCCAAGTCCGGCATCGTCACCGCGCTCGATCCCGATACCGGCCAGAAGCTGTGGGCGACCCGGGTCGGCCGTGGCGGCCTGCAGGGCGGCGTCCACTTCGGCATGGCAGCTGATGGGGCCGCGCTCTATGTGCCGATCTACGACACCAAGGACACCGCCTGGGGCGGCGAGTTCAAGGACAAGGGCTTTCCCGGCATGCATCTGGTCGATGCCGCCAGCGGCAAGATCCTGTGGCGCGACAAGCACACCAACAAATGTGCAGGCCGCAAGGATTGCGAGCCAGGCATTTCGGCGGCGGCCACCGCCATCCCGGGGGCGGTGATCGCCGGCTATCTCGACGGCTGGCTGCGCGCGCTCGACCAGAAGAGCGGCAAGATCTTCTGGGAAGTGGACACCACCCAGCCAATCAGGACCGTCAACGGCACCACTGCCAAGGGCGGCTCGATGAGCGGCGCGGGCGTGGCACTGTCGGGCGGCCATCTGATCGTCAATTCAGGCTACGGCTTCGCGATGAAGATGCCCGGCAATCTGCTGCTGGTCTACACGGTCGACGGCAAGTAGCCTGCGGGCAACCGAACACCCGTCCTGCCCTAAAAACAACAAGAGGGCAGGACGGGCCGATTACACGGGAGAGAACAGCTTGGCCGAAATCCAGCCGACAGGCGCAGCATCGCGATCATGGGACCCTGCGGGCACGCACAAGGGGTTCTTCCCCGGCTGGACGGTGGTGGCGGCCTGTTTCTTGTCGATGAATTTCTCGGTCGGCATCACCTTTGCCGCATACAGCCCGCTGGTGGTGCCGATCCAGGAAGCCTTCGGCACCTCGCGCGCGATGGCATCCAGCGCACTCAGCGCCACCGGGCTGATGCTCGGGCTGTGCGCTCCGCTGGTCGGCGGGCTGGTCCAGCGGTTCAGCGCCCGCGCGGTGATGATGGGCGGGGCCACGCTGGTGATGCTGGGCTTCCTGCTGGCCTCGCTGAGCCGCGAGATCTTCCATCTGCTGACGCAGGTCGGGGCCATCGGCGGGTTGATCGCGATCGGGTCCGCGCTGCCCGGATGGCTGACCTTTCCGGTCGGACCGGTGAGCGTGATGATCGCGATCTACGGCACTTTCATCGGTGCGGGCTTTGTCGCCATGGGGATCGTGCCCTGTTCCACGCTCGTCACGCGCTGGTTCAATGCCCGGCGCGGACTGGCCCTGGGGATCATCAACCTGTTCCCCGGAATGGCGCTGTTCCCGGTGCTGGTAGCTTACACCGTCGCCAATTTCGGCCTGAAGGGCGCGCTACTCGGCAATGCCGCGCTGTTCGCGCTGCTGCTGCCGACACTGCTGCTGATCAGGAACAAGCCGGAAGACCAGGGCATCGAACCGCTGGGCGGAAAGCCGGATGATCCGCTTCCGGCCGACCCGGCAGCGCCCGCCACGGCAGAAGAAACCACCGGATCGCTGATCCGCAATCCTTCCTTCTGGCTGCTGAGCCTTGGCATCGCCATGCTCACCGGCATCGCCAACGTCCTGACGGTGCACATGATGCCGATGCTGCTGGACGCAAAGGTACCGGTTGCGCAGGCCGGAATGGTGCTGTTCGTCTATGGCATGGCGCTGGCCTTCAGCGCGCCCGCCTTTGGCGCCGTGATCGACCGGATCGGCCCGTTCCGCACCCTGCTGCTGGAAGTGTCGATTGTCCTTCTGCCGTGGGTCGCGATGGCCATCCTCACCACCAGTTTCGACAATTTCATTGTACTGATGGCGATCGTCGGCATCGCCAATGGCGGGATCGTGACGCTGCACACCAGCACGGCGGCCAGGCTTTTCAGTCCCGCCCAATATTCGCGGGCCATGGGGCTGGGCTATTTCGTCAAGATGCCGTTCCTGTTCGTCGGCCCGCCGCTGGGCGGCTATATCTATGACCGGACGGGCAATTACGAGCTTGCCATCCTCGGCGGGATAGCAACGATCCTGATCGCCGGTACCCTGTTCGCCGCCCTGCTGATGACGAACCGGGCAAAGCCAAAAGCATAGAGCCGCATACCACAGAGCAATGTCAGTTGAGTTCCCATCAAGAGAGGCCACACCCATGAGCAAACCCTACGTCCGCCCCGATCTCCAGCAGTTCCTCGACCTGCTGGCCACATTCGATGCCCCCAAGATGTCGGACGTCGGCCCGGTCGCCGCGCGCGAGATGATGCGGCAGATGGGCCAGTTCAACGTGCCGGTGGGCGAGATCGCGGTGATGCGCGATTGCGACATGACCGGGCCGGACGGGCAGGTGATCCCGCTGCGGCTGTATGACTGCAAGGCCGAACGTGGCCCCTCCCCGGCGCTGGTGTTCCTCCATGGCGGCGGCTTCGTCATCGGCGATCGGGATTGCTATGATTCGCTCTGCGTGCGGTTCTCGCATGAATTCGACATGCCGGTGGTCTCGGTTGAATACCGCCTCGCGCCCGAACATCCCTGGCCGGCCTGCCCCGACGATTGCGAGGCTGCGGCGCGCTGGGTGGCGCAAAGCCCGGCCGAGCTTGGCCGTACCGTCACCGGCATGATCGTGGCGGGCGACAGCGCCGGTGGCGCGCTGGCCGCTGTCACCGCGATGGCCCTGCGCGACAAGCCCGCCGCCGTGCCGCTGCTGGCGCAATGGCTGCTCTATCCGGTGACTGACACCTCAACCGTCTACGGCTCCTACAAGAGCTTCAAGGAAGGCTACATGCTGGAGATGGACGCGATGAAGTGGTTCATCGATCTCTACGCCGGCGATGCCAGCAACTGGCGCTGCTCGCCAATCAAGGGCGAGACTGCCGGGCTGGCCCCGGCGGTGGTCCACACTTGCAGCCTCGATCCGCTGCGCGACGAAGGCCGCGCCTTTGCCGCCAAGCTGGTGCAAGCCGGGGTGCCGACGATCTACCTTGAGGCGGAAGGCATGGTCCACGGCTTCACTAATTTCGGCGTCGCCATCCCGTCATCGCTGGACGATCTTGCCGCCTCGATCGCGGCAATGAAAATGCTGCTGGCGGCGAAGCTGGGGGGTTAGCTACCCCTCCAGCCAGCGTTGCAATGCCTTGTCGCGGCGGGCCGTATCGAGGCCCGCCGCCGCAAGATAGGCGTCGATCGATCCGGCGCGCTGTTCGATCTCGTCGATGAAGGCCTTGAGATAATCCTCGTGGACCGCGATCAGGCTCATCATCAGTTCAGGCGAATAGCTGTGGCCGAATTTCGCCTCGACCGCCGCGCGTGATTTCATCGCCAGTGCGGGCAGGCCGGGGTCCTCGTTCGACAGCATGAAATTGGCAAAGATGTCATCCTGCGGCACGCCCAGCGCATGCTGGATCAGCGCTACGAACATACCGGTGCGGTCCTTGCCGGCGGCGCAATGGAGCAGCATCGGCCCTTCACCCTCGGCCAGTTCGTGGATCAGGCGATCCAGCACGGGCTTATATTCCGGATCGAACGGCACCTCGCGGTAGATTTCCTGATAGAGCCGGTGGCCGACCGCCTCGTCCATCGAGCCATCGCGCAGCGCGGCGTAATGGGGCGCCTCGCGCGCTTCCCCGCCCAGATGCTGGACCAGCCGTCCGGCGAGATGTTCCGGCCAGGGATGCGGTTCCGCCTGCCGCTCCGCGCCATAGCGCAGATCGGCGATCAGGTTGAAATCCAGCGCCACCAGCCGGGCCAGATCTTCGGGCGTGGCGCTGGAAGGGTTGCCCGAGCGATACAGCCAGTCCTGCCTGAGCTTGCCTCCAAAACGCGAAGGCAGGCCGCCACCATCGCGGAAATTGACAACGCTGGGAACTACGATGGTCATGGAGGTCCGATCAGGTCTGCGGTTCAGGTTGGTCAGTTCAGGGCCGATAATAGAACAGCGACATCGTCATGGTCTTCACCAGTTCGTCGCGCTGGTTGAAATGGGCGTCCTCGATCGTCAGGAAATAGCCTTCGCCCAGCCGGGTCTTGCGCTGCGCGCTGCAATCCTTGAGCCGCAGTTCGGAACGGATCGTGTCGCCCATCCGCAGCGGCGCGTAGAAATCGAAGCGGGCCTGCGTCACCACCACATCGGGGCAATCGGGCGGCGCGAACGGAATGCCCGCGCGCGCGGCGAGCGTGCGCAGTTCCGCCCGCAGTTCCGCCCCGGTCAGCCCGCGCTTCACCGGTTCGGGCACAGTGGCACCCGGCTTGCCCTGGCCGATGCCGAACTCGAAGGAGGAACCCACCCCGTAGAACATCGAGGGGGGAGAGCCGATCAGCCCGGCATAGGGCGATTGCGCGGCATAGTCGGCATCCCAGTAGAGCGGGTTCCAGTCTTCCAGCGCCTCGCACCACAGGTGCAGTTCCTGCCAGCTCAGCGGCAGGTGCGGCTGCATCTTGCCGGGCTTGACCTCGCCCAGCATGGCGCGCGCCCAGTCCGGCATGTCGGGATTGGGGCCGGCCCCGGCCTCGACCGGGCGCGGGCGCGACACCAGCGGCAGCGAGCTGTCGCGCGCAGGCATGGCGACGATGGCGCTGGCCCTGGCGGCGTTGGGCGCGCTCGGGGTCGCCACATTGATATCGGCGATCTCCAGCCAATGCTCGCCATCCGGGCTGATCGACTTCTCGCCGGTGCGGCCGGTGAACTCCATCATGTCGCCCGCCATCATCTGCGCCGCCATGCTGAAAGTCAGCTGGCGCAACACCGTGCCGGGTCCGGCCCAGTCGGTGATCAGCCTGCTGAACAGCCCGGCGAGATGGAAGGTGGAAATGAAAGCGTCCTGCGCCCCCACCGTGCGGGCATAATCGCGGTCAAAATGGACAAAGTCATAGAGCCCGGTGGCCCGCACATAGGCCACCAGCCGCAGCAGGCTGAGCTCGTAATCGAAGCCGGGCAGCGGCTGGCCTTCAACCACATCATCCCAGTACAGCGATGGATAGCTCATGCCTCCTCCAGACACCGGTCGAGAATGCGCACCATCGCCGGAACGTCCTGCAGCGTGCGCAACGAGTCATTCAGATGGGTGCAGCCCGCCGTGCCCTTGAGCAGATCGATCACCGTCTTGCGGAAATCGCCCAGCCTGCGCCCGACCATCTGCTGCGGGCTGGCGGCAGCGGCGTGGCAGGTGGTGTAGGGCAAGGACCCGAAATCCATTGTGATTGCCTCGAGCACGAAGCTGTCGGGATCGATCACGGCCACCCCGCGATATTCGTGGAACAACCGGCGCAGATCGGTGCCGGGAAAGGCGGCGCTGTCCTGGAAGCCGAACATGACATGCACCTTCCCGCCTTCGCGCCAGACATCCATGTAGCGGATGCGTGCCTGGTTGGGCGTGTCGAAGCTGCGCATTTCGTGCCAGGCCAGCGGATCGCCTGCGGGATCGACCGCGATATGCCCGATCGAGCGGTAGGCGAACTCTTCGTTCTGGCGGCCATCGGGCAGCAGCGCGGGCGAGCCGGGGCTGTAGCTGACGCACATCCCCTCCATCTTGAAATCCATTACCGAGGGCAGATCGATGGCACTGGCAAAGGCGTTCATCCCACCCTTGAGCCAGGTCTGCCACGATGCCCCGGACAGAAAAGCTCCGCCCGCCATGTCGTCAATCATGCGGTAGAGCAGGGTGGAGTTTGCGGGCTCATCCGGCATCGCTTCCGCCACTGCCTTGCGCAGCGGGCCGCCGGCGCGCAGGCCCACCAGGCTGGCCAGCTCCGCCTCGCGCCGACTGGCAGCGAACTGCATCACCGCCGTGTCCATCCGCGTGCGGGCGGTTATCCACTCGCTGCCCGCGACCTTGGTGTCTTCCAGATCCGCCCCGGTAAAGAGATCGCGCGCGCGCAGGATCATCTCGTAATGGCCAACCATGCCATCGGGAAAATGCGACTGCTGCGAAGCGGTGCGCCGCAGCGAATGCGGGCGACGCGGCGGGGGCGGGCCAAGCGACTTGCCTTCGGGCGCGGCGGGAGCGGCGGCAAGCGCCAGAGTATCGATCGTGCTGTTCATCCTGCGCTTGCCCTTAGCCACAACAAGGGAGCAATGCCAACCGGCAATGACCGCCCCTGTCTGTGACCTATGTGCCACAGTCAAACGCAACTATTGCCTGAACCCGTGTAGACAGGTCCGAATTTCTTGCATGACAGCGAACACGCGCCTACCAGCCCGCCGTCTGATCACACCATTCGTGATTCCGGATCCACAGGGAGGTTCCTTACGTGCTGAAGAAAGTTAGCTATTCCGCGCTCGCCATCGCGCTGCTCGCCACGACGCCCGCCTTTGCGCAGGGCACCGACGAGAACGGCGAAATCATCGTTACCGCGCGTAAGCGCGACGAAACTTCGCTGTCCGTTCCAGTCGTCGTGACCGCCGTCGGCTCTGTCGAACTGCAGCGCCGCGCGATCAACAACCTCGACGGCCTCGCCCGTCTCGTCCCGCAGCTGATGGTCGGCCCGCAGGGTGGCTCGGTCCAGGGCGGCAACATCTCGATCCGCGGCATCGCCGGTCCGGACAACAACCCGTTCGGTGACCAGGCCGTTTCGTTCAACATCGATGGCGTCGCCATCGGCAAGTCGACGATCCGTCGCATGACCGACGTCGACATCGAGCAGGTCGAAGTGCTGAAGGGCCCGCAGGCCCTGTTCTATGGCAAGAACAGCCCGGGCGGCATCGTCACCATCCGCACCGCCGATCCGACCGACAGCTTCGAAGCCAAGCTTTCCGCCGGCTATGAATTCAAGGCCAAGGAAGTCCGCACCGAAGGTTATGTCTCCGCCCCGATCGGCGAAGGCCTCGGCATCCGCGTCGCCGGTACCTACAGCGACATGTCCGGCTACGTCCACAACGACATCCCCTCCACCGCCAACATGGCTTCGACCAGCACCAACCGCATGCCCGACGCCACCAAGTGGGCCGGCCGCGTCACGCTGAAGTGGGAACCGAGCGATCGCTTCAGCGCCCGCTTCAAGTTCAACTACGCCAAGAGCAAGGACCGCAGCGGTCCCGCCGCGCTGACCCAGCACACCAGCTGCCCGTTCGGTACGCCGCAGTCCGGCTCGCTCGGCGATTGCGAAGCTGATGCCCACGGCATGACCCCCGGCAACGGCGAGATCATGGCCACCGTCAATCCGAAGCAGTTCAAGGATGGCAAGAACTTCCAGGACCAGAAGCAGATCCTGACCAGCCTCGAACTGAACTACGAGCTGAGCGACAACGTCAAGCTCACGGCCGTGACCGGCTATTACGACATCAAGCTGAACCAGGCTTCGAACTACGAGAACGACTACGCGATCGCCCTGCCCAGCAACAACTGGTACAGCGACAAGGAATTCTCGCAGGAACTGCGCATCTCTTCCAGCTATGACGGCCCGCTGAACTTCTCGGGCGGCCTGTATTATGCACAGACCTCGGCCGTGACCGGTTCGACCACCTATCTGTTCCCTTCGGAAGCGAGCGGCAGCGCGGTTCTGGCTCTCAACGGCCTGGGCTTCATTCCGCTCAACACCCCGTTCCAGATCAACAACTATGAAGTGAAGCAGAAGGGCAAGGCCTACTCAGCCTACCTGCAGCTGGCCTACAAGCCGATCGACCAGATCGAAATCGACGTCGGTGGCCGTTACTCGAACGAGCGCAAGAGCGTTCCCTACGTGCTTGACGGTGGCGTCGGTGCCAATCCGTTCGGCTACAACCCGCTGACTTCGGCCGATCTGGTCACCACGATCAACCCGAAGAAGGGCAAGTGGAACGATTTCTCGCCGGAAATCACCGTGTCCTATCGTCCGACCAGCAAGCTGACGACCTTCGCGTCGTACAAGCACGGCTTCCTGTCCGGCGGCTTCAACTCCAGCTCGGTCGCCTTCCGCGCCGAGCCGAACATCAGCTACAACCAGCAGACCATCAAGGGCTTCGAAGGCGGCGTGAAGGCGCTGCTGGCTGAAAACGCCCTGCGTCTGAACTTTGCTGCCTACAGCTACAAGATGGCCGGCCTGCAGCTGTCGAACTTCACCAATGCCACCTCGACCATCCGCAACGCGGGTTCGGCCAAGGTGCAGGGTGCCGAATTCGACTTCAACTACAAGACCCCGCTGGAAGGGTTCGTCATCAACGGTGCGGCTGCCTACAACAAGGCGAAGTACACCGAGAACCTTGGCGCTCCCTGCTACAATGGCCAGACCATTGCCATGGGTTGCGTCGGCGGCGTCCAGAACCTGGGCGGCACCGAACTGCCGCGCGCTCCGAAGTGGAACCTGTCGGCTGGCTTCAGCTATGACACGCTGGTTTCCGACAGCTTCAAGCTGGGCCTGTCGGGCAACGTGATCCACAGCTCGAGCTACCTCACGGACTCGACCTCGGATCCGCGCGGCCGCCAGAGCTCCTACACGCTGCTGGATGCCACGGTGCGCTTCGCCGATGCGAACGACACCTGGGAGCTGGCGCTGATCGGGCGTAACCTGACCAACAAGTTCTACTACTTCGCCAGCGCCAACGTGCCCTTCACCGGCGGCGCTTCCGGCGGCGCGACCGGCATCCTTGGCGATCGCTTCGCCTCGGTTGCCCGTGGCCGCGAAATGATGATCCGCCTGAGCTACAAGTTCGGCAGCAAGTAAGCTTCCGCGCCACTCAGGCCACAAGACAGAAAAAGGCCGGCATCGCTCACGCGGTGCCGGCCTTTTCCTTTTGGTGCGGCGCTTTCAGTCAAGCGCACCTTGGCATTACTTGAACGCGGCGAGCGCGTCGTAATCGTCCATCCACGCATAGAAGCGCTTGAGGAATTCCACGGTGATATCGCGCGGCTGCATGTCGGGCATGGACGGCGCGGGAACCAGCGTGATGGTCCAGAAGGCCAGTGCGGTCATCGACTGCTGGCGCAGGTTCTTCCACACGTCCTCGAGGCTCGGCATGGCAACTCCGCGCGCCTTCATCTCCTCGACGTAGAGCTTGACGAGGTCTTCCATCCACGCGCGGCGGTTGTCGATCGTCATGGCCGTGGTCAGCGCATACATCAGGTCGCGCGACCAGTGGCCCTTGGTGCAGCACTGCCAGTCGGACAGGCCCATGCGCTGCCCTTCATTGGTGATGTACCAGTTTTTGAAATGCACGTCGTTGTGGGTGTATGTGTGCGGCAGTTCGTGGTGACGCGCGGCCGACGCCATCGTCAGAGGCCAGATTTCCTCGCGGTGCTTGAGCATGCCCGACGGAATGATGCCCAGTTCCGCGGATTCGTCCCAGGCCTTCATGCAGCTCGGGCCGAACATGGGCGTCACATCCATCATGTCCTTCCACCACTCGGCCCAGCTGCGCAGCTTGAGGTCCTTGAGGATCGGGTGCTCGTACATCGTGCCATGCAACCCGGCGAGCGTGCGGACCTGACCTTCGGCCATTTCCTTGGTCACTTCGATGGAGTGGTGGCCGAAAGTGACCTTGTTCACCATGTCGGGCATGACGATCAGCGAGCGGAAGGTTTCCGGATCGAACTTGGCATAGATGCCGGTGAAGCTCTCGATGTCGAGCAGCGGGCGGATGTGGTTGTAGAAGATCGCCTCGCCTTCGGCTGCGCCCGAGGCGGCCAGCGTGATGCGGTTGGCGAGGTTTTCCGACATCTTGCAGAACACGGTCGGCGGCAGGCCGCCAGCCTTGCCCGCATCGTTCCAATCCATGAAAATGCGGCGGCGGTTGGATGAGCCATCGTCGCGCTCATCCAGGCTATGGCCAACAACCCTGGCACCCGCCACGCCGCCGCCCAGCGCATCGGTCAGCCATTCGTCAGTGATCGAATCATAGGTCGGCGGCACCACGGAGGCGCTGTAGACCTTGCTTTCCTTGTCATCGGCTTCGAACGCTTGGGTGATTTCTTCAATTTCGGCCATCGAGGGCTCCTTCCTGGGGTGATCGGTGTGGTTCAGCGCTTCAGATGGCTGGGCATGCCACTGAGCAGGATTGTCTTGGCTTCGAGGTAGGGCAGCAGCCCTTCCTTGCCGCCCTCGCGCCCAATGCCGGATTGCTTGAAACCGCCAAAGGCGATGTTGAACAGATCGGGCGCGGGCAAGGCGTTCTGGCAGATCGTGCCGGTACGCATGCGGCGCGCGGCGCGATAGGCGCGGTCGGGATCGTCGGTGAACACCGCGCCGGACAGGCCGAACATGCTGTCATTGGCGATGTCGAGCGCGTGATCCTCGTCATCGGCGGGGATGACGCTGACGACGGGTCCGAAGATTTCCTCGCGGGCGATGGTCGACTGGTTGTCGACCCTGGCGAAGACGGTCGGCTCGATGAAGAAACCGCGGTTGATCGAAGCGGGACGACCGCCCCCGGTCGCCAGTTGCGCGCCTTCGGCAAGACCGCTGGCGATATAGTGCTCCACCCGGTCACGCTGACGCGCCATGGCGAGCGGCCCCATGTCGACCCCTTCGGCCGCGAGCGGATCGCCGGTGCGGATCTTCCTGAACTCGCTCGCCAGCGCATCGACGAGGTCATCGTGGCGCTTGCGGGGAACAACGATGCGGGTGAGCGCAGCGCAGACCTGCCCGGTCATGAAGGCAGCGTTCTGCGCCATGTTGGCGGCAACGAGGCCCAGATCGACATCGTCCATCACCACGGCGGCGGACTTGCCGCCCAGCTCCAGCGTGCAGCGCGCAATCCGCTCGCCGCAGATGGAAGCGATCCGCTTGCCCGCAGCGGTCGATCCGGTGAACGACACCTTGTCGACATCGGGATGACGCACCAGCAGTTCGGACACTTCGCGATCCGCCATCAGCACGTTGATCACGCCCCTGGGCAGGCCGATCCGTTCGGCGATCTCGGCAATGTGGAAGCACGCGCTCGGCGCTTCGGGGGAGGCCTTGAGCACCACGGTGCAGCCCGCCAGCAGCGCCGGAGCAACCTTCAGCGCGGCCAGCATCGGCGGCCCGTTCCACGGCACGATCGCCGCGACCACACCCACCGGCTCGCGCACCAGAATGCCCGCAGGCACGGCGGCGACCGGGTGGATTTCCTCCCACTCGAAGCTGTCGGCAAGGTTGCCGTAGAAGCTGTAGAAGCTCGACACCATGCCCATCAGGTGCTCGGAATAGGATGTCAGGATGCCCATCTCCAGCGACCAGGCCCGGCCCATCGGCCCGGCATGGGCGATGATCTCCTCGGCGAAGCGATGGAGATAGGCTCCGCGTTCCTGCGGGCTCATCCGCGGCCAGGGACCCTTGTCGAACGCCCGGCGGGCGGCGGCAACCGCACGGTTGACGTCGGCTTCCTCGGCTTCGGCCACGGAAACAAGCAGTTCCTCGGTCGAAGGTGTGATCACGTCGATGGTCGAGCGACCCGAAGGTGCAACCCATTCGCCGTCGATGAACAGCTTGTCGGGATGGGCAAATGGCAGATTCGCCATGTCGTTCATGATTTCAGGGTCCTCTCGTGCCGTCCTGCCCAAAGCGATCCGGCGGCCAGTTTGCTGTCTACACAGCCTTACGGAATCATGCAGCCGCAAATAGCGCGGCTGGCGGGATTCGCCAGCCCTTTAGCGCAGGCTTTCTGGACTCTCGGCGTGGTTTCAGCGCAACTCGTAATCCGCCAGGTCGGGTGCCCTGACCCAACTGTAATAATCCTTCGGCAGCCACGGCATGCTGATGGTCAGCCGACCATGATCGTTCTGCATGTAGGAATGCTGGCCGGGGTGGCTGAAGATCGTCTCGCGGTCGCCCTCGTCCACCCGCGCGTTGTAGGCTTCGCAGACCTCGCGCTTCACTTCCATCGCCTTGCTGCCGCTCTCGATCATGGCCACGATCGAGCGCAGCGCATAGCGCGACCAGACTTCGAGCCATTTGATGATCCCGCCGGCCCGCGCCTGGGCGTTGGGGCCATAGATCATGAACAGGTTGGGGAAATCCGGCGTGGTCATGCCCAGATAGGCGCGCGCGCCATCCTTTGCCCAGGCTTCCTCGAAGGTCTTGCCGCCCACGCCCTTGTAGGCGACCGGCCAGAGGAAGCGCTGCACGTCGAACCCGGCGCAGAGCAGCAGCACGTCGAATTCCCGCTCGGTCCCGTCGGGCGAAACCACGCCCCTTGGGGTGATCTCGCTGATCGGGCCGAACACGATATCGACATTGTCGCGGTTGAGCGCTTCGAGGAAATCATTGTCCACCACCGGCCGCTTGGTGAAAGGCGGGAAGTCGGGGATCATGTGGCCGACCTTGTAGGGATCGCCCCGCAGCTTCCCGGTCATGTAGTCGATATTGTATTCGCGCACCGTGTCGTTGCGCTGGCTGACCAGCCCGCCCTGCGCCTGCCATTCGCGGTCATAGTTCTGCAGCCCGGTCGGATCGCCGTTGTTCACCGAGTTGATCCAGAAACTGTACCAGCCCCAGTAATGCGGCACATGGTCGAACAGCCACTGCATCTCGGGCGTGATGGCGTTCTTGTAGCCTTCGATCGGATTGATCCACTGAGGGGAGCGCTGGTAGATCGTCAGGTGAGCGGCCTGTTCGGCCACGGCGGCGGACAATTGCACCCCGGTCGAACCCGTGCCGATCTGGCCGATCCGGCGGCCTGCCAGCGGCACCGAATGATCCCACTGGGTGGTGTGGAACATGTCGCCGGCAAAGCTCTCGATCCCCTTGATGTCGGGAAATTTCGGCGCGTTGAAGATGCCCGCCGCGCTGACGATGGCATTGGCGTCGAGCGTCTGTTTCGTGCCGTCGGGCCGGGCCAGCGTGCAGTGCCAGACCCCGGCATCCTCGTCCCACACCGCTTCGTCCAGCAGGGTTTCGAGCCGGATGTTGCGATGAAGGTTGAACTTCGTCGCAACATGTTCTGCATATTCGCGCAGTTCCGCCCCGGTCGCATAGTAATGCTTCCACGGGTAGTGCTTCATGAAGGTGTACTGGTAATTGTGGCTGGCGATATCGACCCGCGCTTCGGGATACTGGTTGACCCACCAGGTACCTCCGACCCCGGCGTTGCGATCTACGATGGTCCACGGCAGTCCCAGCCGGTCGAGCTGGATCGCGGTTGAAAGCCCGGCCAGCCCGGCCCCCACCACCAGCACATGGCAGGCGGCCTTCACTTCGGTCTGCGGCTCCCTGTTCCATTCCACCCCGAGCGGAAATTCCTCGTCCAGCAAATCGCCCCGGCTCATGTCATAGGCGAAGATGTCTTCCTCCGGGCCGAACGGCTGGTCGAGCATCATCGCCATCAGGGCGGGCAATTCGCCCTCGGCGGGATAAGGCGGCGGTGCGCGCTTTCCGGCGGACAGTTCTTTCAGCCAATCCAGCGCCTTCGACCGGACAATGGCGCCATCCTCGTCCGACAGCAGGCCGATCTGGAACGCGCCGCCCCAGAACGGGGCCTTGAGCACTTCCATCGCCTTGAGCGCAGGATCGCCGGTCGCCTGGAACAGCGCATTGCGCAGCACCAGCGGAGAAGCCTGCTCAAGCGCTGCCTTTACCTCGGACTCGCTGCTGCCGAAGATCGCTTCTTCCCGTTCGCCGGCCAGCGCCGTTGCATCGCCCATTATCCAGTTCCTTACTCGCCGGGCCGTTTGTCGGCACCCATTGCTCTCCCGGTGCCGTCGGCATCGCCTTCAGCCCTGATTCGGTCGTCGATTGTGGGGCAAGGCCGCTTTGGGAGGAAGTCCGCAAGAGCAATATTAATTGCCGTCTGCCGCATCCGAGGACACCAATTGCACAAGCTGTGCTTGACGGTGCCCGGCCGTCCCGGCACTCAGCGCGCCAATATGACGAATCCCGTGGACGAGCGCGGGGCACCCGAGGGGACGGCACAAGTGAAGAGCAACATCGGCATTTTCGAGCGGATCATCGCGCTCCTGATCGGCCTTCTCGGCCTCGCCATGGCGGCGGGCGGAGTGCAGCTCGCGCTGCTCGGCGGCTCGGTCTATTACGGGGTTGCAGGCGTGGCGATGGCAATCAGTGCCGTCCAGATCTGGCGCGGGCGCGGCTCGGGCTATGCGCTCTACACGCTGGTCTGCGTCGGAACGATCGTCTGGGCGCTGTCCGAAAGCGGTCTAAATGGCTGGGCGTTGCTGCCCCGCCTCAATCTCGTGCTTGGGCTAGGCCTCGCGCTTATGGTGGTGCGCGCGGTCCGCGGCAACAGCACCGGATTGCGCAAGGCGACGGCGACGATCGTCGGTCTCCTGCTGGTCACCTTCGTCGGCTCGCTCTGGGCCGCGCGCGGACCTGCCTCCAGCAATGCCACGGCCACTCCGCTCGCCGGCATGGCATCCACCGACTGGATCGACATCGGCGGTGGCGACGGCAACAAACGGTTCTCCCGCCTCAACCAGATCACCCCCGCGAATGTCTCCGGCCTCAAGGTTGCCTGGACCGCGCATCTCGCCAAGGACGGCCAGCTTGGCGGGGTGCTCGAAGCCACCCCGATCAAGATCGGCGACACGGTCTACATGTGCGACATGGCCAACCGCGTCCACGCGCTCGACGCGGATACCGGCAAGCGCCGCTGGATCTTCTCGCCCCCGGGCATGCAGGCCGGCAGCCGCGCGGCGGTGTGCCGGGGCGTAACCTATTATCGCGTTCCCGGAATGGATGCGAAGGAACATTGCGCCCAGCGGATCATCCAGACCGCAAGCTTCGCCAAGCTGTTCGCCTTCGATGCGATTGACGGCACGCCCTGCACCGATTTCGGCAAGGATGGCGCGGTCGATGCCATGGTCGGGCTGAGCCCGGCCCCCGAAGGCTATTACAATCTCAATTCCCCGGCCATCCTCGTGCGCGGCAAGCTCGTCATCGGCGGCTCGCCGCTCGACGGCCAGGGCACGGGCGAACCGTCCGGCGTGATCCGCGCCTATGACGCGAAGACCGGGGCATTTGCCTGGGCCTGGGACATGGGCCGCCCGGACGATCACGGCATGCCGCCGGAAGGCCAGTATTTCACGCCGGGAACACCCAATTCCTGGCCGCCGCTAGCCGCTGACGAGAAGAACGGGCTGGTCTTCCTTCCCACCGGCAATGCCACGCCCGACTATGTCATGTCGCATCGTACGGCCGCGATGAACAAATATGCCAGCTCCACCATCGCGATCGACGCCGAAACGGGCAAGCTGGTCTGGGCGTTCCAGACCACCCATCTCGACCAGTGGGACTATGACGTCGCGTCTCCGCCCACGCTGATCGATTTCCCGATGCCCGACGGCACCACCCGCCCGGCCGTGGTCCAGGGCACCAAGCGCGGCCAGACCTTCGTGCTCGACCGGCTGACCGGCAAGCCGCTGGTTCCGGTGACCGAACGCAAGGTGCCGACCGATGGCGTGCCGACCGAGACCTTTTCCCCGACCCAGCCCTATTCGGGCCTGCCTTCGATGTTCGGCGAGCAGCTGAGCGAAGCCAAGATGTGGGGCATGACCCCGCTCGACCAGCTGTGGTGCCGGATCAAGTTCAGGCAGGCCCGCTATGACGGCGAATTCACCCCGATCATGGCGGACCGTTCCTCGATCATCTATCCCAGCTATATCGGCGGATCGAACTGGCAGGGCGTCGGCTATGATCCGGTGCGCCAGCTGCTGGCGGTCAACGTCAACCATTTCCCGATGTACAACCGCCTGATCGCGCGCAAGGACGCCGACCGGATGGGCGTCGCCCCCTACAAGCCCGGCGTGAACGAGCTGGACGTCGTCAACTGGGCGCAGATGGGCACGCCCTGGGCGATGGAAAACAAGAAGTTCATGGGCCCGCTCGGCACGCCCTGCAACGAACCGCCGTTCGGCACGCTGGCGGTGATCGACCTCAGGACCGGCAAGTTCGCCTGGCGCGAACCGCTGGGCAAGGCGCGTGACATCGGGCCGTTCGGCCTCGCCACGCATCTGCCCTACACCATCGGCACGCCGCAGCTCGGTGGCGTGCTGATGACCGGCACCGGCCTGATGTTCATCGGCGGTACGCAGGAGAAGACCTTCCGTGCGCTCGATACCAAGACCGGGCGGATCCTGTGGGAAGACCGCCTCCCGACCGGGGCCCATGCCAATCCGATGACCTATTATTCGGACCGGACCGGGCGCCAGTTCGTCGTGGTGGCAGCCAGCGGCCATTACCAGTTCGCCAATGGCCATTCCGACCTGCTGATCGCCTACGCCCTGCCCCGGAAATAACCGGGACGGGGTGATGGCTGGCGCTGTTGCCGAAATACAACATCTGCCACAGTTCGACAGGCATTCGGCCCGATCCGCTCGCAAATTGTTGCAGTGCCCGCACGTTTGGTGCCATTACCGACTACATGAGGAGCTCTCAGCCTGACGGCTGGCGCTGTTGTTCGAATAAATTAAATGTCTTTTTTTAGGGGAGTATCAAGATGAGGATGCGATTTTCCAAGATCGTCAGCGGGGCCGTCATGGCTTCCGTTTCTGGCGCGGCGCTGCTGATCGGTTCCGGTCCGGCCCATGCGCAGGATGCGCCTTCGGCTTCCAACCCCACTGGCGAAATCGTCGTTACCGCCCGCAAGCGCGAAGAAACCGCGCTGCAGGTTCCGGTCTCGGTCGCCGCGATCAGCGCTGCCCAGTTGCAGAATTACGCGATCACCAACGTCGACTCGATGGCTCGCCAGATTCCCGGCCTGATCATCGGTGAAGGCAGCGGCACCATCCAGGGCGGCATCATCTCGATCCGCGGCCTTGCCGGTGCGGACGCCAACCCGTTGAACGACCAGGCAGTGTCCTTCAACATCGACGGCGTCGGTGTCGGTCGCGCCACGGTTCGCCGCATGGGCGATTTCGACACCGCCCAGGTCGAAGTGCTGAAGGGCCCGCAGGCCCTGTTCTTCGGCAAGAACTCACCCGCCGGCATCATCGTTCTGAAGAGCGGCGACCCGACCGAGAGCTTCGAAGCCAAGATTTCGAGCGGCTATGAATTCAAGGGCAAGGAATGGCGCACGGACGCTTACGTGTCCGGCCCGCTCAGCGACAGCCTCGGCATCCGCGTTGCCGGCTTCTATTCGGACATGAAGGGCTGGTCGCACAATCAGGCGCCCCGCGATTTCACCAATGTCCCTGGCGTCGCCGAGGCTTTCGGCCCGCGCAGCAGCCGTGGCCCGCAAAAGAAGGATTTCGCTGGTCGTCTGACGCTGAAGTTCGACGATGGCGGCCCGTTCACCGCCAAGCTGAAGGTCAGCTATGGCAAGACCAAGGGTGACAGCTCCACTGCCAACACCCAGTACGTCTCCTGCCCGCTTGGCCACCCGCAGGCGCAGTTTGGCGGTTTCCCGGCCGGTCTCTATGTCGATGACTGCAAGGCCGACGACAAGATGATGGTGGGCGAACCCAACATGGCCAATGTCGCCGCGCTGTTCCCGTCCAAGAAGGGCTGGGAAAAGGGCCTGTGGCAGAAGCAGTACCAGGCGCTGGCCGGGCTGGAAATGAACTACGACCTGTCTGACGATATCACGCTGACCTCGCAGACCGGGTTCTACAAGCAGTCGCTCGACAACATCGGTAACTACACCCAGGGTTACTATGAAGACGGCGCGGTGTTCTTTCTTGACAGCCTTGGCAACCCGGCCACCCCGGGTACCGGTGCCCAGGTCCGTCGCTGGCACCTGCCGAGCTGGAACCAGCTGGATCTGCGCGAATTCTCGCAGGAACTGCGTTTGACCACCAGCTTCGACGGACCGATCAATATCATGGTCGGCGGCCTGATCACTGACACCAAGGGCACAGGCGGTTCCACCACTGCGGCCCGCACCACTGCACCTGTTCCGATCAACAAGTATCTCTTCACCCAGAAGGGCAAGTCGCAGTCGATCTTTGGCCAGGTTATCGCCAATCCGATCCCGCAGATCGAAATCTCTGCCGGTGCCCGCGCTTCCTGGGAACAGAAGACGCTGGTCAGCCTGAAGAACATGACTTCGATGCAGCTGGATCCGATCACCCATCTGCCGGTGACGACGTCTTACCTTGCGACGCCGGCGCAGTTTGCGGACATCCGGGGTACGATTGCCGGCTTCACGCCGAAGCGGAAGTATCATGACATCTCGCCGGAATTCACGATCGCCTTCAAGCCCAACAGCAATCTGAACATCTACGCCGGCTATAAGGAAGGCTTCATCTCGGGCGGGTGGAGCGCGCTCAACCCGACTGCCGGCCATATGCTCGGCACCGAGGCGATGGACTATGACCAGCAGACCACTGCCGGGTTTGAAGCCGGCATCAAGGCGGCTCTGCTCGATCGCGCGTTGCGCCTGAACCTTGCGGTGTACAACTACAAGACCAAGGGCCTGCAGGTTACCGTCACCACGGCGGGCGTGCAGCAGGTCCAGCGCAACGCTGGTAGCGTGCGGACGAAGGGCGCAGAATTCGACTTCAGCTACCGCACACCGCTCGAAGGCCTGTCGCTGACGGGTGCCCTGAACTACAACAAGGGCACTTACCTCGAATATCTGAGCGCCTGCTATCGCGGTCAGGCTTCGGAAGAATGCGTGTTGCAGGCTGATGGTGTCACCAGGCTGCAGGACATGAAGGGCAAGCCGCTGGTGCGTGCTCCGAAGTGGACCGGCAATGCCGGCTTCAACTTTAACACACCGTTGGGTGGCGACATGAAGCTCGGCCTGTCGGGCAACATGGCCTACAGCGGCAAGTACTTCACCGACGTGACCAACACTCCGGGTGGCGTGCAGAAGCACTACACGCTGTTCGACGCCTCCCTGCGCATTGGTGCCGAGGATGATACCTGGGAGCTGGCCCTCATCGGCAAGAACCTGTCGAACAAGTACTACTTCGTTCGGTCGAGCGACTCGCCGTTCACGGGCAGCAACCCCGGTCAGTATTCGTCCAACGACACGCTCCGCCTGCTCGGCGACACGGCTGCCTATCCCAGCCGCGGGCGTGAACTCTGGGTGCGGTTGAGCTACAAGTTCCAGGGCCATGCTGCGCCGGCCCCGGCCTATACCCCGCCGCCGCCCCCTCCGCCGCCCCCGCCTCCGCCGCCCCCGCCGCCTCCGCCGCCTGTGGTGGAATGCAACAAGGGCCCCTACATCGTGTTCTTCGACTGGGATAAGTCGGACATCACGCCGGAAGCCGCCACGGTGCTCGACAATGCGGTCACCGCTTATGGCAACTGCGCCAATGTGCCGATCATGCTGGCCGGCCATGCCGACCGTTCGGGCAAGCCGAAGTACAACATCGGTCTGTCGGAGCGTCGCAACACCGAGGTTCGCGGCTATCTGACCGCCCACGGCATTGCCGATGGTTCGATCAGCAGCCAGGCCTTCGGCGAGAGCGCTCCGCGCGTTCCCACCGCCGACGGCGTCCGCGAGTTGCAGAACCGCCGGGTGGAAATCTCCTACGGGCCGGGTTCGGGCAACTAAGCCCAACTGCCTCAGGCGAATGAACGAGGGCCCGGAGCAATCCGGGCCCTTTTTCGTGCCTGCCACGCAAGCGTCGCACCCGGCCTCTCCTTCGGCGCGTTGATCGCATCAGACTGTGCTGAGCTTGCACCGGCCCTTTGCCATCCCTCCCGCAATCTTGCCGAGTCGGCGGGACAGGGCATAGGATTGCGATATTCGGGGGCTAGGTTCCGGAAATTGAGCCCTCGCCACAAATCAAAGGGAGGGACGCATGTCCAACAACAAGCTTACGCTCGCAGCCTGCCTTGCCGCCAGCACCTGCCTGACGGCCATCGCCACGCCGGCATTTGCCCAGGATACCAATTCCGAGGAAAGCGGCGGCTTCAAGGAGATCATCGTGACCGCGCGTTCCGGCGGGGAAAGCCTGATGCAGGTTCCCGTCGCCGTGACCGCGATGACCGCCGATGACGTGGCCCGCTACGCCACCACCGACCTCGTCAAACTGGCGGGCGTCCGCCCCGATGTCGAAGTCTACACCGGCGGTTCCAAGACCGGCGCGAACTTCATCGTGCGCGGCGTGGGCACCACGGCCGATACGGCCGGTGTCGAAAGCTCGGTCTCGATCGCGATGGACGGCATCCAGACGCTGCGTCCGCGCATTGCCTATGCCGGCCTGTTCGACCTTGCCCAGGTCGAAATCATGAAAGGCCCGCAAGCCCTGTTCTTCGGCAAGAACGCCTCGGCCGGCGTTGTCTCGATCAAGAGCGCGCTGCCAACAGCGGAATTCAGCGGCTATGTCCGCGGCGGCTACGAATTTGAATCCAAGGAAAAATACGCCGAAGCCGCAGTCAACTTCCCGATCACCGAAACGCTGCGCACCCGCTTTGCCGGCCGCTACAGCAAGATGCGCGGCTGGGTGAAGAACATCGCCACCGCCGTGCCCGACTGGACCAACCCTTCGGTCATCCTGCCCGCGCCGCACAGCAAGTACAACGGGGCAGAGACCAAGGCCGGTCGCTTCACCCTGATGTGGGAACCGGATTCGAGCTATTCCGCCGTGGCCCGCGCCACCTTCACCACTTCCAGCGGTGCAGCCAACACGGTTGCGGAAACTCTGTGCCCCTCGGGTCATGCCATTTCGCTGCTGGCCCACGTAGAACCGAACGTCGACTGCAAGCTCAATGGCGTCACCGCCATGAACGACCAGAACCCGCTCTATTCGACGGTGCCGACCGGCTATGGCTTCGACAACCGCTACGACAATGGCCGCGATCAGCATGAATCGCACACCACCCTTCTGAGCCTTGAACAGAAGCTCGATCTGGGGGCAGTCTCGCTCCAGTCGATCACCGGCTATTCGAAGTCCAGCTTCGCCTATCGCGGCAACAGCTCCTACGCCCAGACCGCCCAGTTCAACGGCGGTACCAACGAATGGTTCACCGGCTATTCGCAGGAAGTGCGCGCCGTCACCAATCTCGACGGCCCGTTCAACGCCACGGTCGGTGCCTTCTTCGAACGCACCCATCTGCGGTCCAGCGCCACGCTGTTCCTCTACAACTTCGGCCCGGACTTCACCTGCCCGACGGCTCACCCCGGCTGCACGCCGACCAACAGCTATCTGAGCGGCATCAACGAAGCCGATTACCGCCAGAAGACGCAATCGTTCTTCGCCCAGGCCCGCTTCAAGATCAACGAACAGCTCGAACTGGCCGGCGGCGCGCGCTACACCAAGGTCAAGAAGGCCGCCTTCCAGGGGCAGCCGCACTATGTCCATTACCTGATGGAAAACTTCGGCGCGCTACTCGGCGAAGGCATCTACATGCGCGACCGTCTGACCGAGGACAACTGGTCACCCGAAGCCACGCTGACCTGGCAGCCGGACAACAACAACACCGTCTATATCGCCTACAAGACCGGCTACAAGACCGGCGGCATCGCCCAGCCTTCGCTGGTCACGCCCGCCGACGTCGGTAATGTCATCTTCAAGCCGGAAAAGGCCAATGGCGGCGAAATTGGCTACAAGGGCTATCTGATGGATCGCAAGATCCGGCTCCAGGTCACCGCCTTCATGTACAAGTTCAAGGGGCTCCAGCTGACCTCCTTCGACCCGCTGAAGGCGTCCTACCACATCCAGAATGCGGCCGACGTGAAACAGAAGGGCATCGAATTCGACGCCGAATTCAAGGCCAGCGATGCGCTGACCTTCCGCCTTTCAGCTGCCTATCTGTCGGTCAAGTATGGCAAGTTCCTCAATTCCGGATGTTTCGCGAACGAACTGCCCGACTATCCGGGTGCGATCGACTTTGACGACGACGGAAATCCTGCGACCATTGGCAATGGAATCTCGCACGACAAGTGCAACGCTCAGGACTTTAGCGGTCGGCAACTCCATCGCGCGCCGAAGTTCGTGGCCGGGGCCGGCTTCACCTATGACACGCCGCTGGACTCCTCCGGCAATCTGCGGCTCGGCCTGACCGGCGACGTGCGTTTCCGCAGCGGCACCTACACCGGCGAGACACAGAACCCGGCCGGTTTCCAGAAGCGCCAGGCGCTGGTCCATGCCAGTGTCCGGGTGCATGACGAGGACAAGGGCTGGGAAGTGGCGCTGATCGGCCGCAACCTCACCAACAAGCGCCTGATCGGCTTCACCAGCGACCGACCGAGCGCACAGACCCCCGGCAATTATGAAGTCTCGGCCTACACCATCCGGCCGCGCGAAATCGCGATCCAGGTCGGCTTCAACTTCTGACGCGTGCCTCCCCCGGGAGGATCGAGCATAGCGAACCGTCGGCCTGATCGGGCCGGCGGTTCTTTTTTGGCTTGCAGCGGCCTTGCTGGCACCCGCTTCCTGCGGCATCTGTCAGCACACCACGAGAGGAACGACACCCCATGGCCAACAGCCTGCTCAACGAGAGGGCACTTGCGGCGGTCGGCCAGCATCGCCCGCCCCGCCCCGGGCTGGTCACCGCGCGCGACATCCGCAAGTTCTGCATCGCGGTGGACGATCGCCACCCGCCCTATCTCGATCCTGAAGCGGCCCGGGCGGCAGGCCATGCCGATGTCATCGCCCCGCCGCTATTTCCCGCCTCCGCCACCCGCCCTGTGCCGTTCGAGGCCGATCTGCTGCCAGACGGGCAATACAGCGACCTCGCCCCGCCCGGGCTGGAACATCTCCAGTCGCTGCTGGCCGGGCAGGAGTGGGATTTCATCCGCCCGGCCGTGGCGGGCGAGCAGATTGTCGAGGATTGCTGGATCGGCTCGATCGAGGAACGTCAGGGACGCAACGGGCCGCTGGTGTTCGTGCTGGAGGAATCGCTCATTTCCACGGTCGGTGGCGACCCGATCCTTCGCAGTCGCAACCAGCTCATCTTTCGCGAGCCGCCGCCCCCGCCCCCGCCCCACAGCGGTGAAGTTGCGGCGCTGCCCGAAAGCCGGGGTCCGATCACCAGCTTCCACGAAGGCACCATGACCAAAAGGCCTTCCAGCCTGTCGCTGTTCATGTTCGACGCCGCGATCTGGGCAACGCACCGGCTCCACTGGGACGCGGCACAGGCCCGCCATGAAGGCCTGCCCGCGCCAATCATTCCGGGCTGGATGATGTCTGCCTATCTGACCGAGTTCATGCGCTCACGCATTCCGGCGCACGCAAGGCTTACGGGTTTATCCTTAAGATTCAAGGCTTATGGATTCGCTGGTGATGAGTTCACCTGCCTGCAGACCGCCAGCGACGAGAGCGAATATGGCCTTTCCCTGATCAACCAGAATGGTGAAGAGATCATGGCCGGTACGGGCAACTTTTCATGACCGGCCAGTTCGCGTGGCGATTCGGCCGAGAGTGACGGAAGGACCCTTGCGCGCTACCCGAAGCGGGTCCCTGTGGGGCGGCTGGCTACCAGGCGCATTGGCCAAATCCGCACAATTCCGCCGGTCACGCCGTGAACATCGCCTTTTCGCTTTAAAGGCAATTTAAGCCTTGAACCGTATGAGAAACCGGGTGTATATATGCATTGCAACATGAGGAGTTTGAACATGCTTAAGAAAGTGCTTGTGGCAGTTGCCCTGCTTTCCGTCTCGGCCACTTCGGTCAGTGCCTATGCCGCTGATGGTGTTATCGGTCGCGGCTCGCCTGCGGTTTCGAAGGCTAGCAACGGCAAGAAAAAGGGCCTGCTGATCGTGGCCCTCGGTGCTGCGGCTGGTGTTGGCGTTGCGGTCGCCGCGAGCGGTGGCGGTAACGGCGATTCGCCCGATTGAGGGTTCCGACCCTTTCCTCGTCATCAGTGATGTGCCAGTCGTTTCATGCGGCAGACCTACATAGCTGAATGATAGGGATTTTACGAAAATTCAGTTTCTAGAGAGGCGCGGTAAATCTGCGCCTCTTTTTTTGGTTTCGGACCGGTCGTTCGCGCAAGCGATTTGAGCAGCCGCATTCGATCTGCTGTCCCCATATGCGATTCAGGAAACCGGGCCTCGCCTCACTGGCCGGATCGAGCGCTCTCGGGCTGGTTCGGGGTGGTTGGACCCAAAACATCGTTGGGGCACGATAGCGGCGCATGGAACGGATTATCTTCATCCCTATGTCGCAAGGCAGTCGGCTTCGGAAACCTCACCGCCTTATTTGCTTCGAATCGATGCCTAGCTTGGGCAGTGCGCAATCAACTGCCCGCCCCACGCATTTACAGTGAGAGCTGTCGCCGTACCAAAGCAACGTGAAATCGGATTGAAACAACCCCTCCACCTCCCTATTGAGCACGTCCAGGCACCGCCCTTCTCCGCCGATGGGGGCAATGGAGAGCTCGGGACAAGCAGAACCGGGCATTCATCGGCAGGTGCAAGGCCTGTCGGGTCTCTGGAACGACGGCGGGCGAATTCGGGTGGCCATCACAGGTCGATCATCGGCCACCAGACGGCGGAAATAGCGGCAGCAAGGTACGAAATTTATGAAGATCGCCATGATCGGTTCCGGCTATGTCGGCCTTGTGTCCGGCACCTGCTTCGCTGACTTTGGTCACGAACTGGTATGTGTCGACAAGGACGCCGACAAGATCGCCCGACTGGAAGCGGGCGAGATTCCTATCTTCGAGCCTGGGCTGCATGATCTGGTGGCCAACAACGTCAAGGCAGGCAGACTTTCCTTCACAACGGACCTGGCATCGGCTGTGGCGGGCGCAAGTGCTGTCTTTATCGCGGTCGGGACACCATCGCGGCGCGGCGATGGCCATGCCGACCTGAGCTTTGTCTACGCCGCAGCCGAGGAACTGGCGGGGCTGGTCGATCAGCGGACCGTCATCGTGACCAAATCGACGGTTCCCGTCGGTACGGGTGACGAGGTTGAAAATATCGTCCTGAGGGTCAGGCCGGAACTCGAATTTGCAGTTGTTTCGAACCCGGAATTCCTCCGCGAAGGCGCCGCGATCGAGGATTTCAAGCGGCCTGATCGTATTGTCATCGGAGCAGACGAAGACTGGGCAAAAGACGTTATGGAGCGGATATATCGCCCGCTCTATCTCAATAAGGCCCCAATTCAATTCACCAGCCGCCGGAGCGCGGAGCTGATCAAATACGCAGCCAATGCATTTCTTGCAACAAAGATTAGTTTTATCAATGAAATAGCTGATCTGTGCGAAGCGGTTGGTGCAAACGTGCAGGACGTCTCTCGCGGGATCGGGCTCGACAAGCGGATCGGCGACAAATTCCTTCACGCCGGCCCGGGCTATGGTGGGAGCTGCTTCCCCAAGGACACTCTGGCGCTGCTGAAGACGGCTCACGACAACGATCTGCCCATGCGCATCGTCCATGCGGTGATCGACGTAAATGACCAGCGCAAACGCGCGATGGGTGCAAAGATTATCAAGGCACTGGGCGGAGACGCACGTGGAAAGCGCATTGCGGTGCTTGGCCTGACGTTCAAGCCCAATACGGATGACATGCGCGATGCCCCGTCCATCGCCATTGTCCAGGCGCTGACCGAAGCGGGTGCGGAAATCGTCGCCCATGATCCTGAGGGAGCTGCCGAAGCGGCGAAGATCTTCCCTCAGGTGAAAATCGGCGGAAGCCCGCTGGACACAGTGGCACAAGCGGATGCAGTTGTCCTTGTCACCGAATGGGATATTTATCGCGCGCTGGACCTGAAGCGGATCAAGGAGGCAATGAGAGGCGACGTTTTTGTCGATCTGCGCAATGTCTACTCGCCGCGGGAAGCGGACGAAGCCGGCCTTGCCTATACCGGCGTCGGCCTTCCCGGCGGCTAGGCCCACGCAACCCATTCAGCGACGCAATTGCCAGCCGCGGGCAAGCCCATGCTCCTTTATTGGCTACCGGTTTTGCATTGCAGCAGCCGATCCAGAGTGCTATGGCACTGATATAGCTGATTTATAAAAAGAATACTCAATAAGTGGGGGACGGGCCGCCAAGGATTTTTACCCATTGTCTCAGTCTGTGACAGATATTTTTGCCGGATTTATGTCTTGTTGGCGTAATTTATCTTGTTCACCGATTAATCGCAGGGCTGAGATGTTCGTGTAAGGAGTTGGCTGGTGTTAGAAGTTCATCGCCGGGATGATTTTGAGAGTACGCACTCTCCCTTTTCGTTGAAGGTCGTACCCGGCACTGATTCTGAGCTTGTTTTGGATTCGGAAAATTCAGCAATTTCTCCTAAAATGATGCCCGAGGCGGCTTTGGCAAGGGCGCGAAGCAAGCTTGGTCGCCGGACCCGCATTGTCCTGGCGTCGGTGGGGCTGGATGTCGCCTGCATTGTGGGCGCCATTGCCATCAGTTCATATGCAATCCTGGACCGCACCGCCTTCAGTACGTTCATCCGGGTGAGCCAGTTCGTAGTACCACTGTTTCTGCTCCTTACCCTGAACGCAAATGCGCACCAGATTGCGACCATAGTCGATCGCAGCAAGTCGGTCCGGTCGGTGCTCCGCTCGATTGGGCTGGCAACGGCCTGCTTCATGCTTTCCGCGTTCTTCTGGAAATCAGGTCACACCTACTCCCGTCTGGTGCTGGGCATGAGCGTTTCGATTGCAGCAGTCGCGCTCACTTGCGGGCGGCTTGTGCTGAGAGGCTGGGCAGTCCGCCTGCTCGGCGACAGGCCGCTGGCATCGCTGTGCATCTATGATGGCATCCCGCAATCGGCGCGGGCCAGCGATTGCGCGTTTGACGCGCGTGAACTCGGCATTTGCCCCGATCGTTCCGATCCGCGAAACATCGCCAGGCTCGGTCAGGTGACGCGGGGCATGGCCCGGGTCATCATCCATTGCCGACCCGAAGATCGTACCGCCTGGGCCTTCATGATCAAGGCACTGGATATCCCTTCGGAAATCGCTGTGCCCGAATTGACGGAACTTGCCCCGCTGGCGATCGAGCATCGGGCCGGACAGGTCAGTGTAGTCGTGGCCAGAGGCGCCCTCGCCTGGAATCAGGCCCTGATGAAGCGGGCGTTCGATCTGGTTGTGGCCGGGGTGGCGTTGACACTACTGGCCCCGCTGATGATCGTAATTGCGACCATCATCCGCCTCGAAAGCCCAGGCCCCGCATTGTTCAGGCAGGACAGGATCGGCCTTGGCAATCGCAAGTTCCGGATCCTCAAGTTCCGTTCGATGCGGAGCGAGATGCAGGATGACAAGGCCAGCAAGCTGACCGAACGCAACGATCCGAGAGTGACTAGGTTCGGAAATTTCATCCGCAGGACCAGCCTTGATGAGCTGCCCCAGCTGTTCAATGTACTGAAGGGCGAAATGAGCATCGTTGGCCCCAGGCCGCACGCTGAAATGGCCCTCGCCGGCAAGGCGCTATACTGGGAAGTCGACGAGACCTACTGGCATCGCCATGTCGTCAAACCCGGAATGACCGGACTTGCCCAGGTCCGCGGACACCGTGGCAATACCTTCCATGAGGACCAGCTCAAGATGCGCCTTCAGGCAGACCTCGAATATGCCGCCGACTGGTCATTGTGGCGCGATATCAAGATCGTTCTGCAAACCGCCGGCGTGCTGTTCGGCAAGCACACTTTCTGATCCTTCCAGTTCCGATTTCCTTTTGCCACTTCCTGTCAGGAGCCCCCGTCTTTGTCCTCAATTAAGAAACCCACCGCTCTGGTTACCGGCATCACCGGACAGGATGGCGCCTATCTCGCCAAGTTGCTGCTGGATAAAGGCTATGTCGTTCACGGGGTGAAGCGTCGTTCCTCTTCATTCAACACCGGACGGATCGAGGATATCTACCAGGACCCGCATGTCGAAGGTGCCAACCTCCATCTGCATTATGGCGACATGACGGACAGCACCAACCTGCTGCGGATCATCCAGGAGACGGAGCCGGACGAAGTCTACAACCTCGCCGCGCAGAGCCATGTCGCGGTCAGTTTCGAGACGCCGGAATACACCGCCAATGCCGACGCCATCGGCACGCTGCGCCTGCTGGAAGCCATCCGTATCCTCAAGATGGAGAAGCGCTGCCGCTTTTACCAGGCCTCGACCTCGGAGCTTTACGGCCTCGTCCAGGAGGTGCCGCAACGCGAAACCACTCCGTTCTATCCGCGCTCACCCTATGCGGCAGCCAAGCTCTATGCCTATTGGATCGTGGTCAATTACCGCGAGGCCTATGGCATGCATGCCTCCAACGGCATCCTGTTCAACCATGAAAGCCCGCTGCGCGGCGAGACTTTCGTGACCCGCAAGATCACCCGCGCGGCAGCGGCGATCAAGCTCGGGCGGCAGGACAAGCTCTATCTCGGCAATCTCGGCGCCAAGCGCGACTGGGGTCACGCCAAGGAATATGTCCGCGGCATGTGGTTGATGCTGCAACAGGACGTGCCGGACGACTATGTCCTCGCCACCGGCGAGACCACCGAAGTGCGCCAGTTCGTGCAATGGGCGTTCGAGGATGTCGGGATCGCGCTGGAATGGCGCGGCGAAGGGATCGAGGAAAAGGGCTATTGCACCGCGACCGGGAAATGCCTGGTCGAAGTCGATCCTCGCTATTTCCGCCCGACCGAAGTTGAGCTGCTGATCGGCGACCCGACCAAGGCCCACGAAAAGCTGGGCTGGCACCATGACACCAGCGTCCGCGAGCTGGCCGCCGAGATGGTTCGCGAGGATCTGGTAATCATGCGCGACGCGCCCATCGCCAGGGGCAACTGATGACCTATTCGCTGGCGGGAAAGCGCGTGTGGGTGGCCGGCCATCACGGGATGGTCGGCAGCGCGATCGTTCGCACGCTAGGCCAGTCGGATTGCGAAGTCCTGACCTGCGAGCGTAGTGAAGTCGATCTGATGGACCAGCGGGCAGTGTTCGACTGGGCCGAACGGGCCAAACCCGACGCAGTTTTCGTCGCGGCTGCCAAGGTTGGCGGAATCCTCGCCAATTCGAGCTATCCGGCGGACTTCCTCTACAACAACCTGGTGATAGAGACGAATGTGATCGAGGGATCGCGCCGGGCCGGGGCGGAAAAGCTTATGTTCCTTGGCTCGTCCTGCATCTATCCGAAGCTGGCGGTGCAGCCAATCGTCGAGGATGCTCTACTGACCGGCCCGCTTGAGCCGACCAATGAATGGTATGCTATTGCCAAGATCGCCGGGATCAAGCTGTGCCAGGCCTATCGCCTCCAGCATGGTTGCGACTACATCTCGGCCATGCCGACCAATCTCTACGGCATCGGTGACAATTTCGATCTCGAAACCAGCCACGTCCTGCCCGCGCTGATCCGCAAGGCGCACGAGGCAAAACTGGCCCGAGCAAGCTCTATCACCATTTGGGGCACGGGGACGCCGCTGCGAGAATTCCTGTTTGCCGACGATTGCGCCGACGCGCTGGTGTTCCTGATGGAAAATTATTCCGGACACAGCCACGTCAACGTCGGCAGCGGCGAAGATCTTTCGATTTACGAACTCGCCCAGATGGTCTGCGAGGTGGTCGGTTTCGAGGGTGAGATCCTGCGTGATCCGACCAAGCCCGACGGTACTCCCCGCAAGCTGATGTCGGCCGATCGCCTGCGTGAACTGGGCTGGAAGCCCCGAACCGGACTGCGTGAAGGACTAGCCCTGACCTACCGGGCCTTTATCGACCATGCGGCGGCATGAAGTTCCTGATTGTCAGCCTCAACTACAAGCCTGAACTAACCGGTAGCGGCCCCTATTCGGGCGGATTTGCCGAGGCCCTGGCCGCAAGGGGTCACGAAGTCGAGGTAATCGCAGGTAAACCGTTTTATCCGCAATGGAAGCTGTTCAAGGGTTACAGCGCCTGGCGCTGGAGCCGTTCGTTCGAAAACGGCGTGTCCGTGCTGCGTTGCCCGCTGTTCATTCCGGCAAAGGTCGGTGGCCTGACGCGTCTGCTTCATTATGCCAGCTTCGCGGTGACCGCTTTTATCCCGACGCTTTGGCGGGCACTGAGATTCAGGCCCGACATGATCGTGAATGTAGCCCCAACGCTGATGTCTGGGCCAGCCTGCCTGATTGCCGCCCGACTAGGCCGTGCCCGGACGCAGCTGCATATCCAGGATTTCGAGATCGAGGCCGGCTTCGCGACCGGACAATTGGGCGAGAGCAGCCTGACCGGCCGTCTGGCGATGCGTTTTGGCAATTGGGTCATTGGCGCCTTCGATTATACCACCACGATATCTCCCGCGATGTGCCGCAAGCTTCTCGGCAAGGGCCGCCGCCCGGAGACCATCTACGAGCTTCGTAACTGGGCCGAGATCGAACATATCACCCCGTCGGATCATTCCGGCTTTCGCGCCGAATGGGCGATTTCAACACCTCATGTCGCGCTCTACTCGGGCAGTATCGCCAAGAAGCAGGGCATTGACGTCCTGATCGAGGTTGCCCGCCATCTGGCTCATCGCAAGGACCTGAGTTTCGTGATCTGCGGAAACGGGCCGACCGAGGACGAATTGCGGCTGGCAGCGAGTGACCTGCGCAATATCCAGTTCCGGAATTTGCAGCCGATCGAGCGACTGGGCGAGGTGCTAAACCTCGCCACGATCCACCTGCTGCCGCAAAAGACGGATGCGGCAGACCTCGTGCTGCCGTCCAAGCTCACCAACATCCTGGCATCAGGCAAGCCGGTCGTGGTCGGCAGTGCCCCCGGTACCGGACTTGCCGAGGAAATCGTCGGCTGCGGGATCGCAGTGGCACCGGAAAACCCGCAAGCGATGGCCGATGCGATCGAAACGTTGATCGAGGACCGGGATGCCTATCGCGAAATGGCTGCAAACGCCCGCCACCGCGCTATCACCTTCTGGCACAGGGACATGATCCTGGACAATTATGAACGGAAATTGCGACACTGGATGGAGCCTGCTGCTGTCAGTGCAGGATGACGATGGACCAGCTTGCCGGCACCTTGGCAACTCCAGCGGAATTCGCACCTATCCGACTTTCCTGACGAGCGCGTTTGCCCTGCCCGCGACAGCGAGACCCCTATCGACACATGGTGGCAAAGGTCTGTGCAAAGCGGTCCGGATGGGTTAGCGAATTGAGCAATTGCAGTTTCCGGCGCAGGTCCCGGATGGAGGGGGATTTCCCGATTATGTTTCGCAGCAGCTTCCTGTTTTCGAACATCACCCTTGTCCTGTTTGCGGCGGTCCTGGCGCTGGCAACCGCCGCCACCACCGTCACCGTGGAAGATGCCAATCGCCAGACCTCTTTTTTCGTTTTGTGCTACGCGCTTTCTACTCTCATTATCACAATAAATTACAAGAAGATCTCCGCCCAAAGTGAGTTTTTCTATTTTCAATCTTTCTATCCAGTATTAATTTTTTTCGCCATTCTCATTTCAAATGAAGTTCTTTTTCATGGAACCGACAAGGTTCCTTTGTTAATTTCGTACTTTGTTGGGACTGCCTTGTTATCCATTTTCATTCCCTTGCTGGCCTCCGAAAAGGATGACATCTTTGTCGGCCTTGCCAGAATGGTGGTGATCATCAGCGCACCACTGGTCATCCCTGCCATCTGGGGGGCCATGGGGAACGAACATTTCCTTGGCCTGGCGATGCACAACAAGGCCTATTACGCCAAATATTCCTCGATCGTGGCCAGTTCCGGAGTCATGGATTTTCCCGAGACGTTCGGTGCCCAGTTGGCCTTCGCGTTTGTTTGCGGCATTTACCTGATCCAGCGCAGCGCGCGTCCGTACTTGTGGATCGGCGCAGTCGCGCTCATCACGGTAGGCCTGATCATCAGCCAGGCTCGCGCGGCAATCCTTGGGACCGTGGTTGCCATGGGCGTCGTCACGGTGGCAAGCAGAGTGCGCATTCACCCAGCGCTGGTGGTCGTTCTGTGCTGCATCGCGATCACTGCACCGATCTACGCCCTGAACCTGATCGAACTGCTTCCGGGCGCAAAGACCTTCCTTCGTTCCAGCACCGGCCTGTCGGGTCGCGAAGGTGCCTGGGACTTTGGCGTCAGGCTGATCGCGGAAAAGCCACTGCAGGGATATGGTGCGTCGGCAGCGCAGGATTATACCGAACGTTATGCCAGCTATCTCAGGAGCAACAATTTCAAGGCTGCTGGTGCAGGCTTTCACAACACCTTCCTGACACGCGCCTTTGACAACGGCATATTGTCGGCGGCGAGCTACCTGGCAATTTTTCTGATCGCCATGCGCCGGGCAGCGGGCAAGATCCAATTTTCACCCGAAGCAAGATTGGTGTTCTCCGCAATCGTTGTCGCGCTGGCGATCACTACCTATCGCGACATCAACGCCGGCGGCATGCGCAGCATCACGGTTCTGGTTTCGGTCTTCCTGGGACTTGGGCTGCTGTGCGGGATCAGGCGTTCCATACCGCTCGCGAAAGCATCGTCGTATTCACGCCGAACGCACGATAAACCCGCCGCGATACGGCCAGATTTTGCAAAATGATGGTCGCGCTGACGGCAGCAGCAGCGCCGACGATGCCGAATGTTGCCGCACCGACAACAATCAAGAGAGCATAGGCGACGATCACGAGGATCGAAATCTTCGCCAGCTCGTTCTGCAAACCGGTCATGTTCATCAGGGCAGCGTTCGGACCGCAGAAGACATTGAACGCTTCACCACACAGCATGATGTAGATGATCGGCAGGCCACCCTGGAAGGAGGCGCCGGCGAATTCGAGCAGATAGGGGCTCGCCACCGCGAGGAGCAGGATGCTCGGCAGCGCCATCACCGCAGTGGCGCGAGCTGCGCGCGAAGCGGCGGCCTGCATCTTGGCCCTGTGTTCGGGGCTATTCCTGATGTCGTCATTCGATAGAGCCTCGGCCTCCTGCCGTAGCCGCGCGAATTCCGGACTTGCGACCATATGAGCCGCCTGCAGACCGAAGGACGCAAAACGGACAATCCGGCCCGCCAGCCAATAAAAGGCGATTTCAGTCGGAGCGACGAAGAAGGACAAAATGATCGCATCGATCTGCCGGATCGCAAAACTGCTGGCCGACGAGGGCAATGTGGCCAGCGAAGTCTTGATCCACTCGCTGCGCGCCACGGCAGGATCTCCCCGCCGGGCGTGCGGCCAGCGTCCCATAAGGAAACCAACCGCCAACAATATCGCCCCGACCGCGCCCGCGTAGAGGCAGAGAAAGGCAGTGCCAAGATCCACCACCGGGTTCCGCAGAAATACCGCGCAAGCCGTCGTAGCGATGACCAGAATTGGAAACACCAGATTGTAGGGTATAAGGGCTCTGGCCACCCCGTCGAACCCGCGCTGGATGCCCCCTGTAAGGTCGAGCAGCGGGAAGATCAGAATTAGCGGAACAGCCATGTAATAGGCCCGCGAAGCCTCTGCCTTTAGCGCACCGGTAGCGGCGCCGAAAAATCCGGCACCGGAGGCCGCCAGCCCGCCCAGGACGCCGCCGGCGAGCGTCATCAGGATGGCCGTCGTCAGAAACGACCTGAGCTGCCCATCCCGGCCCGCATGGGTATAGGCCGCCACAAAGCGGATGGACGAGATGCTGAACCCAAGGCTGCCCACGTTCATCGCGAACAACCCCCACGCCAGACCAACCGCGACGATACCATAGGTCTGCGGGCCTGCTGCACGCGCAAGCCACACATTCATGAGGAACATCAGCCCGGCACCCACAAGCCTGATCCCGAGCGCGGAGGCATATTGCGCGCGGCCACCGCGCAGCAACCGGGCCAGCTTCATGAGCCTGCCAACTGCGTTGCGGCGAGCAGCATGCGGTGCAATTCCCCTGACAACTTCAGGCTCTTGACCATGTCATGCCCTGCTCCCTGCTGCTCGAAAAGCGTGATGTTCGGCATTCCTTCCAGCTCGCGGGCATGGCGGCTGTCCAGCCGGGATCCAGTCCCAAAATAGATGCTGGCGGGCGATGCCAATGGATTTCTACGCAGGTAGGAGCGCAAATTATAGGTTGGGCAGCGCAAGCCGCGCTTCCGATACATCATTGCAACCTGTCTGAACCAGCGGAAATCAAGCGAGCGCAAACGTGTTGCGAAATCGACATAGGTTTGTGGCGCAAAGGCAATGATCCTGTCGGCCTTCAATTTCTGGCCCAGCAGAATGGCCGCGAAGCCCCCCATGCTGTTGCCGATGAATACCGTTCTGCGCGCACCGATACCGGACAGAACCTTGGCGATATGCTCTGCCGCGCCCTCAAGCGAGCGATCCCCGTCATCGATACCCAGATGATACCATGCCTGCGAGACATCGCGCACATACAGCGTGCTGACAGGAATTTCCGCCATCATCCGACGAAACTCGAAAGGCGGCACGCCGATGCCCTCGGCTATTCCACCGAAAACGACGAATGCGACCTCGCTTCCTTCCTTCACTTCCAGCGCACTGCCTGCCTTGATCAGCGAGAACTCATCGGATCGAGTCACTGCAAAGTCCCATTCCCGTTACGACCCCGGCACCAAGGCCCGGCGTCCGCGATAACACAATCGTCGCCCGGTCCCTGCCCGGCCTACCGAACGCCCACGAAGACCTTGGCGGGCTTCTTGCCGGTTCTCAGCGCCGGTGGAGCCAGCCAGTCGTCAAGCGGCCGGCCGATCAGATCCTGCAACGCAGTCGTATCGTCCTTGAACATGTCGAGCAGCAGCCGCGTCGATCGCGGGTCCGGCAGGGCACCTTCCGACTCTGGCTTCACATTGAAGTTCTGCATATAGGTCATCAAGCGGCGACGCAGCGCCTTGTCGGGCAGCAAGCGGCGAATGAGACGCTTGTGTAAGCCCTGACCTGAGATAAGCCGCATCAGCATGGCCGATCGGGGCGTCGCGGCCACGTTGTGCCTGCTTTCCTCTATCGCCGCATCGGGAGTATCAACGCCGAGAAACGGCCAGATGCCATCCAGAACCCCTTGCAGATCATCCTCCATGTCTTCCAGCCGCATGACATGAAAGCGCTCCGCACCAAACGCCTCGATCCACGGAGCCAACTGACGGGCATAGAAGCTCGCTGCCGCATAGCCGGTTGGATTGGGGAAACCTTCCGCCTGCTCCTGGCTGATCGCTTCGAAGAAGCTGCGCTCGTCTTCCCTGACCCGGTTGCGATGCCGATAGTGTGACCATGCGCGCATTACCGGGTGCCGCAACATGACAAGAAAGAGGGGCGGGCGGTCGCCATAGGCGGATTGCAGCTTGGGAATGACCGTTTCCGGCACATGCAGATAGCGCGGCGATGCTTCACCGCGCAGCTTGAACCCTTCCGCATCCGGAAAGAACTTGCGGACATAATAGTCCAGCCCGCGGGCGTAATGCGCCTCGTCGCTGAAAAACTGCGGCTCCTTGATCGCCGACATGTAAATCCCGGGATGCGCGCGCAGGTGGTGGTAGAGCGAGGTGGTTCCGGCCTTGCTCGCGCCGATCAGCATGAAGTTGGGGGCGCGGAGATCGTTACGCAGTTCGTCAGCCATTTGTTGATACACCATCTTCCTGCACCCGCTGGAAGCGGGGTTCGTCAACGCCGACCTGGTAGAGGTCCAGCCCGAAATGCGCGCAGATGGCCAGCAGTTCATGCTCCCGCTCCGGCGGAACCTTTTCGCGCCAGTGACTGACAATATAGCTTCGGTCGCCCGTCTCGATCCTTTGCCGGGTCTGCGCGGTGCTCGACTGCTTGGTGGATCGCGATGGCCGCGTCAGCTGGTCGAGCATCTGCTGTTCGTTACCGAGCAGGCAATGCCGGGCCAGCGCGGCAATGCTCTCCTGCGGGTGCATCACCAGTTGTTCATAGCTCATGAACAGCCAGTCGGCATGGTCGGTGCAAGCTTCCATCAGAGGCAGGTTTTCCAGGGTCCAGTCCAGCACCCGGCGCGCCATCCTGTCCGGCCCCCGCACGATCGCCCAGGCATCGTCCAGCAGAGTTCCGGGCAGCCAGCGGCTGACGAAAGCGGGATTGCGCAGAAATGCCCGCGCAGTCAGGTCCCAGCCGTTGCGGTCAACCGACAGCGCCTGCGCAATCGGATGGCGCGTCATTACGACCGACCGCAGCCCGAATTGCCGCACCAGTTGCGCCGCGATCGTCTTGGCATCGGTGATCTTGAGCACCATCCGGTTTGTCTTCATGCTCACGCCCGGCTGCCAGAACTTCCACGGGCCGTTCACCACCAGGCGACCGCTCAGGATATCGTCGGCATAGGTGAATATCCGCTCCATCTCGTCTGGATCGGGTGCGATGACCTGGCCGTATTCGAACAACGGCAGCCGCTGGATCTGCGCCTGCGATGCGGTGTAGAGACTGAACGGCTGGTCCGAGAATCCGACACCGGGGTTGCTCGCCAATAGTTCCATCAGCAGGGTCGACCCACCGCGCCGCGACGAAAACACCGCGATGTGCGGTCGCACACCGTCCGGCCGGTGCCGGACCAGATAGCGCCAGACCAGCTCCTTGAAGAACCGCTTCGCGGCATAGTTCAGGGGCGAGGTCCGATCGCTCATCATTTTCTCGCTCATTGCTCCAGCACTTCTTCGACCAGTGCGACGATGTCACCCGGCGCATAGAAGCAGCTCTTGTCCTTCGCCGCTATCGCTGTCCGCTTGGTGTTCCACGTCGGCAAGTCTATTTCGCTCAGGAAAGCATGCAGATTGTCGCAGATATCCTCGGAAAATGCCCAGCCCAGATCCTTATCCAGCACTTCGCAGCCCGTCGCATGATTGGCATCGGCAAGCGACGGACGCTCATAATATCCTGCCTCGTAGATACGATTAGGAAGCAGCCACCGGGAATTGCCCCAGTCGTCGGAATAGTCGAACGCCCATGAAAAATGAACCTGAGCCATCATGCCCGGAAGATCCGAGGGACTATAGGAGCCGCCATAGCGGATGTTGGGATAGGGTCTGATCTTCGCTTCGAACTGATCCGCGCCTATCCGGGCCGGATAGCCGCGCATGTGGATTTCCAGCTTCGGACCCAGTGCCTCTGCCAGGCTGCACAGGATATCCAGGCTGCGCGCACAGCGCAAAGTCCCGAACCAGCCAATGACCCAGCGATCGGTCGGCAAGGCGTCCGGCGCCTGTGGTGCGACCTGTACCAGCTTGTTTTCGATCAGCCGCCATGCACCCTCGAAATTCTGAACCTTCGCGAAATAGTCCGAGGCAAAACGCGGCGCACTGATCCACAGCCGCCTCGCCGCGGCCAATACCCTTCGTTCGAGCCAGCGCAGGGTCGATCCCAGCGGCCCCTTCGCGGTCATCACCCGCCGGATGTCGAGTACCTCGTAGATCAGCGGCGCTCGAGTGCGACCAAGCCTCCTGCTGACCAGGGCCAGCAGTGCCATGTCCAGGTTGCGCGCCAGCAGAACCGTCGCGCCACCTCCGCGCCGCAACTGCATGACAAGCAACACCGCCGTCTTGGTTCCACCGATCAGCCGCCTGATCCGTGACGCATAATTGCCATCACCGATCCGCCCCAGATCAACATGCTGCCACGCGATCTTCTGTCCGGTCTCATAACGCGCACGGCTGAACCCGATGGTGATCAGGCGATAGCCAGCAGCAGTCAGCGCCGCCGCCCGTGCAAAAAGCTTGGCGTCCGAACTGTCGGGCACGAAATAGAGGAGCGTGACCTCCCGGACCGGTGCCCTGACTTCGTTCCCGCTCGCCATGTCAGATAATGCAATTGTGCTTAAGCCATTTCACCGACAGGTCCACGCCATGTTCGACCGAAGTCTGCGGCGCATATCCGAGCGTCGCGTTTGCCCGATCGTTCGGAAAGAACGCCTTCCGGCCATAGAGGGCGAACTGATCCGGTGTGGGTGTGCGCTTCAGTCCACCCTCGACCGAACGGATCGCCCGCTCGGCAAACCCGCTGGACTTGAGTAACGCGACCATGAAACCGCGATGGTTGCTGAGAATATATTTGCCGAATGAGCGGACCGGGGCCATCAATTTCGCCTTAAGCTGCGCCTTTCCCGCCGACACCGGCTGGAGTGGCGGCAAACCCATCGCATGCGCCAGCCGTTCGAAATAGGAATTCCACGTAATGGCCTCCGGGCCATTGACATTGAACGCCTCACCGAACCCCCGATCGGCTTCCAGCGCGGCGAAGATCGCGCGGACCACATCGCAGACATAGACAAGGTTGCAGGTTCCTGCGCCCTTTTCCCCAAAGGTTCCCCACGAGCCTCCGGCGATGCGATCCGCGAAATTGACTGTCCACTGACTGCTGAACGGCCCATAGACAATGGTCGGTCGCAGTGCGATCACCTTCATGGCATCGCAATTGGCTTCGAGCGCGATCTTCTCGGCCTCGATCTTGCGCACACCGTAATCGGTTCCGCCCGGATCCAGCGGGGCATCTTCCGCAAACACCCCTTCACCCTTGCCATAGACCGAGATGGTGCTGAGGTGGACCACCCGCGCGATGCCCAGCTTGCGGGCGATTTCCATCACGTTGCGCGTTCCCTGGATTGTGACCGCGTCATCGCCCACCGCCGTGTGAACAACGGCTTCGCAGCCGGTCATGGCCTGTTCCAGCGCGCTCCGGTCCAGCAGGTCGCAATGCCGCATGTCGACCCCGAAACGGGCGATGCGAACGGCCGTCTGCCAGCGACGCACAGCCGCGACAGGCTCGTATCGCCCCGACAGGCGCATGGCTTCCACCGTCCAGCCACCGATGAACCCGGTGGCACCGGTTACAAACACCCTGGGCACGCTCATTGTTCCTTGGCCTTCCATTCGTCATACCAGGGCAGGGAAAAGGGTATCGCTTGCGCATAGGCCTGTTCGATCAAGGCGATAGAGGGGATGACATCGCGAACAGTGAGCGGAGCCTTGGCCCCTGCAAAAACCGCATCGAGGAACAGATCGGTCATCTTGAAGACGAAGTCATTATACGCCTTGGGGTTGAATCCGGGTGCACTCACTGTTGTCCAGGGCCCGCGGGGGCCGCGCCGTTCATACTTGTCCCAGCTGAAAATCTTGCCCCGGATCGCCCCGTTCTCGAACACCAGTTCGTAGGAATTGGGAAGCTTGACCAACCGGCTGAATTTCAGCGCGATGGGCGCGCCGTTCGGTGTCCGTGCCGTCAGGTGGAAGGTTGCGTCAGCACCGGCAAAGCCATCATGCAGCGCTTCGCTGATGGTCAGATCATCGCCAAGCCACCAGGTCATGATATCGACGGTGTGCGCCCCGCGATCGAGCAGAACCCCCTTTGCCTCAGGCGATGTGAGGTAGAAGCCGGTGACGGTCGGCCATTCGAATTCGCTGCCGTCCAGGAACTCGCCCGATGTGAGCTGCCCCAGTTCTCCCGACCGGACAAGTGCGTGGATGGCATTGAACGCGGGAAACAGCCGCCGGTTGTTGTTGACCATCACCAGCCGCCCGGTCGCCTCGCCCTTGTCGGCAATCTCGCGCGCTTCGCCCGCCGAAATCGTCACCGGCTTCTCGATTAGCAGATGCATGCCCAGGTCCAGCGCGGCCAGTGCCTGGCGGTGATGCAGGTGATGGGGCGTGGCCAGGATCGCGGCAACCGCACCCTCGGTCGCCGCCTGATCGAGTGACGAGACAGCCTTGGCCCCGATCCTGGCGCCCAGTTCTGCCGCGCGCGCCATGTCGAGATCCAGGAACAGCACCCGCGACGCCAGCTCGGGGCGGGCGCTCAGCGCCGGGAGGTAAAACCGCTCCGTCGCCGCACCGCAACCCACCACCACCAGCTTGCCTGTGTCTTCACCAGTCACGCCGGCCCCCTGTCGCAAAATGACCCGGAAGGGCCTGTTCCAAACATATTCGGATTAAACACTTACGCTCCTTCTGGCGGATCAGGCAGTCACTGCGGCATGTTGCACTTGGGCACGTCCTGCATCGCGAAAACCTGCAATTTCAGTAATGCAACATGCTGCGAAGTCCATCGATTTCCTCTTGCCCAAAGTCGCCTGTATCTGGCTTTTCCCGCTTGCGCGTGCTCGTCGTATGAGAGCGCGCCGGGTCGATGGCCGCGATGCAATGCTCGACAATTCCCTCCAGTTCGCCAGGCTTCTGCAGATGGATCCGGCCCGCCCAGAATTCGACGATCGTTTCGACCGCCTTCCTCCGCTCGGCAGTGAGCGCGAATTGTTCAAATCTCACGACACAGCAATCAGGATCGTCCAGCCATCCGGCATAGGGCTTGATCCGCTCGGGAAAGGCCGGAAATATATCGCGGCTTGGACCTGATCCGGCCAGCGCCAGCTGCCGGGCCTGGCCTTCGTCCAGTCCCTTGAACTCGCGATGCATCCGGTGGAACCGCGCCATGCTGCGCAGATAATGTGCTTCGGACAACAGCACGTCGATCGGATCGCGAATGATCATGAGGTGGACCGCATTGACCTGCCGAAGCAAGCTGGCGGTCTCTGGTGTGTAATGCAGATGGGTTCCGATGACCTCGCCGGGCACCAGTCGCGCCAGGCCCGCGTCAATCTCGCGCTGGCCGCGACGGCGCAGCGTCAAGGACGGCTGTTGCGCAAGAAAGCTGCCATAATAGCGCGTCCTGGGAAGCGCCCGGGCAATCTGCATCAGCAGGTGGGTTCCGCTCTTGGGAATCGAGTTGACGATCACCGGCGGATTACTCTCAAAATCATCAGGGGTGGAATTCAGCCGACGCAGATAGCGTGGTATTTGCAGCGCAAAGGCAGCGCCCTTGCGAACCGGAGTCAGCTTGTTGACGAATGGTAAGTCGAGGACATTCATAACTCGGGGCACTTTCCGACCTTCCTGGATCACCGAAATTGGCAGGGGAAGCCCCTCAAGAAAGATCGGCGCGACACCGCGAGCGAATTTGCTGCAGCCTGCGATGTGGCAGTGCCGACAGGCCTCCCCAATTGGCCAGGGGGACAAAGGTGCAGTCTGGGACTTCTCCGGAAATTTTCACCTGAATTCCCCACAACCAACGGATGGCAACTTCATGGCGAACATTGGTTCGTCATGCCGACAATCTAGCGCATCCCCCGGAGCGATTGAAGCGGCCTCCCGGTTGAACCGGTTCGGCCTGATTATCGAGGCGCAGTCTCCGATCCGCCCATCATCCCGACAGATCGGAGTTCGACCCCGAAGGGCCCCGCCAGACTATGCGGCAACCCTGCAATCACCAGATAACCGTATTCACAAACCGAAGGTTTCGCAAGGACGTAGATGGCACGATCCGGCATGGGTTGTGCCGCCAGGGGCGAAAATCCGACCGAACGTTTGCCGGGACATCGCCAGGCAAAGGCCAGCCTCCCGAGATCGTCGCGATTGCTGGCGCTCTCGGGAACGACAACAAGCTGCGGGAGGCGCAGCATGCCGAGATGAACCAGCTGTCGTGCAAAACGCGGCGAGCCGTTTCCGTTCCAGTGGATCGCCAGCATGCTGTGATGGCTTTCCGGATCCACCAAGGCCATTCCCCCCGAATGCCGGTCTATTTCCCATTCCGACGGAAGCGACATCGACGGCCCTTCAGCGGAGAGTTTAGCGGCATTCTGGAAGCCGGGATCGAAATTAAGGGTGTTCCCGCCGCGCGCGGGCGCAAGACGGCTGACAAACACCATGGCCGGGCCATAATCGCCCGCTGCGGCAAAGGCATCGAGCGAAACCTTCAGCTCACTGCGCCGGGGAGGGGCGCCCGCGTCAATCATGCCCTTGAAGAGCGCCAGGCGGGCCGTGCGCGCATCTGCATCTGCCAGATGCTCGGTCGAAGAGAAGTAGAGAGTGCGCCAATTGGGATTTCGGCGCAGCCGATCGACCAGCGCATCGACAACGGACGGGTCCTGTTCAAGTTGCCGCAGCACGGGAATGATCTGCTCGCGCAACTGGTCGCGCCGCAGCAAGGCATCGATCCGCAGAATTGCCGGGCCGAATTCATCCTTGTTCAGCGCATCGATGATGAGGTTGCGCTGCGCCGAAGTAGAGCGCCAGCCCAGCGCGCCCAGGCTCTGGACCAGCGCCAACTGTCGTTGCTCTGTCGCGCCATTGCGCACTTCTATGGCATAAAGCAGGTTCAGCAGGGACTGATCGAGCGGCTCGGCCGCAAGCAATTTTACCAGATTCCCGTGCAGGCCATCCGGCACTGAAACAGCCGGACCACCAGGCCCCGTCAACTCCAGCGCCTCGGGATAAGCAAGGCGATCCGCCGCATTCGCCTGCAGATAGGCCAGTGCGCTGATCGCGAGGAACAAGAAGAACAGTCCCGCTGTTATGACAGCCACCAGCATTGCCGGCCGAGGGTTTGCTTGCGCTCCCTTGTCCGGTCTGCCGGTGATCTCAGTCATCCTTATGCTCATAACTGTACATGTTGTAGCCATAGCCATAGCCATAGCCGTAGCCGTAGCCCGCTTCCTTCGCGCTGAAACGGCTCAGGACCACGCCGGCCAAGGCCACGCCGCTGGCCCTCAGGCGTCCAACCGCGCGACGGACACCCTGCGATGGGGTCTTGCCGGCGGCGACCACGAACAGGCATTTTTCAACAACCGAGCCAATGATGACAGCGTCGGCCAGACCTAGCAGTGGCGGACTGTCGACCAGCACTGCGTCGAACCGTTCTACCAGTTGCGCAATGACATCCTTCAGCAATTGGCTGGAGAGCAGTTCGACTGGGCTTGGCGGAATTTCCCCGGCCGGAACCACCGAAATTCCGGTCTTCTCGTCCTTGATGATGACTTCATCGAGAGTGCGGTTGCCTGTCAGCACTTCCGACATGCCCGATCTATTGGCGATCTCGAAAATCCTGTGCTGGCGCGGACGACGCAGATCAAGATCAATGATGACCACGCTCTTGCCGATCTTTTGCAAGGCAGCCGCGACGCCGTAGCAGATCGTCGACTTGCCTTCACCCTGCGCGGTGCTGACAAACATGATGCTACGCGGCAAACCATGCGATGATGCCAGCATCAGCGATGTCCGCAGCGAGGCGAAGGCTTCCGCAAGCTGAGACTTCGGATTCTCAACCTCGTCCCGGACGCTCAGTTCGTCGCCCGCGTCAGGAATGACCCCGATCGCGACGGTCGAAAGCTTCCGGACCACATCGTCAGGCAGGCGGATTGTGTCGAACATCTGCTCGCGCATGAAGACGACGCCGCAAGCTACGCCAACACCGGCAAGAAGGAAGAGCAGAAGATTCAATGGAATGTTCGGCAGAACCGGGTCGCGCGGTTCCTCGGCACGGTCGACTACCGCTAGATTGTTGCTCTGCACCCCGGCTTCAGCATTGAGTTCATTGTAGCGATTCAGCAGGAGGTCATAAAGGTTCCGGTTGGTCTGGGTACCACGCTGGAGAATGCTCAGCTGCACAGCTTCGCTCTGCTCGTCGAGGGTCTCGCGCTTCAGTTCCTCCATGCGGGCGGTCAGCGCCCGCTCTTCCGCGAGAGCCGCTTCGTACTGGTTCTTGATCGCCACCCTCACGCCGCCGCCGATGATCCCCATCTGCCTGTCGAGTTCACGTATCTGGGCAGCCAACTGGCGCACGGAGGGATAATCCTCCTTACGTTTCTGGAGTTCTTCTTCCATTTGCGCCTGCGCCGTTGCCTTCTGCTGGAGCAGCCGCTGCATGGATGAATTGTTCTGCACATCCGGTAGCTCAAGCAACGCCGAACCGCGGGCAATTTCCCATTGCTTCTCCGCGACAAGACGCCTCGAATAGGCATTGGCGAGCTCCGAATTCAGCTGAACCAGCATACTTGTAGTCAGCGACCGCGGCTTCGATGCATTGTCTGTCGAGGCAGGATTGCCAGTATCGACAATCTGGCGCTGGCGCGAATAATCGAGAGCCTTTTCTTCGGACGCGGCAAGCCTGGTTTCGGCCTCCTGCAACTGTCCGCGCAGAAATTCGCGCGCATAGGAGGAGGTATCGAACTTCCGCTTCAGGTTGTTGCGGATGTAACTGTCGACAAAGCTGTTCGCCACCTTCGCAGCCAACGCGGAATCAGGACTCGTAAATCTGATCGAGACAATCCGGGAATCGACCGGCATGAACACGGAAAGGTTGTCTGAAAGCACCTTCGTGACGGCTTCACGCCGCCTATGCTTCTGCACCTGCATGCCATCGGAATCATCGATCGCATCTTCGCCCATCGCTTCGAGAAACTTGTCATTATCAAATAAATCAAGGCTTTCACCCACAGACTCGGCGATGGTACGGCTCCGGATGATGTCCAGCTGTGTCTTAAGGAACCGGTCGGAATCCTGGACCGCAGTGGTCGAGTCGGTTTGCTCGGTACCGATGACCTTGGCCGCCTCCTGCTCGATCTGAACCGACGCCTCAGCTTCATAGATCGGAGTGGAGAGCATCGAAACGATCACGCCAAGCAGCAGGAATGCGCCAATGATGCTGAGCATCCAGAAGCGCATCCGATAGACCGCCGACCAGATCGCACCGAGATTGATGCCCCCGAGGTGCGCCCCGTCATCCAAGGGCGCAACTTCATAATAAGCGCGTCTGTCGTTGATCATGTTTTCGGGAAAACTGCCACGATCGTCTGGATGTGTTTCGCGCATCAAGGGTTTCTTTGCCTCTGAAGGATAAGTAATATCGTGATTTTCAATTAAATTCGTAAATTAATCCATGATGCCGCCAGGCCGCAACCAAAGCTGCGAAACGGAGGCATCAATTCCCGCGCAGCCTGATCCACACTGTTGCAAGCATCGGCGACACCTTGATGAAATCGCGGACCAGTTGCTTGGCGAAGGAATCGCCAACCACGACGATGTCATTGCCCAATATTTCCGGGTTAGGTGAATTGCCGTTGCGGATATCTGAAATATTGAAGCGAGCGGCATAAAGCCCGTCCGGCTTGGAACGGAATACGATCACCTCATCGAGCTTGGCGGTCGCCGTCGGCCCTTTCGCCAGTGCCATCGCCTGGAGCAAGTTGGCCTGCCGGTCGATCTCGAAGATGCCAGGACCGGCGACCGCACCTTCGACCGTGATCTTCATGACCGCGGCCTTCACGACAGCGATCGAGACCTGCGGATCGACAAGATACCGTTCCTTCAGGCGCGCGGCGACATCGTGGGACAGTTCCGTACTGGACTTGCCCGCAGCCTGTACCGCACCAATCAGCGGAAGCACGATCTCCCCGCTCGTATCGACCGGAACTTCCTCGAACGAAAGATCTTTCTCCTGAAAGACGGTGACTCGCAGGACGTCCTCCGGGCCGATTTTGTAATCGGCCGGCAATGTCGCGGTTGATGCGGCGGGAAACCTCGTATTTGCCGCATCGCCGCTCAACACGCTGGGACTCACGGAAGTGCAACCGGAAAGCGCAAGGGCACCCACAGCGATAAGCCAATTCGAGTTCACCATTATCCCCTTTTCGCCTCGCCAAACCCCTAGCGTCAAGGCTGGCTTTGGCAAGATGTTATGTCGCTCCGGCGCGGATTGCGGTAGCGCGTACTGGCGCTGGTTTGTTGTTTTTCGGACATTTTCCATCACGACAGGTCGCGAACGGATTTCGATCTGGAACTGCGCCGCCTTGCTCTCTCAGGCGCCTGGTCCGACATGAAGAAGGCCATTGCCAGGGCAAACAGCGACGCAATCGCGGTCGTCCGCAATGGGTAGTCAACGATGGAGTGGGCCGCCGCCAGACCGATCGCCAGTCCGGCGGAAAGGCTGAAGGCGGCTCGGTTCGAACCGGCGCGGCCGACTGCGCCGCCGGCGCGGATCATCGCCAGGGCAAAGAGCCCCAGCAGCACAATCGCCGGCACCCCCGCTTCGATGACGAATTCGAGATAATCATTATGCGCATGGTTGACATATTTGGGCACCACATCGCCCAGCTGTTCGATCACCCGATAGCTGTCGACGAAACTACCGAACCCGCTCCCCCAAGGCATATATTGCCTGAGCAAGGGAAAACTAAGCTTCCAGATCTCCCATCGTCCATCGTCGGACACATCGCCGAATCGCGCAAGAGTGCGTTCCACGACCGGATTGAAGCTGAGCGCGTAGAACGCTGTCGGCACTGCCAGCAGTGCGATGCCAACCCGAAAATATCGCTGCCGCGACCAGTTGTGTGCAAAAAGCAGCAAGCCGATAGTCGACAGCCCGACAGAGGTCAGGGTCAGGCCGGCCCGGGAAAGCGTGCCGACGGCCGCAGTGAAGAACATCATCGCTATGATCAGTGCGGTCGCAAGCGCCTTGCGCGGATCGGCCAAACGGCGGTGGATCAAATCGACTGCAAACGCGCCGGTTATGGCGATAAACAAGCCTTGATGGTTCCGGTTGGTGAAAAACCCCACCAGGTTCTTGTGATGATCGCTGTTATAGAAGTTGAGCAATGCACCCCGGCTCGTCACCTGGAGCAGGCCGACCACAATCGAAAGCGCCGCAAGCGCAACGACGATGGCAATGCACCGCTCGCGCCCCCGTTTGTCCAGCGTCAGCGCGGCGGCAAAGACAGCGGCAGGCGGGAGGAGCATGACCAGCCTGAAGAAAGTCTGATAGGGGGTCAGGCTCAGGGGATGGAATTCATCTTCGGTGCCCAGCAGTTCGAATATCCGCGTCGGTAGATCGCGACCAGGCAGCATTCCCCAGATCGTCGGCGGAAGGGGGATCAGCTGGACAAGCCAGAGCAGCGGGACCAGCAGCAGGAACACCCGCGTCAGGAGCGGGAGGGCCGAAAAGGCCCTAACTGCGCCGTGGCTCATTACCCAGGCCGCCAATGCGCTGGATGTGACGAAAATAAGCGAGATCGAGACAACCGGCATCTTCGCCGTGCCACCGAACAGGATCGCCGCCGCAAGGGTCAGCGCCAGCAGTATTTCGGTCACGCTCCAGCGCACACCACCCTTGGCGAACAGGGGACCCGGGTTCGTCATGGTCTGGATAGAGCCTTTATTCCGCGTGAGGTTGATTGCGCCCCCGTATCACCCGGGCAGGGACGACACGATTCGTCAGGCGAGCCGCCGGGATAGGTGCATCGCTTCGATGGCGTCAAGCCGCTGGTAGCCCGATCTGCATCCAAATATCTAATATCCCATGCCGATGAGGTAAACCTCTGCCTTCACGTTCCAGCCTGCCCCGGCGGTTTGCCATTGGTACTGGATATCCCGATACTGCGAGACAGGCACTTCGACGTATCGATCGATCATCCCGCCCGACTGGGCAGCTTCTACCGAGGTGATCCTTGTGATGACGTTATTGCTGACGGCTTGCTCAGCAGTCATGAACCTGAAGCCGCACCATTGTGCATCGCCCGTTGAAGCCTCCCGTCTTCCGCGTCCGGCCGTGTCCGAGCAATCGAACCGGATCCGCAGCTTGCAAGTGGCGATCGGGCGTCGCTCGTTGGGCAATGTCGGTATTTTGGCTGGCAGTCTGGCGGTTATCACGCCCGTGCCGCGTGAACCGACCAGGCTGATGAGCTTGATTGCGGCCGCATCGGCCAGGAAATGATAATCCTGGACCGGCCGGTCCTGCGGGTTCTGCAAATCGAGCGGGAGGGCATAGTCGGCATTGGTATTGTGGACGGCAGGTTCGAACTTGATGTTCTGGCAGGTGTCGCGCACCCTTACCGTATGGCCGGGGTAGCGGATGAATTCCCACACCGCCGTGCCGTCGACAATGCCCGATCCGGCGCCGATTGGCCCGCGCGCCTGCGCCACCACGCTGGTTCCCGCCCGGGTGCATTGATAGACCCCCCACGGCAGTAGCACCACGTCATTGCGGGCATAGGTGGTTGTCGGCGCCCACAGAACGGCGTGCCCCGCCGCGACAATATATTCGCGCGAATGATATTCACCCGTGCCGACAATCCCGGAGGCGACATGATCGAGGTCAACCCCGCAATACTCGCCGAAGTCGCTTCCGTTGCCGCCGCGCCCGGAAATCATCGACAGGTCGCAGCGGAAGCTGCTGAGCGCCTCGGTGCCGGCCAGCGAGGCCGAGCGCGTCACCCGGACAGGGTTGGATGGTCCTTCGATATGGCCCCGCAGGCTAAGGCTGGAATTGCCCTGCTGCCCGTCCGTGACGTAAAGCAGGCCATAGCCGCCACCGCTTTGGAAGTCGCAGTAGACGTCCAGCCCTTCCGACCCGGTGGCTAGCAGCCCGATACCATATGTCGATTTTCCCCCGACCACCGGTACGGCGGCGGCACCATTGACGCTGGCGGTCCAGGCGCTCAACCTGGTGGTGGCGGACCGGACCCACCGGTCGCAGGTCAGCTGTTTCGCGTTGTCGATATTCGTGACGACGCCGGTGAATTCCGACACCCCGTTGAAACCCACCACGACCGTGTCCCCGACGCGGGCGCCATGTGGTGAAACAAACCGCACAAAGCCTGCAACCTTGGTGAAATGCGTGAAGATATGGCCGATATTCGTGCTGTTGGCATTGTTCAGGACAAAGCCGACATAGCCGATGCCCGCGCCATTGTAGTTGAGGCGCGGCAAGCTCATGTTCCAGCACTCTGAAAACACCCCGCCAATATTGCAGCCGCTGACCGTTGCGCTGGTCTCGCCCCGGAAGGTCAGGGCGGAAAGATAGAAACCCATCGTCTCGCTGCCATCGAGCGTTGGCAGCGCTTCGACATTCAGGCCGATCCGGCTGTTGAAGGCCATCGAACCGTTGGGAAAGCTGCCCAGCACGGCGATGGCGCAACCCGGCTGGCACAACAGCAGCCCGGCATTCTCGGCACAGTCTATCCCGACATAACGGCGATAGTTGCTGTCCGCCGTGGCCGTGCGCAGATCAAGCAAGGCCCCGACTTGCAGGCGTTCGTGGACCGTCGCAGTGCCATTGCGGACAAGGCCCATCTGCCATGTCTTGCCGGTGAAGGTCTGGCCATCGGTATAGGTCTTGCCATCGTAGATGATCGATCCGCCACCTGACGCCTTCACGACATAGGTCTGCAGCGGCAGGATCATCCCGTCCGCAACTGCGCGGCAATCGGTAAGGTCAACCTGCGTCCCACCGGTCGAGGGGTAGATGCCATACCAGCGCGACAGCTTCATGGTATGCCCGCGCCTGGCCCATTGCAGCGCCGCCCGCACAGCCAGCGTGTCATTGTCGGCCCGGTCGTTCGGTTCCCACTTGCCCGTGGTTTCGCTGTATCTCTTGGCGTTGCCGGTCGCGCCAAACCACTCCGGCAAGACTAGCATTTCGGGATTGGTGCGTACCCACGCTCCCGCTGTCGGAGCGATGCCGTCTGCCTTGAGATAGAGGCCTTCGGCCGGGTCGGCGGCGATCAGGGCCGCATAGTCGCCTGCACGGAAAATGAACTCACCTTCCCGGCCCGCTTCCGTCAGCCACGCCCGCGCATCTGGCGCGGCCTTGATCGCCTTGATTGCCGACCGGTGAGAAAGCGCCGCGTTGCCGACTGCCCCCCCGGCACCCGGGACGTTGCCAGCGGCACCTGCGGTTTGGGGCGCACAGGCATAGGGTACGATTGCACCAGCGGCCAAGCCGCGCATTATGCCGCGCCTGGTAACGCCTTCCCTATCTTTCACAAGAACAGGCACCTCGCAAGAAAAACACCATTGTTGGGGTCGGCCAATCCGACAACTGAGTCAACCACAGGCCCCGGAGCCCACCGTTGGCGCAGGTCGCTTCACCCCACCTCGCGCTCCTGCCCGGCCCAGTAGGGCTCGCGCAGCACGCGCTTCAGGATCTTGCCGGCCGGGTTGCGCGGCAGTTCGAGGATGAAGTCCACTGTCTTGGGCAGCTTGAACCCGGCAATGCGGCTGCGGGCGAAGGCGATCAGTTCTTCCGCGCTGGCGCTGTGGCCCTGCTTCAGCACCACGCAGGCCTTCACCGCCTCGCCCCATTTGGCGTCGGGCACGCCTATCACCGCCACGTCAGCCACGGCGGGATGGCCGAACATCGCGTTCTCCACTTCGGCCGGATAGACGTTCTCCCCGCCCGAGACGATCATGTCCTTGATCCGGTCATGGACATAGAGATAGCCGTCATCGTCAAGATAGCCAGCATCGCCGCTGCGAACCCAGCCGTCGCCGGGCAGGACACGGGCGGTTTCTTCCGGCTTGCGCCAATAGCCGACCATCGCCTGCGCCGTCATCAGTTCGATCTCGCCGGTCTGGCCGGGGAGTAGCGGCGCGCGGCTGTCGGGATCGACGATCCGCACTTTCACCCCGGGCAGCGGCAGGCCCGCGCTGCGCATCCTCCGATTGCCACCGACTTCGTGATCGGCGGGCGGCAACGAGACGATCGTGCCGGAAGTCTCGGTCATCCCGTAGTTCTGGCAGAAACCGCAGCCGAACACCTCCACCGCCTCGCGCAGCAGATCGAGCGTGATCGGGGAAGAACCGTAGAACATGGTCCGCAGCTTGCTGTAGTCGATCGCCCGCACATCGGGTTCGCGCAGCAATTGCCCGACGGCGGCGGGGACAAGGAACAGCTTGGTGATGTTGTAGGCCTGGAACGCTTCCAGCACCGCCTTCGCCTCGAACTGGGCGTGGATCAGGTTGGCGGCGCCGTGGAACGCTCCGTTGATCGCCGCGCCGGTCCCGGCGATATGGGCAACCGGCATGGCGACGAGGTTGACGTCCTCCTCGTTCCAGTCGTTCCAGGCGAACGCGGCCTTGTACTGCTCGCGCCGCCCGTCGAGCACGCTGCGGTGGCTGTGCATCACCCCCTTGGGTACGCCGGTGGTGCCGGATGTGTAGAGGAACAGGATGACGTTGTCGGGATCGACATCTTCCGGCAATGGCACTTCCGGAGCCGCCTCGCGCCAGCTGTCATAATCGGGGCAGCCGGGGATCGCCCCTTCCACTGCCACCACCGGCAAGGCCCCGGCCAGCGCGGCCACTTCGGGCAGGACGGATGCGAATTCGGCGGTGACGAACAGCAGGGCGGGCTGTGCATCGGCCACGATCCCGCCCATTTCCACCGGGGCCAGCCGCCATTGCACCGGCACCATGATCACCCCGGCCTTCGACGCGCCAAACAGCAGTTCGAAATAGGCATCGTTGCCCTTGCCGATATAGCCGATCCGGTCACCGTGGCGCAGGCCCGCCGCGATCAGCGCATGGGCGATCCGGTCAGTCCTGCGGTCGAATGCTGCCCAGCTGGTCGCCCGCGCACCATAAATGAAAGCCGGCCGCTCCGGCCGGAACCGCGCGTGATAGCGGGCCATGCCCGGCAGGGTCTGGATCGCGTCGTAATGGAGCGGCGTCGACATGGTTCCTCCGGGGTTCGCTTCATCCGCGTTTAGGGGCCAAGCGGGGCGCGCGGCAAGGGGCTTGGCAATCATTGCTACTGTCCGCTTCCGCAATTCTACCTGCTTAATTTCAGGCCCCGCGCCACGTTCAACGGTGCATGACAGCCTATGACCCTTCGCTCACCCCCGCCCGGGGCACGCTGCTCCACCGCCTTGGCTTCGGCCGGGCCCGGCCCGCCGAAATTCCCGGCGATCCCGCCCCCATGGCACAGCGCAGCATGGCCGAGGACGTGATCGAGGAAGCCGTCGGGCGAATCGCCCGGTTCCTCAAGGATCACCGGCTCGACGTCACCCCGCTGACACTGAGCGCGGCGCATGCCTATGTCTCGGGCAACGATCACCAGCTACGCCAGGAAATCGAGGCGCGAATGGAGCGGCTCGAACCGATCACGCTCGGCTGGCTGCGCAGCGTGGCCGAAGCCAATGTCGACAACACCGCCGACCAGTTCGACAAAGTGTTCGACCTGCTTGAAAAGAACATCGCCAATTTCAGCGACACTACCCAGACCGCCCAGCGTGCGACGCGCGAATATGGCGCGGTACTGGAAAGTCATGCAGCAGAACTCAAGCGCGCCGATCCGGGCGAACGCCAGCTTGTCCAGGTCGCGACCGTGGTTGCCGCGATGGTCCATCGCACCCGCAAGTTGGAGGAACAGCTCCAGGAAAGCCAGAAGCAGGCCGGCGCGCTGCGCGAGGATCTGGAGGATGTCCAGCGCAAGGCCAATCTCGACCATCTGACGGGCCTGCCCAACCGCCGCGCCTTCGACCGGATGTTTGACGAGGAAGTGCGTGCCGCCCAGGCCGACATCGAGCCTTTGTGCGTGGCCTTTTGCGACATCGACCACTTCAAGAAGGTGAACGATACCCATGGCCATGAGGCCGGCGACCGCGTACTGAAAGCGATCGCCCGCAAGCTCGCTTCGATCACCGACGACCGCTGCCATGTCGCCCGCCACGGCGGCGAGGAATTCGTGATGCTTTTCCGCGGACTGACGATCGACGAGACCGTGGCGAAACTGGACGCGGTGCGCGAGGAGATGGCCGCGCGGCGGCTGGTCAACCGCAAGAACGACGAGCCGATCGGTCATGTCACCTTTTCCGCCGGGGTGGCCGATGGCGAACCGCTGGTAAAGGACAACCCCGCCGACCCGCGCAACCGCCGGATCTCGATCACGGTGCTGAATTAGGACCCCCGCTCAAACCCGCGAGAAGCGATCGATCATCTGGCGCGACTGGTGGGTCAAAATGTCGATAGCGGCCGGGGCATTGCCGTCCATCAGATGGCGGGTGATGTCGATATAGCCCCTGGCCGATTCCACAAGGTCGGCCAGATCGTCCTCGGTCACGAACTGTTTGGCGTAATGGCGCAGGTGCACCTTGGAAAGCATTTCGCCGACATAGGCATTGCCGCAGTTCTGGCAGACGAACTCGGTGTAGCGGGCCATGCAGTCCGACAGCACCACCACATGGCGCATTTCGGCAGCCAGGGTGATTTCCTGAAGCCGGTGTTCCAGCTCCGCCCGCAAGTCAGCGGTCAGCGGGCGGCTGGCGAACAGTTCCATTGCGGTGCGGATGATCCCGCCCACCACCACCTGCATGATTTCCTTCAGCCGTTCCGGCTCGAACCGCCTGATCCGCGCGCCGCGATCGGGCAGGATTTCGACGATCCCGTCCCCGGCCAGATATTGCAGCGCTGCCCTGACCGTGGTCCGGCTGACGGAAAAGCGGGCCATCATGTCGGATTCGACCAGCCGCTGACCTGGGACGAATTCACCCATGGCGATGAGCGAATCGATCTTGTCAACCACGGTCCGGACCGGGGTCGCGCGTTGCCGCCTGGGCTTGCCGGGAGCTGTCACAGTATCGTTCATTTCACTCTCAGCTTAGAATCGATTGCGCCTTGCGCCAAGCCCTTGCGATCGCGGGGGCTTGTGCAGCGCCGATTTTATCGGCAATATTGTCCATAATATCGGCAAAATGAGCGGGAAGCCGCTTGATCGACCGAAGCGAGGATCGCGGGCTTGCCCGCAGTCCGGGGGAGCGAAGGGAAGCATGGGCCAATTTTCAAATCATCTGCGGCCAGATGCCCATTGCCAGTCCGCGAGGCTGGCGAGCTGACCGGGCCGTGTCGGCACGGGGTGTGCTTTCTTTGAGGTTTCAAACAGTTTCAACAAGAATTTGAAGACCAAGGGAGATCGAAATGAACAAGGGCTTTTTATTGTGCGCGGCATCGCTGGCCAGCGTCATGCCGATGCTGGCAGGCACCGCTTTTGCGCAGGAACCCGCCAGCGGCGCGTCCAGCGGCAGCGGCAACATCCTCAACGAGATCGTGGTCAGCGGCGTGCGTCGCCGCGAGGAAAGCGTGCAGAGCGTGCCGGTGGCCGTGACGGCGCTCAATTCCGAACTGCTCGAGCGCAACAATGTCACCAGCACGGCCGGCCTTAACCGGCTTGCCCCGAACCTGGTGATCGTGCGTCAGCTCGCCACCCCGGCGCAGGCCAGCATCTATCTGCGCGGCTTCGGTTCGGAGAGCAACTCGCCAGCGATTGACCCGCCGGTGGCGATCACCGTGGACGGCATCTACCAGCCGCAAAGCTCCGGCAATCTGCTCGACCTCTTTGACGTCGAGACGGTCGAGGTCCAGCGCGGCCCGCAGGGCACGCTACAAGGCAAAAACGCGCCGACCGGCTCGCTCACCATCGTCAGCAAGCGGCCGACCTTCAATTTCGAAGGTGCCGCCGAAGCCAGCTATGAGCGCTTCAACCACGTCAGCCTCAAGGCGCGCCTCAATGTACCGGTGGTGCCCGATGTGCTGGCAGTCAAGCTCGTCGGTATTTACAAGAAGGGCGGCAACTTCATCCGCAGCCTGCAGCAGGGTGGCAAGCGCAAGTTCGGCGGCGAGAAGGGCTTTGCCGGCAAGATTGGCATCCTGTTCACTCCCAGCAGCAATGTCGAATGGCTGGTCAACGCCTTCTACGAACGCGATCGCAACCCGCAGACCGGCATGCGTGACCTTTCCTATCTCGGTGAGGTCTTCAACAAATATGTACCCGAAGGTTCCCCGGCCTATCAGGGGACCGGCCTGACCTGCACCGTTTTCGGCCATTGTGCGCCGACCAAGCGCTTCACCACCAATTCTGGCTGGAACAAGGGGCACAAGTCCAACACCAAGCAGGTCTCCTCGCAATTGACCTTCCGTACCGATCCGGTGACGATCACGGCGCTGACAGGCTACAAGAAATATTCCGAGCTCAACAACACCGACGTCGATGGCGAGCCCGAGCCGCTGCTCGATGCGCTTGGCGATCCGCTGCACTATGACCAGTTCTCGCAGGAGATCCGCCTGAGTTCGGCCAAGGGTGGCGGGCTCGACATGGGCGGCAAGCTGGACTGGGTGATCGGCGGCTATTATTCCAAGTTCAAGTACAGCAACCAGCAGAACCTGCTGATCTTCGCTCCGCCCGCCCTGACCAGCGACGAACATGGCACGACAAAGAGCAAGGCGCTGTTCGCCCAGGCCATCTTCAGCGTCACCGACCAGTTCAACATCACGCTGGGCGGCCGCGAGAGCTGGGACAAGAAAACCCACAACTACATCCCGGTCGCACCGACCGGTACATTCACGACCATTGACGACGGCTCGATCAGCTTCAAGAACTTCTCGATGGAGCTGGGCGCGCAGTACAAGATCACGCCGGACAAGCAGGTCTATGTCCGTTACGCCGAGGGCTACCGTTCCGGCGGGTTCCAGGGCCTCCCGGGTGCAGGCACCCCCCAGCGTCCGTACAAGCCGGAAACCGTGCAGACTTATGAAATCGGCTTCAAGGGCGATTTCATGGATCGTCATCTGCGGGTCAACGTGTCGGCCTTCCTGTCGAAGTACAAGAACCTTCAGCGCACCGTCATCGGGTCACTGGATGTTGCGCCGTTCTACACCCAGGAAATCAAGAACGCGGCCGATGCTGATGTGAAGGGGATCGAACTGGAAGTGACGGCGGTTCCGACCGACGCGCTGACCATCGCGATGTCGCTCAACTACCTCGACAACAAGTACAAGAACTACGTCGCCAGTTTCATTGCCGGTTTCCCGGACACGAACCACGACGATTTCCCGTTCCCCTACTCTTCGAAGTGGTCGGGACGGATCTCGCCGACCTATACGATCGACATGGGCGACAACCAGCTCAGCCTGTCGGCAACGGCAGCCTATGCCAGCCGCTACTACGTGGCCGGCATCCCCTACCCCGCCGCGCGGGTGCGGTCGCTGGTCGATGTCAGCGCCCGGGCCAAGTTTGATGTCGACAATGGCAAGTACTCGATCTCGATCTATGGCGAGAACCTGACGAACAACCACTTCATCGAGAACTTCACCACTCCCCCGGGCGGCAATGCCCTCTATTTCGCCGGCGCGGATCACAAGCCGGTGACCTACGGGGTCTCGTTCGGCGCGAAGTTCTGACGCCCGCACAACCTGCCTGAACAGAACGCTCCGCCCCCTCGTCAGCAGACGAGGGGGCGGTATGCGTTTGGACACTGGCAGCCGTATTTCCCCGCTCCGCGATCTGTGGCAACCTTCGGCAAATCATGGGAGGGATCGGAGCATGACCATTGAAACGCAAGGCCTGCGAGGCCTGCTGGCGCGGGAAGCCATCCGCGATTGCATGGTGCGCTATGCCCGCGCGATCGACCGGGTCGATCGGGAACTGCTGACCAGCGTCTATTGGCCCGAAGCCAATGACAACCACGGCAATTTCAACGGCAGCGCAGCCGAATTCGTCGATTGGGTGATCCCGCTGCTGGAAGGGATGGAGCAGACCATGCACTTCCTCGGCAACCAGCTGATCGAACTGGACGATGGCGGCACCAGCGCCCGGTCGGAAACCTACTTCGAAGCCTATCACCGCATTCCGCGCGACGGGGCCGAACCTCAGGATGTGGTAGTGGCAGGGCGCTATGTCGACTGGTTCGAGGCCCGCAATGGCCAATGGCGCATCCGCGACCGCGAGGTGATCTACGACTGGGCGCGCGAATATGCCGATTCGGCCGACTGGTCCCAGCCGGTGCTGGGCCTGACCCTGCGCAGCAACCGCAGGGGCACCGACCGGAGCTATGCCCTGCTTTATCCGACGGGATAGCAGCACCGGCACTGCCAGCTGCGGCAAGTCCTGACGGTTGACGTTGGTCGGGGGGGCAGATAGCTTCCCTCCCAATCAACACAACCATAGCGAGTCCGCGCATGACGCGGGCCGGGGAAAGGATGCATCATGACCAGCGACGGTGCCGACAAGCTTGGCCGCGACGATTCCAGGTGGGACTATGCCGAACCCAACGGCGACATCGATTTCACACCCTTCCGCCAAAGCAATCGCCTGCCCATTTGGGCCGATCCGCAGGACCGCTATCCCAAGCTGCCGGTGCGCGACTATGGCACCTATCGGCAGCATGACCAGGCGATCTACCATTCGCCCGAAGTGATGCGGGACGAATGGGAAAAAATCTTCAAGAAGAGCTGGATGCTGGTCGGCCACATCACCGACGTGCCGCGCAAGAATAGCTTCATGAAAGTCGACCGCGGCCCGGAAAGCTTCCTGGTGGTGCGCGGCGACGGGGAGGAGCTGACCGGCTTCTACAATTTCTGTTCCCATCGCGGCGCGCAGCTGGTCAAGGCCGATTTCGGCTCCACCCAGAAATTCGTCTGTCCGTTCCACAAGTGGGAATTTTCCACCGACGGAGAGCTGACGAAGATCCAGGATCGCGAAAGCTTCCGCACCGGTTCGATCTGCTACGATCTCGACCTGCCGAAGATCCGGGTCGAGCATTGGCGCGGCTGGATCTGCATCAACATGGACATGGACGCGGTGCCGCTGGTCGATTTCCTCGGCCCGGATTTCATCGAACGGGCCGAAGCCTATATCTTCGAGGACCTGATCCGCATCCGCGATGTGGAGCAGGAATGGCCGGCCAACTGGAAAGTCGCGCGTGAGATCTTCCTCGAAGGTTATCACGTCCAGGCCACTCACCCGCAATACAACCCGGCGGTCAACGCCTATCACGCCCAGCACGATCTGATGGACAATGGCCACGGGTTGAGCGTGTTCCAGTTCATGTCGCCCAACCCGGAATATGTCGGCAAGGTCGAAGGGCTGGCGGAAGAACATGAAATCTTCCTGCGCGAAGCCGGCGTGCCTGAAAGCGACTGGCCCGCGAGCGTGTCCGACGTGCCGCAGGCGGTGATCAACGCCAAGCGCAACAGGAAAGATCCGCCGATCGACTATTCGCGCTTCACCGACGGGCAGCTGATCCATGACTGGAACCAGTCGGTCTTCCCCGCAACCGAAACCTTCTATCACCCCGAAGGCTATTTCATCCAGCACTGGCTGCCGCATCCCAGCGATCCGGAAAAATGCATCTACCAGGTGCAGGTCTATGCCGTTCCGGGAATTTCGGAACTGCCCAGCTTCATGGCCGTGCCCAATGCCGACCTTTCCGGCAGGAAGACCCTGCCCCGCACCTATATCGGTTTCGACGACATGGAGAGCCTCGGCCCGGTGATCAAGCAGGACCGCGACATGGTCCCCCGGCTGCAACGTGCGACCCATTCCGATGGGTTCCGTGGCGGGGTGTTCAGCGAACAGGAAGTGCGTATCCGCCACTTCCACGATCAGTACTTCAGGCTGATGGGGCGCCAGCACCCCTGAGGGTAACGGAGCTTTCCCCGCGCGGGGGAGCGGGGGGAGACAGCGCGTGGTCGTGAAGCAGGAAGCTGTCGCAGCGAAAGCTGTGTTCGATGTCGTAGTGGTCGGATCGGGCGCGGGCGGGCTGGTGGCAGCCGTCCGCGCAGCCGACCTCGGCCTCAGCGCGATCGTGATCGAGAAGGAACATCGCTACGGTGGCACATCCGCTACCTCGGGCGGCTTCGTCTGGATTCCCAACCACGGCCGCCCCGGCAACGAAGGGGACACGCGCGAGGCGGCGCTGACCTATCTTTCGCGCGTCTGCCAGGGCGATTTTCGCCAGGACCGGGTTGAGGCCTGCGTCGACCGGGGGCCGGAAATGGTCCGCTATCTCGACGAGATCGGCATCGCGCTCGATGTCATCCCCTTCCCCGACTATTTCCGCGACGAGCCGGGCGCGACCGACAGCCGCATGATCGGCGCGCGTGAGCTGGACGCGAAGGAGCTGGGCGAACAATTCTTCACCATGCGGGAGACCTTCCCCGCCTTCCGCCTGTTCAACCGCTACACGCTCGACCTGATGCAGGCTTTCGCCTTCGCCCAGCGGCCGCGCGGCTGGCAGTGGGTCGCGGCCAAGATGTTCGCGCGCTACTGGCTGGACCTCGGCTGGCGGCGGCTGACCTGGCGCGACCGACGGCTGGCGCTGGGCGCGGCGCTGATCGGACGGTTGCGCAAGGCCATGCTGGAGCGCGACATCCCGCTCTGGCTCGACACCAAGCTCACCGGCCTGATCGAACGGGACGGCAAGATCGCCGGTGTCTGCGTCGCCCGCCACGGCGTGGCGATGACAATCGAGGCGCGCCACGGGGTGATCCTCGCCGCCGGCGGGTTCGAACAGAACCAGGAAATGCGCGACCGCTACCTGCCGGTCAGGACCGATGCCCGCTGGAGCCAGTCGCCCAAGGGGGCCAACATGGGCGAGGCGATCGTCGCCGGGGAGAGCATCGGCGCGGCCACGGAATCGATGGACTGCTGCTGGTGGGCGCCCAGCATGCAGCTCCCTTCGCGCGAGGTCGCCAACAGCGATGCGGTCCACCAGATGTGGCTCGATCACAAGCATCCGCACAGCCTGTGCGTCAACCGGCTGGGGCTGCGCTTCGTCAACGAAGGCGGGGCCTATGACCGCTTCGGCCTGGCCATGATCGAAGACCAGAAGCGGACCGGCGCGAATATCCCGTGCTGGATGATTTTCGACGCGACCTATCGCAAGCTCTACACCGCCGGCGGCATCCTGCCGAGCACGGTGGTGCCAGACCGCAGGATCCCGCGCGACTGGTGGGACCAGTACCTCTACCGCGCCGGTAGCATCGAGGAACTGGCGGGCAAGATCGACATCGATCCGGCCACGCTGGCAGGTACGGTGGCAAGGATGAACGAATTTGCCCACACCGGCGTCGATCTCGATTTCGGGCGCGGCCAGAGCAGCTATGACAAGTTCTTCGGCGACCCGCGCCACGGCCCGAACCCATGCCTCGGTCCGCTCGACAAGGCGCCGTTCTACGCCATCCGGGTCGATCTGGGCGACCTTGGCGGCAAGGGCGGGCTCAAGGCCGACGCTGCGGGCCGAGTCCTCGACCGGGCGAACGACCGCCCGATCGAAGGGCTCTACGCCATCGGCAACAGCTCCGGCGCGCCCTGGGGCAATGCCTATCCCGGCGGCGGCTCGACCCTCGGCCCCGCCACGGTCTTCGGCTTCATCGCCGCAGGACACATCGCTCGGCGGGCGAATATGGGGTGATGTGAGGCAAGCGCCAATTGGCCGCTTTGCGACACAGCGATCAATATGGTTGAGACCAGGGCACTTACGCCCTGTCATGGTGTTATTTTGAATACCTGACTTTGCCGGACAGCCGGGAAAAATTCCCGGAGCTTCGCTGGAAATTGCTCGCGAACCGTGTCAACTGGACTTCCAAAACGAGATTTTTCTGAAATCGCATGGTCGAAACGCTCTCACTCGCCAATCGAATGGACATTCCATCGCCGTCTGTCTCGCCGCGCGAAAGGCTGATCCTGGCGGCAGAGCGACTCTTTGCGCGGTCCGGGATCGACGCGGTGCCACTACGCGAAATTGCCCGCGCGGCTAAGAACGGCAACAACAACGCAGTACAGTATCACTTTGGAACACGCGAAGGACTGTTGCGCGCGATCTTCAGCTATCGCATCCATCAACTCAACCGCCTTCGCTCTGCGATCCTGGCCGAACAGGACGTTGGCGGGCAAGGCCCTGACCTGCGCGGGGTCGTCAAGGCATGGCTGCTGCCGCTGGCGTTGATCGTCGATGAAGGCGGCAAGCACAACTATGCGGCCTTCATGGCCCATTATGTCCTGACCAACATCTCGGTCGATACCGCATTGGCGGTGGCCAACACCCCGGCAGAACGCGCCTCGCTCAGCCAGTTCATCGACCTGATCGCACGAGCCTTGCCGCACTTGCCGATGCCGACCTTGTTGGAACGGATCCAGCTGACCTACCTGACTTTTGCCAATATGCTGGTGCGTCACGACAACAGCGTTCCGCACGACAGCACGGATCGTCTCGATGCCTCGGTGCGTGACACGCTGGAATGCATCGTCGCCTATCTTTCGGCACCATTTCCGACCGGATTCTAACAGCCGGATCGCCAGGCTCCCCTACCTCTGCGGGAATTATGGGTTGACCTTATAGGCGATGTCGCCCAAAATGTCGAAGACAGATGACTTAAATGTCAGTCCAATTGCTTAAAGGAGGATTCCGATAATGCGTTTTTCCAAGATGCTTCGTCATACGCTTTTTGCGGCCACCACCGCCTGTGTGGTAGCGGTCCCGGCCTACGCCCAGGACAACAAAGCCGGTGCCTCAGGCGACGAGGAAATCATTGTAACCGCTCGCAAGCGCGACGAGACGCTGATTTCCGTGCCCGTGGTCGTGACCGCAGTCAGCGGCGAAACCCTGGCCCAGCGCGGCATCATCAATCTCGATGGCCTTGCCCAGATCGTCCCGCAGCTGATTATCGGCGATCAGGGCGGCTCGCTCCAGGGCGGCAACATTTCGATTCGCGGCATCTCCGGCCCCGACCAGAACCCGTTCGGTGACTCGGCCGTGTCGTTTAACGTCGATAGCGTGCAGGTCTCCAAGGCCTCGGTGCGCCGCATGAGCGATTTCGACACTGCCCAGATCGAAGTGCTGAAGGGGCCGCAGGCACTGTTCTTCGGCAAGAACTCCCCTGCGGGCATCATCTCGATCCGCACCGCCGACCCGACCAAGTCATTCTCGGCCGGCATCAAGGCCGGTTATGAATTCGAAGCCAAGGAAATCCGCACCGAGGCTTTTGTCTCCGGTCCGCTTTCGGACTCGCTCGGCTTCCGTCTCGCCGGCGTCTACAACGACAAGAAGGGCGACCTGAACGACGTCACGCCTGACAACTCGCGCTACAAGAACGAAAGCCACAACCAGAAGTCCAAGGACTGGGCACTGCGCGGTACGCTGAAGTGGGAACCGAGTTCCACTTTCGACGCCAAGCTCAAGTTCAGCTATGGCCAGCTTGAGAACAATGGCGTTCAGGCCGCCACCACCTATGTCAGTTGCCCCGATGGTGTGCGCCAGAACGGCAGCGGCATCGACCAGTGCCACGCCGGCGGTCGCAACGTCAACGCGGGCTATGGCACCATCGTCGCGACGATCCCGGCCCAGCAGAATTTCTATCGTGCCGATGGCGCCAACTTCCTCAAGCAGAAGCAGATGCTTGGCGGGCTGGAGATGAACTACCATCCCTCAGACCACCTGACAGTGACCTCGGTCACCGGCTATTACAGCGTGAAGATGAAGGAATGCGCCAATTTCGAGAACGACACCGGCATCATCCTGCCGAGCTGTGGCCAGGTGAACAACAGCGAGTTCTCGCAGGAATTGCGTATGTCCAGCGACTATGATGGTCCGCTGAACTTCACTGGCGGTCTCTATTATTCGAAGACCAAGGGCACCAGTGGCGCCTTCACTTACCTTTTCGCCGGTCAGGGCGGACTGGATAGCCTCTATGGCGGCGCCTATGGCATTCTCGTCGATCCCAGCGTCGTGGTTCCGGGCCTGAATTTCGGTGCGATCCCGGGCAGCGGCTTTGCCGCCGGTACCTACCAGAACCCGCTGTTGCTCAACAACTACTTGCTCAAGCAGAAGGGCACGGCCTATTCGGCCTATCTGCAGATCCAGTTCAAGCCGATTGAACAGATCGAAATCGACGTCGGTGGCCGTTACTCGAAGGAAAAGAAGCGCCTGCCGCTCGTTCGCAGCGGTGGCGGCGTGCAGGATTTCAGCGCGCCGAAATTCTTCCTCGATGAATCGACCGAGATCGCCAATGGCTTCCTGAAGTCCCGCAAGGGCAGCTGGAACGACTTCTCGCCGGAAGCTACCATCAGCTATCGCCCGAACCAGAACATGACTGTGTTCGGATCCTACAAGCATGGCTTCCTCTCCGGCGGCTTCAACTCGGGCTCGGTCACTTTCACCGTTCCGAACTTCGACCTCAGCTACAACCCGCAGACGATCAAGGGTTTCGAAGCCGGCCTGAAGCTCCAGACACTCAACAACGCCCTGCGTTTCAACATGGCGGTCTACAGCTACCAGGTGAAGGATCTCCAGGTGTCGAACGTGTTCAATTCCACGAACACCATCAGCAACGCGGGTTCGGTCAAGATCAAGGGCATCGAGGCGGACTTCAACTACCGCACGCCGCTTGAAGGGCTCAGCATCTATGGTGCGGCCGCCTACAACAAGGGGAAGTATTCGAGCTACCCGAACGCGCCCTGCTACGGTGGCCAGACGGCAGCGACGGGCTGCATCGGCGGTGTCCAGAATCTGGGCGGCACCGAACTGATCCGTGCCCCCAAGACCAACCTCAGCGGCGGCTTCACCTATGAAACGTTGCTTGGCACATCGATGAAGATGGGCCTGGCCGGCGGCTTCAACCGCACCAGCAGCTATCTGACCGACGCCTCCTCAGCGCCGAACGGTCGCCAGCCCGCCTATACGCTGTGGGATGCCTCGGCCCGCGTCGGTGCGGAAGACGATACCTGGGAAGTGTCGCTGATCGGCCGCAACCTGGCTAACAAGCACTACTTCGTGGCGTCCAGCCTCGTGCCGTTCTCCTTCAGCACGCAGGGCAACCTCAGCGATCGCTTTGCCACACTCAGCCGTGGCCGCGAGATCGCGGTGCGCCTGTCCTACCGGTTCGGCGGCAAGTAAGCCCCGCCCAGGTGATCCGCGCCAGCCCGGCACGGATAGCACGACGCAGCATGAAAAGGGCCTGGCCGGTATCCCCGGTCAGGCCCTTTTCTTGTCTGGCACCCCTGCAACACCGCGCCGTCGGCCCAGGTTGCCATCCCGTGCAAGCGCAACTGCCATTGCGAACATGGCGCGCACAGCCCTATGGCTTATGCCAAGGTGCAATAGTCCACACCCCATCGAGTCAACCAGCAGACATGACCAGCGCCTATCTCACCCCCAACCCGGACTATGGCAACGGCATCTACCGCCGCGCGTTGCGCCTTACAAACCGCGCTCCGGGCGAGGTGTTCGGCGAACTGGAGGACATGGTCCATGCGATGCGCTGCTCCATCAGCCATGCCGACGGGGTGGTCACCGCGGTCAAGGGAGAGTTCGTGCGCTGGCCGATGACAACCTGTCCGGGCGCGGTGGCGCAGCTCCAGATGCTGGTCGGAATTCGCCTCGACACGCCGGTCGGATGGTTCTTCTCGGAGGGGCGGGCGCGGCGCAATTGCACGCATTTCTACGATCTCGCCATCGCGATGCTATTTCACGCCCGCCGCGATGAGGCCGTGCGCCGTTACGACGTGGTGATCCCCGACCACCCCGGGCCCGATCCCGTGCGGGCAAGCCTGCTGCGCAATGGCAAGGTGGCGCTGGAATGGCTGGTCGCCGCCGACAGCACGATCCTTTCGCCCGAACCCTTCGCCGGGCGCAAGCCGATGGCCGGGTTCAGCAGCTGGGCAACCGAGATTCTCGACCCCGAGACGCTCGACATGGCGCTGGTGCTGCAGAAGGGTTACTGGCAATCCGGCGCGCGGCGCGCGCTGACCGGCCTGCTGCGCGGCCCGATCATGGGGCGCGAGGACCAGCACAAGGGCGTCTGCCACACCTTCTCCTCGCCCCAGTTCGAGCAGGCCGTGCGGGTGCCGAGCTGGCGCGATTTCACCGATGGCAGCGAGCTCCTGGAATTCCTGCCCATTCCTGAAAACCGGGGCACCCCCTCCCCGCAATAGAGCGCTTTCCTGCCCGGCCCGCTTCTGCAATAGTCCATGGACAAGACAAGAAGGAGAGGACGATGCTCGACAGGAACCTGGCCACCAAGGATGTCTTCATGGCCGCGCTCGGCAGTGGCGACATGGCCGCGCTGGCCGATTGCTTCCACCCGAACTGCGTGACCCGGCAATCGCCCGCCCACCCCTATGGCGGCGAATACGATGGCCCCGACGGCTTCATAACCATGCTGATGCAGATGCCGGAGGCCTATAGCTTCGAAACCATGGAAAACACCCACACTTTCGTCAGCGAAGATCCCAACCACATCGCCTTCGAATTCAGCCTGACCGGCAAGGCCAATGCCAGCGGCAAGCCCTTCGCCAGCACGGTGATCGAACATTGGGTATTCGAGGATGGCAAGATCATCGACATCAAGCCGCACTGGTTCCTGATCCCGGGTTGACGGGGCACGGCAGGGACCATTGCGGGAGGGGAAATTCGGACCAATGAAGACAGCACTGATCAGCGGCAACGGCATCACCGGCCCGGCGCTCGCCTACTGGCTCGGGCGAGCTGGCTACCGATCGACCCTTGTCGAGCGCGCACCAGTGCCGCGGCCCGGCGGGCAGGCGGTCGACATTCGCGGGGCGGCGCTGCAAGTGATCGCCGGCATGGGCCTGCTCGAACAGGCCCATGCCAGGCGCACCGCGCTCAAGGGCATGACCATGCTCGATGCCGACGGGTCGGAACTGTTCCGCTCCGAAACCATGACGCTGAGCGGGGGAGACATTGACAACGAGGATATCGAGATCCTGCGCGACGAGCTGTCGGCTCTGCTGCTGACCGTGGCCCCGCAAGGGACCGAGCTGATCTATGGCGACAGCATCACTGCGCTGCAGGAAGATGCCGATGGCGTCACTGCCCACTTCGAGAAGGCGCCCTCGCGCCGGTTCGACCTGGTGCTCGGGGCGGACGGCGTGCAATCCGCCACCCGCGCGCTGGCCTTCGGCGATGCGGCACAGTTCCTCAGCCCGCTCGACGTCGGCATGGCGATCTACAGCGCGCCCAACCATCTGGGGTTGGAGGATTGGGAAATCTACTACAAGCACGGCAGCGATTTCTGCCTGGTCTATACCGTCAACCAGAACCGGTCCTTGCGCGTCTGCCTGCGCTTCCCGGCTACGCTGGAGGAAGAAAAGCAAGGCGGCAGCGCCGGCCAGAAGGCACTGGTGCGCCGCCGCTGCGCCGATTTCGGTTGGGAAACGCCCGCGCTGCTCGACGCGATGGACAGCTCTTCCGATTTCTGGCTCGGCAGCGTGGCGCAGGTGATCATGCCGCACTTCACCAAAGGCCGCGTCGCGCTGGTGGGGGACGCCGGCTATTGCCCCTCGCCCTATTCGGGCCAGGGCACCAGCCTCTCGCTGGTTGGTGCGCAGGTGCTGGCCGACGAACTGGGCAAGGCGGAGGGCGACCACGCCACCGCCTTCGCCCGCTATGAAGACAGGATGCGCCCCTTCATCGAGGCGAACCAGGAACTGGCTCGGCTCGGCCTCAGGGTCGGACTCGACAACGAAGTAGGCCAGCAGCTGTTCGGCGAGGCAATGGAACTGGCCAAGAACGCGATCGCGCTGGAGCTGGTGTAGCACTGCCAGCGGCCAGCAGATCGAGCTGGTCGATCCATTGCTCCAGCTGTTCCTGCCGCTCGTCATCGGCCATGCCAATCTCCATCAGGCGCCCGCGAGCGGGCCTTGTCTAGGACGGACGCGGTCAGCCGGATTTAACCATCCTTGCCAGATTGCGCGGCTGCGCCGGATCGGGCAAGGCATAGCCACGCGGCCCCCTTGGCGGGCCGGACGCGACAAGGGGCCAGGAAACGCACATGTCCTACGAATACATCCGCTACGAAACGGCCGAAGGCATCGCCACGCTGACGCTCAACCGCCCCGACAAGCTCAACGCCTTCAATTCCGACATGCGCAGCGAGATGGTCGATGCCTTCGACCGGATCGATGCCGATGATGCGGTGCGGGCGGTGGTGATCACCGGCGCTGGCCGGGCCTATTGCGCTGGCGCGGATATCTCCGGCGGCTCGGCCGGTTTTGTTGGCAAGCGCGAAGGCGGGCTGGTCAACGAGGACGGCAGCTTCAATTACGATGTCGATGCCGCGCGTGACGGCGGCGGGCGGCTGACGCTGCGGATTTTCCAGCTGCTGAAGCCCGTGATCGGCGCGATCAACGGCGCGGCGGTGGGCATCGGCGCGACCATGACCCTGCCGATGGATATCCGCCTTGCCAGCGAGAAAGCGCGCTTCGGCTTCGTCTTTTCCCGCCGGGGGATCATTCCGGAAGCCTGCTCCTCCTATTTCCTGCCGCGCGTGGTCGGGGTCAGCCAGGCGCTGGAGTGGTGCTATTCCGGCCGGCTGTTCGATGCGCACGAAGCACTCGCCGGTGGTCTGGTCAAAGCGGTCTATCCCGAGGAAGAACTGCTCCCCGCCGCCTATGCACTCGCCCGCGAGATTGCCGACAATGCCGCGCCGGTTTCGGTCGCGCTGACCCGTCAGATGATCTGGCGCGGACTGGGCCTGTCTCACCCGATGGAAGCGCACCGGATCGACAGCCGCGGGGTCCTCTCCCGCAGCGCCAGCGCCGACGCCAGGGAAGGCGTAACTTCCTTCATCGAAAAGCGCCCGGCAGTGTTCCCCAACACGGTCAGCCACGACATGCCCGACTATTTTCCCTGGTGGCAGGATCCGGAATACGGTTGAGCGGGAGAAGGCGAACCATGGCGCTCGATCTGTTCCGGCACCGCCACCGCATCCTCACCCGCTTCAGCGAGACGGACATGCAGGGGGTGATCTTCAACGCCCGCTATCTCGATTATGCCGACCTTGCGGTGTCGGTCTACTGGGCCGCCGTCGGCCTCAAGCTGGCGGGCGAGGACATGGTCCATTTTCATGTCGCCCATGCCTCGGTCGATTTCAGGAAGCTGATCCGGCCCTATGAATATATCGAACTGTGCAGCCGCACCGGCAGGATCGGCATTTCGAGCGTGACCACCCTGATCGAGCTGCGCGGCGAAGACCCGGTCGATGGCGTGGACCTGCGCGCCGAGATCAAGCTGGTCTATGCCCATGTCGATATCGAAACCCACCGCTCCTGCCCCCACCCCGCCCATGTCCGCGCGCTGTTGGAAGCGTTCGACGGGCGCGAGGATGTGGTGCTTTCGGGCGAGCGAAACTGACGCCTAACTGGCTTTCCTTCCCCTGCCCCGCTCGTGCTATGATCGAGCGCACGAGAATGAAGGAGCAGGACGATGGCAGAAACCGGTGCAGGCAAGCAGCCCAGGATGCAGATATTCCGGGGCGATGGAGGCACGCCGCTGGCTGAGGACATGATGCATCCCGAAGGGCTGGTGCCATCTGTCCAGCAAGGCTTCGCCCGCGCTGCCGAGGCCGGGATGCATGAAGGCCACCGGCTGGTCTGCCTCTATCGCTCCCCCCTGCCGAATGGGCCTAGCCTGTGCCGGATGTGGCTGAAAAGCGGCTTCATCACCCCGCGCCACAAACATGACACCAATTGCATCTACCACGTGCTGGCGGGCGAAGCGCATCTCGGCAATGCAGTGCTGAAGCCGGGCGATGGCGTATTCGTGCCCGAAGGCACGATCTACGAGATCAAGGCCGGGCCGGAAGGCCTGGAAGTGCTGGAGTTCCGCACAGACACGGCATTCAACGTGTTCTACACCGGCAACGACGACGCCAACTGGGACCGGGTGGTCGGCGCGGTGGCCGACAACGCCCAGGGCTGGGCGGACCAGCCGCCGCCTTCGGAACTGGAGAAGGCGGGGGATTGAGCGGCAAAGGACGCGCCGCCCGGTCATCGCGTCATACAAAGACAAGATCGTTCGCAACCAATCTGGTCGCGTCGATATCCTGGACGATCAGGCGCAGGCCCGTTCCGAAGTCCGGCAGCATGCTTGCGTCTACCTGGCTGGCGACCGCTCCGACTTTATAGGCGGTGTCGAAGTGCGTGCCGAAGCGGCGGTCGATTTAGCCCATATTCCCCAGATGGACGCGAGATAATCTGGCAATTCTGGGAGGATAGTGTAGGTATATCAGTGTAATAGACGGACGTGAGGGCGGATTTGATGACGCACCTGTCGGGTGAAAGCGGAACGGGGGATTTGCGGGTCGATTTCGA
>CANJYE010000009.1 GCA_947479055.1 Erythrobacteraceae bacterium
CAACCGGGTCTTCACATCCCACGACAACATCATCGACCACTGCTGCGAGGCGTGGAACAAACTCATCGATCAGCCGTGGCGCATCATGACCATCGGACGCCGCAAATGGGCGCGTGGGTTGTAGTCAGTGCAGGTTGGTATAAGGTAGAGTTTGCGCTGGATGCTGCATTGACTATCGGTGGCACTCGCTCTCCTCATATCGCTGCTGTTGGCGCAGCAAAGACCCTTCTCGATGCTTTCTATCCAGGAGAGTCTAAAGGTTTCATGCGCGATTACGTCAAGGCTCAGGCCAGGCCAGTCGCCGGGGGAGGGCATCTTTTGACCATGGACCCGGAAGCGGGTCCAATCTTAATTCCCATTTCAAATGGAAAATAATGGGCATGTTAAATATAATTCCAAAAATGTTAATGCGCCATATGGACTATATATTCTATTTTCAGATTTCCTATGGAGTCGATAAGCATTGGAGAAAGTCTATAAAATTCAGTGGGATTTCCACACTCATATTTATGCTAACATTATACGGTTTTGTCGTAGTCGCATACCCCGTGGTGTATATCACAAATAATAAATTCTTGCTTTTTACCTCTATGTGCATTTGGATTATAGTGTCAATATGCATAGTTTTAAAATTATACGGCCAAGTTGATTCGGTTGGGCGAGTTTTTGCCTCATTGAGGGGCTCTTCAAAATCAATTAAGTTCGCTAATTTTATAATTTCACTTATAATGATATATATATCTTCTTGTGTAATTTCAGGACTGAGAGAAATAGTTGATTAAATTTAGGCAATTATATACTTGAGTTAGCGAGGGTTACGGTGACGGGTTACGGGGTTTACGGGGTTGGGTTACGGGGTTACGCGGGGTTACGGTGACACTTTACTTAACCCCCATATACTCCCGCAATCCAATCCGATTCGCCCGTTCCCGCCCTCGCGCATTGTTCCACCCAGCCGCACCGTTGGACGGGGACACGGAATACCGTGTCCCCGGGGAACGCATAGCATGGCCCGCCTCGCAAGAGTGGTCATCCCCGGCATTCCGCACCATGTCACCCAGCGCGGCAACGGACGGCAGAAGACCTTTTTCGAGGAGGGCGATTATGCGCTTTACCTCGATCTGCTGGCCAGCGCGGCGGACCGGGCGAGGGTGGAGGTCTGGTCCTATTGCCTGATGCCCAACCACGTCCATATCGTGCTGACGCCCGAGGATACGGACGGGTTGTGGCGCACTTTCGGAGAGCTGCACCGGCGCTACACCGGCTATGTCAACGCCCGGATGCGCACGACCGGGCATCTGTGGCAGGGTCGCTATGGCTCGGTGGCGATGGACGAAGCGCATCTGGTGACGGCGCTACGCTATGTCGCACTCAATCCGGTGCGGGCCGGGCTGGTGGCGCGGGCCGAGGACTGGCGCTGGGCGAGCACGCGGGCGCTGCTGGCGGGCGAGGATGACGGTGTGGTGAGCGTTGCCCCGGCGCTGGAGCGGGTCGGCAATTTTGCGGCGTTTCTGGGCGAGGAATTCGACGAGGCGATGAGCTATGCCGCGCTGCGCAAGGCCGAGAGCGTGGGAAGGCCGATCGGCACTAAGGAGTGGATTGCCGACATGGAGGCGCTGACCGGCATGACGCTTGCCCCGCAGCCGCGTGGGCCTGCGCCCCGGAAGGCCCGGGTTTGAGTTTGGGGTTCGTGGAATATGGCAAGTTTGGCTGATCAACCCACCCCCATTGCACCCAGCGCACAGCCTTTGGGGTTGTGCGGCCGAGCGTCTCGGGCAATCATCCGCGCATAAATGACAAGCAGAGGATGGGATGATGGCTGAGACTGTCGGCGAGCGTTATTTTCTGGGCGGCATCCGCGTGGTCGAGCTGGCCGACGAGCTTGGCGAATATTGCGGCAAGCTGCTGGGCGGGCTCGGTGCCGATGTCATCAAGGTGGAGCCGCTGGGCGGTGAAGGGACGCGCGGCTATGGTCCGTTCTACCAGGACCAGCCGCATCCCGACCGCAGCCTCCATTTCTGGCACTACAACCTCGGCAAACGCTCGGTCGCGCTCGATCTGGACGATGAGGGCGATCGCGATGCCTTCCGCCGGTTGATCGCCACGGCCGACGTGCTGATCGACACCCGCCCGCGCGGTTATCTCGATGAGCGGGGGCTGGGGTTCGAGGAACTGCGCAAGCTGCGCCCGGAACTGATCCATGCCCGGATCAGCCCGTTCGGCGACGATGGCCCGTGGGCGGATTATCGTGGCAGCGATCTGGTCCATCTCGCGCTGGGCGGGATGATGATGAATTCGGGCTATGATGCGGAGCCGGACGGCACCTATCGCACCGCGCCGATCGCGCCGCAGATGTGGCATGCCTATCACATCGCCGGGGAACTGGCGGCGTTCCAGGTGATGGCGGCGCTCCACGCGCGGCTGGAAAGCGGGCGCGGTCAGGCGCTGAGCTTTGCGGTGCATGAAGCGGCGGCCAAGAACACCGAGCTGGACATGCCGGCCTGGGTCTATGCCCGCCAGCCGGTCTATCGCCAGACCTGCCGCCATGCCGTGCCGCAGGTCACGCCACAGCGGGTCAATCCGGAACTGGGCGGGGCCAATATTCCCGGCCCGTCGCGGACCATGGACGGGCGCTGGGTGCTGGCCCACCGCTCGTTCATGCCGGGCTTCTATACGCCGCTGGATTCGATCATCGGCCTGATGAATTCCAAGGGCTTCTACCACGATCTCGATGATCTCAGGTACCAGGACCAGCAAGTGCTGCTCCAGCCCGAAGTGGCGCTGCATGTGACCGAGGTGGTCGACCGGTTCGTCGCCAAGTTCGCCTATGACCGCGATCTGTGGAAGGAAGGGCAGGACGCCGGCCTGCCGTGGGCGCCGCTGCGGCTGCCCGAGGAAAACCTCGATGACGAGCACTGGGCCGCGCGGAAGACCTTCGCCACGGTCGAATACCCTGAACTGGGCAAGAGCTTTCGCCAGGTCGGGCCGAAATGGGCCGCAGACGGCGCGGACTGGAAGATCGGCCCGCGCGCGCCGCTGATCGGGGAACACAGCGCCGAAATCCGGGCCAGCCTGCCGCCGCTGCCGCAGGCCAGGGCGCTGCCGCAGGTAGCCCAGGCTCCGGCCAGCGCGCTCAAGGGGCTGCGGGTGATCGACCTGTCATGGCTGGTCGCCAGCGGCGGGGCGGGGCGGTTCCTCGCCGCGCACGGGGCGGAAGTGATCAAGGTCGAACATGCCAGCCGGATGGACGGGATGCGGATGGGCGGGGCGTTCGTCGGCCCGGATGGCCGCGCTGCCCGCGACGGGGCGAGTGAGCCGCTGATGTTCATGCCCGGTGCCAGCCTCAACCGCAGCGGCGCTTTCATGGAAATCAACGCCGCCAAGCGCAGCTTCACGCTCAACCTGCGCGAACAGGCGGCCAAGGACATCCTGACCGACCTCATCAAGGACGCCGACATGGTGATCGAGGGTTTCTCCCCCGGCACGATGGACAAGATGGGCTTCGGCTGGAAGCGGTTGCAGGAGATCAATCCGCGCATCGTCTATGTCCAGCAATCGGGCATGGGCCAGATCGGCACCTATGGCCGGCTGCGCAGCTTCGGGCCATCGGCGGCGGCCTTTTCCGGGCTGAGCGAGATGTCCGGCCTGCCCGATCCGTGGCCACCGGCGGGGATCGGCTATTCCTATCTCGACTGGTTCGGAGCCTATCAGATGGCCACTGCGATGATCGCGGCGGCCTATCGCCAGCGGGTGACCGGCAAGGGCTGCTGGATCGATTCATCGCAGGTCGAATGCGGACTGTTCCTGACCGGCACGGCGATTCTCGATGCTTCCGCCAACGGGCGGCGCTGGCGGCGCTATGGCAACCGTTCCCCATGGAAGCCGGCCGCGCCGCATGGTGCCTACCGCGCCGAGGGGACGGACCGCTGGGTGGCGATGGCGGCCTTCACGGAAGGCGAATGGCACGCGCTGGCCCGCACGCTCGGCCATACCGAATGGACCTGCGACGCGCGCTTTGCCACGCTGGCGCTACGGATGCAGAACCAGGACGCGCTTGATGTGCTGGTGGGCGAAGCGACGCAAGCGTGGGAGCGATACGCTTTGATGGAAGCCTTGCAGGCGGCGGGCGTCCCCGCCGGCGTTTGCCAGACCGCGCAGGACCGCTGCGAGATCGATCCGCAGCTGGCCCATCTCGACTGGATGGTGGAACTGGAGCAGAGCGAGATCGGCCGCTGGCCGGTGCGCGAAGTTCCGGGCAAGCTGAGCGAGACGCCGTCCTATATCGGCGGCCCGCTCGATCGTTCCGGCCCCAGCTATGGCGAGGACAACCGCTATGTGCTGGAGGAAATCCTCAAGCTTGGCGGCGAGGAGATCGCCCGACTGGAAGCGGCCGGGGTGTTCTGAGGCGGCGGCGGGGCATGAACCCCGCCGCTGGTCCCAACTACTTGGCTTTGACCATGTCGGTGATCGGCTCGTACAGCACTACGTAGAAGCCGGGATCGATTGCCGGGCTCATCGGCATCTTGTCGGTGCCGACTACCGCCATCATCGCGTCGATCGAGGCCTGCGGCGTGTCTGTGTCCAGTTCGTAATTGGCGGCATAGCGGAACAGCTTGCCTTCGCAGACGACCGGCTCGCCGACGATCTTGAAACGCTGGGCCTGGCTGAAGCCGGGTATTGCCAGCACATCGTCGAGATGCTGGTTGGTGTACCAATCGTTGTATTCGTCTTCGCTATGGCCGGGGGTCACGTTGGACAGCACCAGCAGGACAGATTTTTTCGCCATAATTATCTCCTTTGATCAATACGTTGAATTTCATTCGGTGGCAATTTGGGCAGCCAGCCCGTCGAGCTGGGTCGTAAGGGTGATCTGGCAGGCCAGGCGGCTGCGCTCGCGCCGTGGGCTGCCGAAATAGAGTGTGTTTGCTTCCATCGCGGAAGGCAGGCCGACCCGCTCAAACCATTCCGGCGCGATTTCGACATGGCAGGTCGCGCAGGCGCAACTTCCACCGCAGGTGCCCAGAATGCCTGGCACATGGTGTTCGACCGCCGCTTCCATCAGGGTCTGGCCGATGGCGGCCTCGACGACATGGTCGGTGCCGTCGCGGCCGAGGAAAGTCACGCGGATCGTCCGGTCCACGCGCGTCAGCCGACCCTTGCGGCCTTGGCCACCCGCTCCATCCCGCGCACCACCGAGCGTTCGTAGACCGCTTCGAGGAATTCCTTGATGTAGTCGCTGGTATCTTCGGCCGGCAAGTCGAAGGTGCTGGAACAGGTGACGTGGCATTTGCCCGGCCCGATCTCGTCGATGATCGTGGTGGCCATGTAGTTGCGCATGCCGGTGGGTTGCACGCCTTCGACATTGTAATAGATCCGGCGCGATTCCGGATCGGCATGGAGCAGGGTTTCCTCGAAGGTCGGGGGGAATCCGGTCGAGGTATCGAAGTGGCAGATGCGGGTGCAGGGAAGGACGTTGACGTCATCGCCTTCGCGCAGCGTGGTGTCGATCAGGGGGGCCGGGGCTGTCTCGGACAGATCGGCCCATTTCATAACGCCGGGCCAGTCACGCAGAACCGCCCAGAATTCGTCCGCCGAAACATCGACATCGCTCTCGAAGAACGCGCCGGTGCGCCTGAACTTGCTCATCATCTCTCTCCTGTCAGGGTGGCCCGTTGCGGGATCGACCCGGTTGGCTGGGTAATCCGGTCTGCGATTATCTGCGCGACCGAGACATGGGATCGCCGATCATAGTCGGCGCTCTCGCCGAGCGCCTGCTCGAAACGCTCAATGGCGGTCAGGTCCTCGTCCAGGTCGCCATCGACCGCGAGCGAGGCGTGGAACACGCGCAGGCCCGTGCCGTTGACGCGGGTGACGAAGCCGGCTGTCCCGGCAAGCTTGCGGCCCTGCCAGACCAGATTGTAGTCGCCATCGCAATGCGCCCGCGCGACCGCGCCATGTCCGGCCGCGATGCCGAACGGTTCGAGCGCGCGGGCGATGATCTCCAGCAGGGCGAGGTAATATTGCCTGACCGCCGGATTGCCATCCCCGGCGCGCAGGCTGGCGAGGCTGATGTTGAGCACGCCGGACCGGTGGGCCACGGTGGTCCCGCCCGAGCGGCGCACCGCGACCGGCCAGCCCGTGGCGGCGCTGGCGGCGGCGGCTTCGGCAAAGCGCGGCATCCGGCCCTGGCGGCGCGAGGTTACGAGGCAACGGCTGTTGCGCCACACTCTCAGCCAGCGGGTGTCCTGCCCGGCGACAACTAGCTGCGGCGTGTCGGCATCGACACCGATTTGCGGCTCGGCAGGAAAGCCATGCTCGACCCGCACCGGCAATCCGGCGCTGGCATGCAGATTGGCGATGATCGCCTGTTCCAGCGCGTCAGCCATGGCGCTTGCCCCCGGCGGCGGCGGCGAGGCTCTGCCCGATCAGATAGCCGAAAGTCATCGCCGGGCCGAGCGTGATCCCTCCCGAAGGATAGGTTCCGGCCATGACCGAATTCATGTCATTGCCGCAGGCGTAAAGGCCGGGGATCGGTTGATCCTGTGCATCGAGAACTCGCGCCTGCGGATCGGTACGCAGGCCCAGGCTGGTGCCGATATCGCCGGGAACGATCTTCACTGCATAGAACGGCGGCGTCTTGATCGGGCCGAGGCAGGGATTGGGCACATGATCCGGATCGCCCAGATAGCGGTTGTATCCTGTGCTGCCCTTGCCGAAATCGCTGTCCACGCCGCTGGCAGCAAAGCGGGTGTGGGCGGCGGCTTCCGCTTCCAGCGCATCGGCCGGAACACCGATCTTGCGGGCCAGTTCGGCCAGGCTTCCGGCCTTGACCAGATAGCCGGCCTTCAGCAGTGCGCCGTGCGGGAAGGGCCATGGCTTGGCGAGGCCAAGGCCGTATTGTGCAAGGAAGTGCGCGTCGCACACCAGCCAGGCCGGGATCGTCGGGGTATGCACATGCTCTCGGTGCATCGCCGCGACGAAATCATGATAGGACGCGCCTTCGTTAACGAAGCGACGCCCCTGCTGGTTCACCGCGATCACCCCGGGTTTTGACCGGTCGATGATCAGATGCGGGCATTTGAGGATCGAGCCATCGGGCCGGGTCAGCACCGAGACCGGAGTCCAGAAGGCGTTGTCGAGGTTGATATCGTCCAGATGGCCCCCGGCGGCGAGGCCGATGGAAATGCCGTCACCTACATTGCTTTCGGGCGCCATGCTCTGGTGCTGGTCGGGATAGGGTACATTCTGGCCCATCATTGCCGCATTGGCGGGAAAGCCGCCGGTCGCCAGCACCAGCCCTTGCCGCGCGCGCAGGGTGACCTGCCTGCCGCGATGCTCGACCGCAAGGCCGGCAACCCTGTCGCCATCCATCACCAGCGCCTTGACGGTGACGCTGTCCCACAAATCTACACCGGCATCCAGCGCGGATTTTAGCAGCCGCCCGGCCAGCGCATTGCCCAGCGCCAGCCGGGTGCCGCGCTTGTAGAGGCGCAGCTTGTCCCAGGCGAAACGGGCAACCAGCTTCGCCCCATGGCGGGCCGAAGCGAAGGAGCGGACGCCCCTGGCCAGCGCGTCGATATCGTATTTGCCGACCATCATCCCGCCGAACAGCAGGAAGGTCGGGATCGGCGGGCGCAGCCGGTCGAACCACTTGCCCAGCGTTCGCCCGTCGAACGGGGCCGGGTCCATCATCCGGCCGGCGGGCAGTGCGCCTTCTTCTTCCGAATGATAATCCGGCCCGGCCATCCGGGCGACCAGCTTGACCTCGGTCCGCGTGTTGAAGAACGCTTCCATCTTCGGGACGTTGTCGAGATAGGTCTGGACCAGTTCCCAGCGCGGGCGATTGCCCAGCACCCGGCGCAGGTAATGCGCGGCGCTGTCGAGGCTGTCCTCGATCCCCTTGCCGGGCAGGTCGCTGTTGGCCGGAACCCACACCACCCCACCGGATGTGGCCGCGCCGCCGCCGAAAGTGTCGCATTTTTCAAGCACCAGCGCGCTGGCGCCGTGCATCGCGGCGACCGTGGCGGTCGCCAGCCCGCCCGCGCCGGAGCCGAGGATGAGGACATCGACCTCATGGTCCCACGCGGCGGGCAGCGGAAGTTTTGGCACGTCCAGCATGTCAGGGTTTCAGCACGGTCCCCGGGGCAAGCCGCCTGAATTCGAAGAACGACGGGCGCCAGCGCACGACTTCGACCCGTTCGAACATGCCGGTGGCAGTGAAGGGATCATCGGCGATGAAGGCCTGCGCTTCCTCTGCCGTGTCGACATCGAGCAGGATCAGCCCGCCGATCACCGAATCCGCCGCATCGGTCAGCAGCCCGCCGCCGCCGATCAGCTTTTCGACATTGGCTTCGAGATATTCGAGGTGCTTGCCGCGGGTTGCATCGCGGACGTGTTCATGGCCCGGCTTGTCATAGGTGAGGATCATGTAAGGCATGGGCGGGCTTTCTGGTTCGGGGGGTGGTCACATGATCCGGGCAGGTTGCATCGTCCGCTCCAGCCTCAGCCGGTCCAGCCGCAGCCTGGCGATTTTCCAGCCATCGGCAGTGCGGCGGTATTCCTCGTGATAATGGCCGTAACCAACCAGTGCGCCGATCCCCAGCGCGGAGGCCGAGCCTTCGGGGAAGAACAGCTGGTCTTCCATCGCCCAGATCACGCTGGCGGTGTCGGCTGAAGTGAATGTGATTTCCGGCACGTGGACATGATGGACACTGACCATCGGCGCGACGAGAGCCGAGGCGATGAACGCCATCGAATCGGCAATGCCGCAGGGCTCGGCCTGCGATTCAGGGAAGAACAGCACGGCGTCGGGCGTGAACAGCGCGGCGAGATCGTCCCACTGCTTGGTGTCGACAAAGCGGCAATAGCGCGCCTTGACGATGCCGATGTCACGCTCGGCCGCGAGTTGTCCGGCGATGTCCATGGTAATGCTCTCCCTTGCGGTTGATGGTTGCCTTGGGGGTCACCCGCAAGGAGGCTGGTCCGACGGTCCCTATTCGGCGGCCTCGGGCATCACTTCGCCACGCCCGCTTCCCGCCTTCGGCCCCTCGTTCATGAATTCGCGCAGGCAGCGGTAGAAATGCGTCACCGACAATTCCTGGATCGGGTTCATCAGCGATCCCTTGAAAGCACGCGATTTCATGCCCTTGCGCACTGCCAGCATGTTGGCGAAATCCTGGTCGAGGATCCGGCCCCACTTGGCGGCGGGGTCCTGCCAGTCGGTGTAGAACTCGCGCTTTAGCGGCGGGGCCTGGCCTTCACCGTAGAGTTCCAGCGACCAGACATCCATGATGCAGGTGTCAGGATCATAGCCGTTGGGCCGGAAGCGATACCAGATCACGCTGTCGATGCTGCCGTGCAGGTAGATCGTGTTGGGGAACACGTGCCAGTCCAGTCGCGAGGCGAGCATGTATTCCGGGGTCAGTTCCATCGGCCAGGCCGCGCCTTCGGCCAGCGCCTCTTCCACCTGGATACGGGCCCATTCGCCCAGCACTTCCATGTCGGAAAGATGGGCCGGGATCCCGTCCAGCCGTTCGAGCAGGCGATAGGAACGGCCACTGGCCATGGCGCCGAGGTTGTTGTGGAACTCGGTCACAACCCCACGGATATGGTCGCGCACATCGAGCTTGGGGGCGGGAGGCAGGCGCGAGGAGCGCTGGAACGGGTAGATGCTATCGTTGTCATACCACATCGCGGTATGCCGCCCGAAACCGCCGCTGTTGGAATAATCCTCCATATGCTCGATCAGTTGCGGGTGCGATTGCTGCACATGATAGAATTCGTTGAAGAAGCCCATCGCGGTCTTCCAGTTGCAGGGCATGATCGCGGTCTTGTAGTAGCGGAAGCGCAGGTTTTCGAAATTGAAGCGCCCGCAATAATCATCGACCGGACTGAGGAAATCGGCCAGCGGCTCGCACTCCGGGTCCATGTTGATGAACACGAAACCGCCCCAGGTATCGACCTTCACCGGCTTGAGCGCGATATCCTCGTCGGTGAAGAAGTCGCCGAAATCCTTGCGGTCGATGACCGCCTTGTTGCTGCCGTCGAGATTGAATTCCCAGCCGTGGAAGCGGCATTTGAAGAACCGAGCCTTGCCGCAGCCTTCAGTCAGCTGGCGGCCGCGATGCGGGCAGACATTGTGGTGGGCGCTGATCTCGTCCGGACCGGTGCGCACGACGATGATCGATTCATCGACCACCTCGTAGGTGACGAAATCGCCGACATTGGGGATTTCTTCCATCCGACAGGCGATCTGCCAGACGTAGGGCCACAGCCGTTCCGCTTCCAGCTTCGCATATTCCGGGCTGCACTGATCTTCCCGCGGCAGGAAATTGCGGGTGACATCTTCAGTCGGGAATTTCTGGAACGGTGACTGTGGCATCTCAACTCCTACGATCGCATTCTGCCTTGGGGCAGTTCTTGTGGTGCGCAGGCTACAGCGACGAGGCCCCGTTTGCAACTCTTACGTTCTAAAATTTGAGTTAAATAACCTGTATATAGAACAACTATTTGCATCTGTAATTCCTTGCCTGGGTGGCTGGCATTGTCACCGCGACCGACGTTGATCGGGGGCGACTCAACCGGTCGATGCAACCATTGCGCGCGCCCGATCGATCAGAGGATCGCTTCGAGCCGCTTTTCTGTTGCTGAGATATGACGCTTCATGGCCGCGCGTGCTTCGCGCGCATTGCCGACCGCGATCGCATCAATGATCTGCTCATGCTCGGCGTGCGCGACATGCAGATTGGGAGTGAAAACCTCGTCCTTGAAACAGGCGATGAAGAAATCGGAGCGATCGCCCAGACTTTCGACGATTTCGGCGAGGACCTGCGAACGGGCAGCCTTGCGCATCTCGGCGTGAAGCTGCCGGTTGAACTTGCGGTAAAGATCCCCTTTGTTCCCCGCTTCACCGCCCTGCGTGGCAAGCGCGCCGATCTGTGCTGACACGAGGCGCATGGCGAGCACGGCCTCGGGATCGGCGCGTTTGGCCGCCAGTTCGGCAATCAGACCTTCTCCTTCGGCAAAGAGGCGGAAAAAGTCGCGAATTTCGTCAAGTTGCGGCCGATGCGGTCGGCAGCCCACTTGCGGCACGATCTCGACAAAGCCCTCGATTGACAGGCGGCGCAGTGCATCCATCACCGGCTGGCGACTGGTGCCGAGAGTCTTGGCAATCTCGTCGATCGGGAACCAGTCGTTCTCCGGCATTTCGCCGGCGACCAGCATCTGCTTGACGTGATCATACGCCCGCTCGGCCAGCCCGCCTCTACGCACATTCTTCAAGGATTTGGCCCCTCGTTCATTACACTTGCCACTCCGCAGGCGCATAGCCTTCTGCCCTATTTGCCAGCGAGCGTAAATGCGTCAGAAACTCACGCCGGGTTGACCTCGCGAGCAGCAGACTTCCCCGCGCGACGGCCCGAGAACAAGCCATCTCCGATCGACATGCCGCTGATATAGCCGTTCGAGCATAGCCCCACAGCAGCACGGCCCGCCGCATAGAGTCCTGGCACCGGCAAGCCGTTCCCGGTCAGGACGTTGCCGGTGTCTTCATCCACCGTCAGCCCGCCCAGTGTGAACAACTGGCTGAATGCAAAATGATTTGTGATCGCGAAGTTGATGGCAATGAAACCACCTTTCTCGAGCGGAACGCGATTTGCCTCCGATTTGCCGAAGGGATCGGGGTTTCCCGAAGCGATAGCAGCATTCAGGTCTTGCCCGGAACGCTCGAGCCCGGCGGGGTCGATGCCGCATTTGCGCGCAAGTTCGCCCAGGCTTCCGGCCCGGCGCGTGCCTCCGAGCAGGAAATTGAGCAAGGCCGGAGCACCGTAGAATTTCAGGAACAGCGCACCGCTGCACAAGGCTTCCTTGATCGCCGCGCGAAAGCTCCGGGCAGGGAGGACCAGCCATGACTTGCCTTCCGGCTGATCGCCGATCGCAAGCCCGAGAAAGCCGGAATAGGCCTCCTCGTTGATGAAACGCTCGCCCCGCTTGTTGACGAGGATGCCGTGCAGCAGTGAATTGGGCGGAGCGATAATGCGCGCGGCATAAATCGAATCCATCCGGTCCGTGGCTCCGCCGAGCGACTGGCCCAGTTCGATCCCGCTTCCATCGCAGCCCAGCGAGGCCAGTCGCATCAGCGACTGGTAATTTTCCGCAAGGAAAGGGCGATGGCGATGCAGCATCTTGAGGTTCATCGCAAAGCCGCCGGTTGACAGGACAACTCCGCCGCGCGCCCTGATCCGCCGCACCTGCGCAACCCGCGCTTCGAGTTCGCGCGACTTCACAACCGCGCGTTCAGAGATTTTCGCCTTGAACGGCAGCATCGGGACGACCTTGGCGTATTCCTTCTGGTGGGCCTTGCGGTGTTCTTCCGGCACCCTTGCGGTCTCTATCCCGATCACGCGCCCATTTGCGTCCTGGATCAGGCGTACCGCCCGCTCATGCTGTCGCAGCTTGACGCCGAGGTGTTCGGCCGACCGGGCGAGTGCATCATAATAGGCATAACCCGACATGCCGGTTCCGACGGCGCGGTGGCCGCGCGGTACAGGCGGGGTCTTGGCTGCATATTCGGGGACCTTCTCGTTCCCCGAATAATACAGAAACTTGCCATCTGGGGGATAGATCGTCTTTTCGAGGAACAGATCGGAAGCGTAGGGCACGCCATGGCCGACAAGCCATTCGAGATTGGCTTCGCTTTCATCGCAATAGCGGCGCAGCGTTTCGGGCCGGACGATATCGCCAGCTTCCATCGCGAGATAGTCGTACATCGCGTCGGCGCTGTCGTCATAGCCGACCTCGCGCTGGAAACGCGTATTGCCGGCATATATCACCCCGCCACTAAAGGCGGTTGCACCCCCGCCGGAGAAGCGATCCACCGCGACCACGTCGGCACCCGATTCGCGGGCTTGCAGGGCTGCGCAGGCACCGGCGCCGCCGAAGCCCACGACCAGAACGTCGGTGGTCTCGTCCCAGTCCACCTCATCGGCGTTGGCGACTGTCAGCGGCGGAAGAATTGCCCCCTCGTTTGCGCTGCTCATGTCGTTTCCTTTCCCTTCAGATTTGTACCGGCATATTCGAAGCGGGCCTTTGGCCCGCTCTGCCAGCACTTGCTCCCCGATCCCCGCAGCGCGTCGTGCGCCCGATCGGGAGCGTTGCGAAGCCAGTTTGACCCAGTAACATTCTAGCACTACAACGTGACACAAATGCAAGTGGTTCGTCCACAACCAAAATGGACCCGGGGCATTAGCCTGGCGTCGCGGATGGAGAGTGTATCATGCTGAAAGCCGTCGTTCTGCTGCGCCGCAAGCCCGGACTCACCTTCGAGCAATTCAAGCATCACTATGAAACGAATCATGTGCCGCTGGTGCGCAAGGCGCTGCCCACCATCGGCAAATATGTGCGCAACTATCTCGATCTCAATTCGGTCTCGGCTGGCCGCCAGGAAGGTGGCACGGACGATGCGCCGACGCCCTATTTCGATGTCATCACCGAGGTGTGGTTCGATGACGATGCCGCCTACCAGGGCTTTGTCGATGCCTTGTCGGACCCGGCCACCTCGGAAATGCTGCGCGAGGACGAGGAGCGGTTTCTCGACCGTTCGATCGTGCAGACCTACGCCGTCGAGGAATGCGAATAACACACCCGGCATCCGCCGTGACTGCCCCCTGAGAGGAAAGGCCTGACATGCAATCTCCTGCGAATGCGAGTGGCAATCTCCACCATCGGCTCTGGATGTACCAGGCGATGCTACGCAGCCGTGAGCTCGAAACCAGGATCAAGGAGATCTATTTCGAAGGCAAGCTGCCGGTGTTCAACATGGCCAAGGGGCCGATCCCGGGGGAAATGCACCTTTCGGTCGGTCAGGAACCGTGCGCGGTCGGGGTGTGCGCCCATTTGCGCCCGACCGATGTGGTCACCGCCACCCATCGCCCGCACCATGTCGCCATCGCCAAGGGCGTCGACATGAACGCGATGACGGCGGAAATCTTCGGAAAGAAGACCGGCCTGTCGAAGGGGCTGGGCGGGCATATGCACATCTTTGATTCGGCCGTGAACTTCAGTTGCAGCGGCATCATCGGCGAAGGAACCGCGCCTGCCGTCGGCGCAGCGATGGCGGCCAAATTGCAGGGGCGCGACGATGTCGCCGTCTCCTTCCTCGGCGAAGGCGGGGCCAACCAGGGCCAGTTCCACGAGGCGGCAAACCTGGCCGGCCTGTGGAAAGCTCCGGTGATTTTCATCATCGAGGACAATTCCTACGGTATTTCGGTGTCCAAGGCGGAAAGCACGGCGGTGCCGCGCAATTCCGATCGCGCGGCGGCCTATGGCATGCCGGGCGTCTATGTTTCCGACAATGATCCCGACGCGATTTACGAGGCGGCGGGCGAAGCGATCCGCCGCGCCCGTGCCGGGGAAGGTCCGTCGATCATCGAGATCGAGACGCACCGGCTCGAAGGGCATTTCGTCGGCGACACGAACGAATACCGGCCGCAGGCGGAGCGGGACCGCCTGCCCAGCCTTGATCCGATCCCGCTCTATCGCGAGCGGCTGCTCGCCGAAGGCTATGAAGGTGCCGAGCTGGAGCGGCTGGAAGCCGAAGCGGCCAGCGCCGCCGACGCCGCGATCGCCTTCGCCCGTGCATCCGAATTCCCCACATTCCAGGAGGCCCTGAACCATGTCTTCGCCTGACACCGAGACCCTTGAGGCTCCTGCGGCTTCCCGCCAGCGCCGCCTGACCATCGCCCGCGCCCTCAACGAGGCGCTGCATCAGGAAATGGCGGCCGACAATTCCGTTCTCGTCATGGGCGAGGACCTGGGCAAGATGGGCGGTGTGTGGGGCACCACCGGCGGCCTGCTTGACGCCTATGGCGCGGAGCGGGTGCGCGATACGCCCATTTCCGAAGCCGGCTTCATCGGCGCGGCGGTGGGCATGGCCGCTGCCGGCATTCGCCCGGTGGTGGAACTGATGTTCGTCGATTTCTTCGGCGTGTGCATGAACGCCATCTCCAGCCTTGCCGCCAAGCAGAGCTTCTTCTCGGGAGGCAAGGTCAAATGCCCGATGGTGCTGATGACCTCGGTCGGCGGCGGCTACAGCGATGCGGGCCAGCATTCGCAGTGCCTCTATGCCACATTTGGCCATCTGCCGGGCCTCAAGGTGGTGATCCCTACCAATGCCTATGATGCCAAGGGCATGCTGCTTTCCGCCATTCGCGATGACAATCCGGTGGTCTTCATGTTCCACAAGGGGCTGCAGGGCATGGGCTGGCTCGGCACAGCGCCGGGCTCGGTCGTGCATGTGCCCGAAGGCGATTACCTCGTCCCGCTCGACAAGGCGGCGGTGGTGCGGGAAGGCAGCGACATCACGTTGGTCGGCCTCGGTCTGACCACGCATCACGCGGTCGATGCGGCCAAGGTGCTGGCCAAGGAGGGCATTTCCGCCGAAGTGATCGACCTGCGCTCGATCGCGCCGCTCGACCGGGAAACGATCCTCGCCTCGGTCCGCAAGACCGGCCGGCTGGTCGTGGCGGACGAGGACTATCTCAGCTACGGCGTCAGCGCCGAAGTGATCGCCACCGCCTGCGAGGACAGCGCTGTAAAGTGGAAGTCCCGCCCTCGGCGGCTGGCCTATCCCGACATCCCGATCCCTTACAGTGCGGTGCTGGAACAGGAAGCCCTGCCCAATGTCGAGCGGCTGGTTGACCTTGCCCGCGCGGCGATGACGGAGAAGTAACCATGGCCCTTGTGACGATCCCCGACAGCATGTGGGACGATGACAGCGAGGGGTTCATCTCCTCCTGGTTTTATGCCGATGGCGACGATGTGGTGGAAGGCGATCTGCTGGCGGAAGTGATGAACGAAAAGGTTGCGAACGAATTGTACGCGCCCGCCTCGGGCGTGCTGGAAATCGTCGTCGCGGCGGAGGAGCCAATCACCAAGGGCCAGCTCGTCGCCCGGATTGGCGGCTGAGCCGATGGGCGAAGCCGCGCTCCCTGATGAAACCGGCGTCCGCCGGGTCCGCATTGGCGGTGTCCGCAAGTTCATCGCCGAGCGGATGCGCGAGAGCCTGGCCCATGCCGCGCAGCTGACCTTTCACGGCGAGGCAGACCTGACCCGCCTGCTGGAACTGCGTGCCGGATGGAAGGCAGCCGGGGTGCCGATCGGGATCGAAGATTGTCTGATTGCGGCGCTGGCCCGGGCACTGTCCGAGCAGCCCGAGATCAACGGCACCTCCGATGACGAGGCCGTGACCATCCACGATGCCATCCACGTCGCCATAGCCATTGCCGCGCCGGACGGGTTGAAGACACCGGTGCTGCGCGATGTCAGGGGCAAGAGCCTGCTAACTCTGGCGCAGGAGCGGCGCGATCTGGTCGATCGGGCGCTGGCGAAGAAGTTGCAGGTTTCGGAGATGAAGGGCGGTACGGTTACGCTGAGCAATCTCGGCAATTCACGGGTGCGCTTTTTTACGCCGATCCTCAACGGCGGGCAGCTGATACTGCTCGGGGTCGGCTGTCCGCAAGTGCGGCCAGCCTTTGCCGCCGATGGTTCGGTGGTGGCGCGCAGTTACCTCGGCCTGTCGCTGACAGTCGATCACCGGATCGTCGATGGCGAACCGGCGGCCCGCCTGCTGACCGCAATCTGCCGCCACATCGAGCAATTCAGCGAGGAAGGGTGAACACTTCCCCTTCGCGACTTGAGATGCTAATATTTTAGAAATCGACGAACAAGCAAGGATACTGGCCGTGAGCTTCTGGAATGCCATGAATCGGACAAGCTTTTCGCATCGCTGGATCGATGTGGATGGCAACAGCACCCGCGTCGTCGAAGCGGGCGATCCTGACAATGCCAGCACGGTCGTGTTTCTCCACGGGATCGGCGGGCATATCGAGACGTTCTGCCACAACATCGGTGCCCATGCGCAGAAGCACCGGGTGGTCAGCTTCGACCTGATCGGCCATGGCTATTCGGCCAAGCCGGAAGGCCTGTACGAAATCGACCGCTATATCGACCAGACCATGCGGTTGTTCGATATCATGAAGATCGACAAGCCGGTGCTGGCCGGTACCTCGCTGGGCGGCTGGATCTTTGCCCGGATCGCCGCCCGCCATCCTGATCGCGTCTCGCGCCTGTCGCTGATCAGCAGCGCCGGCCTGACCGCACACCCCTCGGTGATGAAGAACCTCAAGGAACTAACCGAGCGCGCCTCGCTGGTGCCGGGCAAGGAAGCGGTCACCATGCGGCTGGACTTCGTCATCAAGAACAAGGCTATGCTGACGCAGGAGCTGATCGACGTCCGCCACGACATCTATGCGGCGGAGGATTACAAGGCCCGGATCAAGGACGTGATGTGCCTCCAGAACATGGAAATCCGCCAGCGCAACCTGTTGCAACTGGATGAGCTTGCGAAGATCGAGGCACCGACGCTGGTTGTCTGGACCCGCGAGGACCCGACCGCGACGCTCGACGATGGCCTGAAATACGCCAATTCGATCAGGGATTCGCGCTTCGTACTGTTCGACAATTCATCGCACATGCCCCAGCTTGAGGAGCATCAGCGGTTCAACGAACTGCATTTGCGGTTCATCGACGATCCGAATTCGGTGAAATCGTCCGAAATCGCGGGGTGAATGCCATGACAATCAACAAGGTTCATCACGTTGCCTATCGCTGCCGCGATGCCGCGCGCACGGTCGATTTTTACACCAAGGCGCTCGGTCTGCCCTTCGTCATGGCCATGTCGGAAGAAAAAGTGCCCACCACCGGCGCGCGCTGCCCCTATATGCACATCTTCTTCAAGCTGGCCGACGGCAGCCACCTGGCCTTCTTCGACCTGTCGGAAGAGCCGGAGATGCAACTCGATCCCAACACCCCGCCGTGGGTGCAGCATATCGCCCTGGAAGTGGCGGGGGCGGAAGTGCTCGACGAGCATATCGCGCTGCTGAAGGATTATGGCGTGGAAGTGATCGGGCCGATCGACCATGCGATCTTCAAGTCGGTCTATTTCCATGATCCCGATGGGCACCGGCTCGAACTGACCTACCGCACCGAAACCGCCGGCGCCCTGCAGAAACTGGGCGACGTCGCCTGGTCGATGCTGGAGGAATGGAACCACACGCGCAGTGTCTCGGCGCAGGCGGCCTGGGTCCATGAAGGGCTGCACGATTGAACCGGACGCTTTACGGCTACTGGCGCTCGACCGCCGCTTACCGGGTGCGGATTGCGCTCGGGCTCAAGGGGCTGGAGTGGGACCAGAGCGTGATCGACCTGCGCTTTGGCCACCAGTCCGATCCCGCATTCCTCAAGCTCAATCCGCAGGGGATGGTGCCGTTCCTGGTCGATGGCGACGCCGGGCTGGCGCAGAGCCTGGCGATCATTGAATATCTGGAGGAAGTCTATCCCGACCCGCCGCTGATTCCGGGCACGCCAGTGGAACGGGCGCGGATCAGGGCGCTGGCGATGACGGTGGCTTGCGACATCCACCCGATCAACAACCTGCGCGTGCTGAATTACCTGCGCAAGGAACTCGGCCAGGACGAGGCCGGGGTCAACCAATGGGCGCAACGCTGGATCAATGCCGGCTTTCGCAGTCTTGAACAGGCCGCGCAGGTTTCCACCGGCCCCTATCTCGCGGGGAACATGGTGACGCTGGCCGATATCTGCCTGGTGCCGCAGCTCTACAACGCTCGCCGGGTCGAAACTGACCTTGCTCCCTATCCGGGCCTGCTGGCACTGGAGGAACGCCTGTTCCGCCTGCCAGCCTTCGAGGCGGCCCGCCCCGAAAACCAGCCGGAAGCGGTTTTCGTCTAGATTTCCACCAGTTCCTCGATCGGCTTGAGCATCAGCACAGGGATTAAGCGGTCGGTCGCCTTCTCATAGGCGTGATAGGGATCGTAATGATCCGAGAGCGCCTTCCACACTGCCGCGCGTTCCTCGCCCGAAATTTCGCGCCAGCTGCCGCGATGGATTTTCCCGGCAACCTTGAACGTAATGTCCGGCTGTGCGGTCAGGTTGAGGTACCAGGCGGGATGCTCATCGGCTCCGCCCTTGGACGCGGCCAGCGCGTATTCCTCACCATATTTCACATAGATCAGGGGAACATAAATCACCTTGCCGCTGCGTCGGCCGAAGGTCTTGAGCAGCAGGGTGGTGGTATCGACCCGCCCACCGATATGGCTGGTGTCATAGTGATGCCCGTCATCGCCAGGCAGGAGCAGCCGCCGGACATGGTCCGCCATGCGTTCCGCCTCGCGCGCTAGCAATTCGCTTGGATCACCCATCTTGCTATCTCCCGTGTCTGGTCGCCCGCTTGCGCGGGCGGGTGTGCTACTGACGGGCTTATCTCACCGTGATTGGTAAAATTCTACAATTTTATGCGAGCATTTGCGGCTTGCCTGTGGCGGTTGCACGCTCGGGACAGGGCTTGCGCTTGTAAATCTCGGCAGGATCGCACAGGAAAAGGACGGAGAGTGATCGACATGGCACAGGATTCCACCGGACTGACAATCGAACAGCGTCTCCAGCGGATGGAGGATTTGGCCGAAATCACCCGGCTCAAGACCCGCTATACCGAACTGGCCGACAGCCATGCCGGCAAGCCCCATTCGGGTGATGAGATCGTCCATCTGTTCACCGAAGACGCAGTCTGGCACATCGTGCCGACCGGCCCGCCGCTGATCGGCCGCGCGGCGATCCGGGAACGGTTCGACGATGCGACGCTGTTTCCCTTCTCCTACCATCTGATCGGCAATCCCTGGATCGAGGTCGATGGCGACCGCGCGAAAGGGCGCTGGCACGTGGTGGTGGCGTTCCGGATGGATGCCACCGGGCCGATGTGGGTGACGGGCTATTATGAAGATGAATTCGTCCGCGAGGACGGTATGTGGAAGATCAGCAGCCTGGTCTGCACCGCGTCAGGCGCGGCTCCCTTTGGTCAAAGCTGGTAGAAGATTGGCATGATGCTTGAGTATGTGAAGAATATGCGGGCGATCGCGCTTGGCTGTGCGCTGGCCGGCGGCCTGCTTGTCACGGCCTGCGGCAAGCCTGCGGACGGCAGGGAAGCGGAGGTGGCCCCCGCCGCCGAAGCGCCTGCCGCGACCGAGGCTGCGGCAGACAAGGTTGGCGCCGCGACCGAAGCCAGCGCGGCTGCAAGCAGCGACGCCAAGGTGGAACAGGCGGCCACCGCACCGCCCGCCGAAGTCAAGCTGCCGGCCGAGCCGGTGGAAGCCAAGCCACAAGTTGCCGACAACTCGGAGATAGCCAGCGGTTCGGCCACCTTTGCCAACAATTGCGCCAGCTGCCACGGCGCAGGCGGGGTGGGCGGGTTTGGCCCGGCGCTGACCAAGCTCGCCAACCGCAAGGACAAGCGGCCGGTGGAGGACATCATTCGCAAGCCGACCCCGCCGATGCCGCCGCTCTATCCGGCGATGCTGTCCGAACAGGACGTTGGCGAGATCGCGGCCTATCTCAAGTCCATCCAGTAAGCGCCCGCAAGGAGAGCCCGATGTCCGTCCTGCTGATTGCCGCCGTGACCATCCACCAGGACCCGGACGCGCAGAAGCGCTATGAAGGCTATGTCCGGGGCGGGATCGTCTCGCTGGAGAAATATGGCGGCGAAGTGCTTGCTTCCGACGAGGCGCCCGAAGGCATCGAAGGCGCGCTGCCGGGCAAGAAGATCGTGGTGATCCGCTTTCGCGACCGCGATCATCTGCAGCAATGGTACAACTCGCCCGAATATCAGGAAGCGCTGCCGCACCGGTTGGAGAATGGCGACACCGCCTTCGTGCTGATGGCGAACGAGCTGTAATTTAGCCCGGTTGCTGGCTCCCCGCGTGCAGCGCGGCGAGATAGCCGAAAGTCAGCGCCGGGCCGAGCGTTCCGCCCCCGCCATAATAGGCCTTGGCGGTTGGCGCGGCGATGCAGTTGCCCGCGCCGTAGAGCCCGGGGATCGGCTGACTGGCGCGGTCCAGTACCTGCCCATGGACGTTGACCCGCGGCCCGCCCTTGGTGTCGAGCGTTCCGGCAGCGATGATGATCGCGTGATAGGGCCCGGCATCGGCCAGCGGATACATCGTGTCATTGGGCTTGCCGTTGGGCTGGGTGTGTTCGAAGCAATGATCTACTTCGGTGTCGCCCCGCCCGAAATCGAGGTCCTTGCCGCTCTCGGCGAAGCTGTTGAACCGCTGGCGGGTGTCCTCCAGCTGGCTGGCGAAGCCATCGCGCAGCCGCACGCTCTGCCCCAGCTTGCCGTCGGCCACCAGTTGCACCAGCCGCGCGTCGATGTTGCGGCCCAGTTCCTCGAAGGTCGCGCCGCTGATGACATAGGGTGCATTGCGCCCGGCCGGCGGCAGCGGATAGGTATAGCGCCCGGCACCGGGATTCTGCTTCATCCGTTCGTCATAGACGAGGTAAAGCAGCTGGTTGGGATATTCGCCATGGACCGGGTCCCAGCTGAAATGGGCCTGCGTACGCTCGTTGTAGAGCATCCGTTCGTTCACTACCCGGCGGCCGTATTTGTTGACGAGGAAGATGCTGCCCGCCGGGTAGAAGAACACGTCGTCGGGCGTGCTGCGCGAAACCAGCGCCTGTTCCAGCACCAGTTGCGCGTACCAGGCCTTGTTCATGTGATCGAGCACCGCGCCAGCCCTGGTCGCCATCGCCACAAAATCGCCGGTGTTGGTTGGCACGGCGCAGCCGCCGGCGATCGGGCCGGGCAGATTGCCTTCGGCCATGCGGATGTTGTGGGTGAAGCCGCCGCTGGCGAAGATCACGCCCTTCCTAGCGCGGAAGGCCACTGGCGTGCCGTCGCGGCTGGCGATCACGCCGGTCACCCGCCCGGTTTCGTCCTGCACCAGATCGGTTGCGCCATGGCCGGTCAGCATCTTCACGCCGAGCCGGTTGGCCCCTTCGACCAGTTGGCGGATCATTTCCGCGCCGCCCTGCGCCGCCCGTTCCGGCGGGGCATCGGGCCGCAGCCCGCGCCCGCGCGGGGCCTTGTTTTCGGGGAAGTGGGCGAAATAATCGGGGTATTTGGAGCCATCAAACCCGGCGGAATAGGTGAAGTTGAGCGCGCCGATCGATGCCAGTTCATCCGTCATCAGCGTGGCGTTGTCGTAATAGGCTTCGAGCAGGGCATAATCGGCCGGATCGAGCCCGAGATTGGGCGCTCCGGCGCGGAACTGGCCGGGCCAGGCGACCTTGGCCATGTAATCGAGCGCTGCGGGCTTCGGGTCGGCCAGGCCATCGCGGCGCATCAGCGCATTGTTGGGAACCCACCACACTCCGCTCGACTTCGCGGTGGTGCCGCCGATCATCCCGGCTTTTTCCAGCACCACCACCTTGCTGCCGCGATGGGCCGCGATCACGGCCGCCGTCATGCCCGCGCCGCCGCTGCCGACGACGACGATATCGGCCTCGTCCTGCCAGACGGGTGGCATGGCGGCACTGGCACTGGTCGATGCGGCCAGCATGCCCACGGTCGCCACGCCCGAAGCGCCCGCCGTTGCCAGAAAGTTCCGGCGCGATAGGCTCCGTTCGGTTTCGGTTTCCTGCTTGATGCTCACGGCATTTCCTCCCTCGAGCGATTGTCACGCCCCTTCATCTGGTCGATAGTAGGTGGCCGGGCCGAAAAGAAAAGCGGGCTGCGCCGACGGGACATTGCCGGTGCACGGAAAAGTATGGCCACCTTGGCGCTGATCGGGTCCAATGGCCGAAACGGGGGAGCGAATGCCATGAACACGGTGCCTTTCTATGCCTTGTCGCCAGTGGTGGACCATTGGGCCACGCTGATCTGCCTTGTCCTGCTGGTGCTGACGGCGGCCAACTGCCTGTGGCGGGCCAAGGCGATGGATTCGCCGCTGCCGGTGATCATCCTCCTGGGCAGCGTCGGCACGATCGCGCTGGAGCCGATGGTCGATGTGCTGGGCAGCCTCGTTTTTCCCAATGAGGGCGTGCGGATCGGGATCGACCTGATCGGACGGCCAATGCCGCTCTACATCAGCCTGATCTGGGTGTTCTACTGGGCGGGCGGCGTGCTGTTCGTGGCGGAAATGATTCTCAAGGGCGTGGCCCTGCGCAAATGGATGATTACGGGCGCGGCATTCGTGGTCAGCGCCCTGCTGATCGAGATGATCCCGCTGCATTACCAGATGTGGACCTATTACAACGTCCAGCCGCTGCGGGTCGGCGGGTTCCCGGCTTTCTGGGGTTTCGTCAATACCAGCGCAGTGATGGGCACGGGCGCGGCGATCATCCTGCTCGACCGATTGCTGACTGGGCGCGAGAAATGGCTGCTGGTGCCGCTTTTCCCCTGCATCGCTTTCGGGCTCAACACGGCTGCGGGCCTGCCCGGCTATGCGGCGGTGTCCACCACGCAGGATTACACGCTGGCGCTGTTCTGGACCACGATGTCGATCCTTGCCTCCACGCTGTTCGTGTGGATCTGGGGCAAGGCCGTGTGCCGCCCCTCGGTGTGATCGGATACTTGAAACAACAGGAGAAATGACATGGCAGCACTGGTCGTATTCGGCGTGAAAATTCCCGATGCGGAAGCGTTCAAGCCCTATCAGGCCGCTGGCGGCAAATCGCTGGCCGGACGAAATTTCAAGGTTCTGGCCGGGCCGGTGCCCAATGCGATCCTCGAAGGCGATAATCTGGAAGAGGTGATGATCCTCGAATTCCCGACGCTGGCGGAAGCGCGCGACTGGTATGATTCCCCCGAATACCAGCACGCCATTTCGCTGCGCCAGCCGGTGTCGGAGACCTTCTCGTTCATCGTCGAGACGAAGGGCTGAACCCGGCATGAAACTCTACCAACTCTCCGATGCCGGTTTTCCGGGCCTGACGCTGGCCGAACAGGACGTGCCGCAGCCGGGCAACGGGCAGGTTCTGGTCCGGATGCGGGCAGCATCGCTCAATTACCGCGACCTGATGATTGCCAAGGGCACCAGCAATGGCCTCGTTCCGCTGTCCGACGGCGTGGGTGAGGTCGAAAGCGTCGGTGACGGCGTGACCCGGGTCAAACGGGGCGACCGGGTGGCCGGGATCTTCTACCAGGACTGGATCGACGGCCCGATGAAGGAAGCCGATTTCGCCTCGGGCCTCGGCGGCGGCGCGGTCAATGGTACGCTGGCCCAGTACCGCCTGTTCGACGCGGAACGGCTGGTCACGATCCCCGATCACCTGAGCTGGGCGGAAGCCGCCACCCTGCCTTGCGCCGGGGTGACCGCATGGAACGCGCTGCTTGGCCTCCAGCCTGGCCAGACCGTGCTGACACTGGGCACGGGCGGTGTCTCGATCTACGCGCTGCAATTTGCGGTGGCGATGGGGGCCAGCGTGATCGCCACCTCATCCAGCACGCACAAGGAGGAGCGGCTGATCAAGCTCGGAGCGAAGGCAACGATCAATTATCGCGAGCGCGAGGATTGGGGCCAGGTCGTCCGCGAGATGACTGGCGGCGTTGGAGTCGATCGGGTGGTGGAAGTTGGTGGTGGCGGCACGCTGGCCAATTCCTTCACCGCCACCCGCCAGTGCGGCGAAGTCGATCTGATCGGCGTGCTGACCGGCGGTCCGGTCAACACCATTCCGGTGCTGATGAAGGCGCTGGTGCTGCGCGGCATCCAGGTCGGATCGCGTGCGATGTTCGAAGCGATGAACGCCTTCATTGCCGCGCACAGGCTGCATCCGGTGGTGGATCGGGTCTTCGCCTTTGCCGACGCGACGGAGGCCTATGAATACCAGATGTCGGGCCAGCACTTCGGCAAGGTGGTGATCGATATCGCCTGACAGGTTTGGCCTTGGGACGCGGCCCGTGTCCGGTTTTCCGGTCACGGGCCTGCCCCCTCAAAACTCTGTTTTGTTAAAGCCCCAGCAGCTTGTTGTAGACCCGGTGGAAGTGCTGGATGTTGGATTCTTGGTACTGCGCCAGGGTCATGTAGCGGTTCTTCTTCGCGGCCGACTTGAGCCCCTTTTGAATCGCGACGAGGTTGGAGATATCCTGATCGACCAGCTTTCCGGCGGTGCCAAGCGCGGGGAAGTCGGCGCAGCGCTCGTCAAAGTCGATATCGAGCGGCGCGGCTGAAGGTGGCGTTGGCCCATTGAGCGGGGTGGGCAGCAGAATCCGCACTTCCATGATGCAGAGCCCCGGATCATCCTCGTAGGGGGTGAACCTGTACCACCAGGGCAACCCTTCACCCCACCACGGATGGTGGTTGGGGAACATGAAGGCCTTGATGTAATCGATGAGATAGGCGGTCGTCTTGTCCGAAAAATCGCGCCCGGTCGACAGCCTGATCATTTCAGCCCGGCATTTGGCGATATATTTTCTGGCATCGGTGAAGTTGTGGATCGTTCCCTTTTCCGGGAAGGGGAAGCCGAACGCCGTGCAGAAATGGTTGATCGAATCATCGGGTGAAATCTTGTCGAACACCCAGTGATCGGGGACCATTGATGCGGTGGTCAGCCAGTTGAGGTGTGATTCGCCATCGTCATATTCGCCGTACTGGCCGTAGGACGTGCCGAAGAACGGCATGTGATCCCAATGCGTTTCCAGCGTGTGATAGGCCTCCATGAAGGCTTCCTGCGCCAGCTTCCAGTTGCAGCGGATTTTCTTGCGAAGGCGCTGCGCGGTGTAGCGCTCGTCCAGCGGGCAATCGGCAAAGACATCGGGCAGGATGCCCAGCGCTTCGGACAGCGGCTTGGCCTTGGGATCAGGATTGATGAAGACATTACCACCCCAGCGATCGACCTGGACCTGTTCCAGCCCGTAGGCGCGCTTCTTCACATGGGGAAAATCCTCCTCCGAGGGCACCCATTCCAGCGATCCGTCGAGGTTCCAGGTCCAGGCATGGAACGGGCAGCGGATATGCGTGCCCGATCCCTTGCTATCGCACAGCCGCCGGCCGCGATGGCGGCAGGTGTTGTAGAATGCCTTGAATTCTTCCGGCCCGGAGCGAACGATGACATAGGACTGGTCGACGATGTCATAGGACACCCGGTCGCCGATGTTGGGAATGTCTTCTTCCCGGCAGGCGATCTGCCAGTGCTTGTTCCAGATATGCTCGACTTCCAGATCGACGAAACGCTTGTCGAGATAGCGATCGAACGTGATCGGGACCTGAGGCGGAAACGGCTCCGTCTGCGGCTGGAGGATCGGGTTGAGCGGTTCGTTGTCCTTGGCAACGATCTGCGCATAAGTCATGCGCCCGCGCGAGGATTGACCCACCGCTACCTTGGGTGCGGGCAGGCCGTATATGCCAATGTCGAGGCTTTCGGTCTTGGACATCCTGATCTCCCATTGATCCGGCTTGTTGCCGATTATCGAATCCCACCCGGACGCGCCCGAAGACGCGGCCTGCTGGTCGGGATTAAGAAGAACAGATTAATCAGATTACAGCAAGGGGCAAGCGTTTCGCTTCAGGCCAGTTGCAGCCCGCCCGCCACAGGGATGGTCGTACCGGTGACGTAACCTGCCCGGTCGGACAGCAGAAAGGCAGCGACTTCGGCCACTTCGGCCGCTTCGCCGGTGCGCTTCATCGGGATCGCCTTGATCATCCGTTCGGCAAAGCCGGCGTCATGTTCGCCGATCATCGAGGTGCCGATACCATCGAGGATATAGCCCGGCGAGACGCAATTGGCGCGGATGCCGTTGCGGCCTTCCTCCAGCGCCACGGAACGGAACAGCATCTGGATTGCCGCCTTGGGCGCGGCGGACAGGATGTCGCGCGGCGGACTGCGATCGACCGCGGCGGTCAGCACCGCCAGCAGCGAGCCGCGCTTCTGTTCGCGCAGATGCGGCAATACGGCAGCGACGAGGTTGAAGGCTGCACAGGCATCGCCATTGATGACGCGCGACCATTCAGCCGGGTCGATTGCGTTGATCAGCGCGAACTTGATCGAAGGTCCGGAGGCATAGACCACCTGGCTGATCGGGCCATGACGTTCGACCACGCCATCGACCGCGCTGCGCACGGCAGCGGCATCTTCAAGGTCGAGCTGGACCAGATCGACTGTCCGGCCCAGGGCGCGCAGTTCTGCGGCGAGCGCTTCCGCCTTGGCTGCGCTGGAGCGATAGGTCAGCGCCACATCGATGCCATCGGCGGCCAGCCTGCGCGCAATGGCCGAACCGATCACTCCGCTGCCCCCGGCGATGAACGCCATACCCGTGCCCGCCATCATGCTTTCCTTCCAACGTCCATAATTCACGCCTGCGCTAACCGCATTTGCCGGGCTGGGCAACCGTGGCTAAGGTTGGCGGGAAAAAGGGAGAGAGAGTGATGTTCCTGCCGACACAATTCATGCAGTCCGCCTGGGTCGTTCCCGATCTGGAGGAAGCGATGCAGCGCTGGATCGATGTCTACCGGGTCGGTCCGTTCTTTATCAATCACGACGTCAAAGTCGACAATGCCCGCCATCGTGGCAGGCCGACCGCACCGCCGATCCGGATCGCGCTGGCGCAGGCGGGGCCATTGCAGATCGAACTGATCGAGCAGGGCGATGACCAGCCTTCGATCTATCGCGACAGCGTACCCTTCGGCACGGAGGGTTTTCATCACATGGCGGCCTTCGTCGACGATGTTCCGGGCGAGATCGCCCGCTATCGCGCCATGGGCGTGGAACTTGCCTATGAGGGCTTCTTTGGCGAGGTTCATGTCGCCTATCTCGATACCCGCGCGCAGATGGGCATCATGATCGAACTGTTCAATCACAGGCCGGTGATGGACGACATGTTTGCCAGAATCGCCGAGGCCTCGGTCGGCTGGGATGGCAGCCGACCGGTCCGGGACGTGAGCGAGGCCTTCGGGTAAACCGCCTCAGGCGTAATGCGCCAGCTTCAGCCCCGGGGTGGGCCAGCGCACCTTGGCGAGGCGGCCGGTGGTGGAAAGCGTTACCCAGGCATCGCGCATGTCGTCCCCGCCAAAGCAGATGTTGGTCGTCAGGATGTCGGGGAAGGGGTAGTTGGTGATCTTGCCCGTTTCCGGATCGGCCGAACCGATGCCTGCGCCGTTCAGCACCGTTGCCACGCAGACATGACCATTGGCGCTGACCGCCAGACTGTCGAGCAACTGGCGCGGGCCGAACTGGGCGACCGCGCGGCCCGAGACCAGTCCCATCTGCGGTTCGAGCTGACCGGGGCCGACGATGTCGAACGCGGCCAGGATCGATTCAAACGACATGGCACCATAGATCGTCTTGCCATCGGGCGAGATGCCGATGCCGTTGACATGCGGCCCGTCGACCGCGCGGACCAGCAGCGAACCATCGGGCCTGGCGAAGTAGATTCCGCCGTTCATGCTGGCCTGGCCGACATGCTTGCCCAGATCGCTGAACCAGATGTTGCCTTCATAATCGAACACGATGTCGTTCGGCGCGGAGAGATAGCGGCCGTCGAGTTCTTCGTAGAGCCGCTGGGTCTCGCCGGTGTCTGGATGGATGCGGTCGATCCAGCCATGGGTATAGCCGGGGATCGGCTCGCCCGTGGTCATGAACAGCCCATTCTCCTTCGTAACCACCATGCCGCCGTTGTTGCAGACATAGAGCCAGCCATCGGGTCCAACCGCGATGCCGTTCGGCCCGCCGCCGCATTCGGCGACGACCTTCTTGCTGCCATCGGGCAGGACCCGGGTAATCCGGCCCGCGCCGGTCTCAACCAGGATGATGCTCCCGTCGAGCATCCACACCGGGCCTTCCGGGAAAAACAGATCTTCGGCGACGATTTCGATGTCCATGGTCCTGCTCCCATTGTCCGCACTTTGGCGGATCGGTTGTTCGTTAGCCGAGTTCGGGCCGGTAGACCCGCGTGGCGGTGCCGGAAAACAGCGCGGTGCGGTCCGCCTCGTAGAGATCTGCGGTCATGCGCTTGAAGGCGTTCCACACTACTGTGTAGGAAATCATCCGCATGTCGACCGGGAAATTGCTCTCGAACATGCAGCGGTTCGGGCCGAACAGGTCGATCGTGGTCAGCACATGTTTGCGTTGGGCATCGGCCACCTGTTGCGAGTACCAGGGCGGAGCCTCTTCCGAGGCGGGGCACATCCCCGTCTGCATCATGTTGAGCGCGCCGAGCTTGACCGCAACATTGGGGAACTGCGCGACCACCGCCATGTCCGCCTTCCACTGGGCGAAGGCGGCGGTGGGATCGGCGGCGAACCGGCCGAGGCCGATCGGGCCGCCGACATGATCGAGTACGACGGTGGCTTCGGGAAACTGCTTCAGCAGGTCGATCAGTTCGCCCAGCTGCGACTGGAACAGCCATGCATCGAAGCTCATACCGCGCTTCGCCAGTTCGGCAAAGCCGGCGCGGAATTCGGGGCGCATCATCAGGCCATATTCGGTCGCGCCATAGACCGGCGGCAGGTCCTGATCGATCGCGGTCATGTAGCGGATGCCGCGATAGCGCGAGGATGCGGCGGCCTGCGCGTCCAGCACTTCACCCACCGCGCTACCCAGCAGCAGGTCGGCGCTGCTGACGATCGCCGCGCAAACCCCCGCCGCGCGGCCACCGCGCTTGCGGCCCTGTTCGCCAACCGCATGGGCGAATTCCACTTCGCCGACCACTTTGAAGGCATCGGGGCCTTCGCTGTAATAATTGGCGTGCGAATCGGTGTAGACCGTGGCGAACACATTGTGGCCGCGCTGCTCCATGTCATCCATCATCGCATCGGCGGGATAGGCTTCCCACGGCTCGACCGGGGCGGAAACCCACAGATGGTGGTGGGCATCGATGATCGGCAGGTCCGGTTCGAGCGCATCCTCTTGCACCTGGTTGCGCCATTCTTCCCGAGTCATTGGCTGCGTCATCGATCCGTCTCCCGTTATTCTGCCGCCAGTCCATATGGAGCGAACCCGCTGGCGGCAAGCCCATCATGGCGTTGACAGCAGTGGCCAACGCCGGACATGGGGCAGGCCTGTGCCGAACCCGGGAAGGAACCACCCATGCGCCTCGCCACCCTGCTGCTCGATGGACATGAAACGGTCTGCTGCGTCTCGTCCGATGGGCAGCGCTGCTGGCCCGCCACCGACGCTGAAGGCGCGCCCTATGCCAGCATGGCCGAACTGATCCGTCGGGTCAGTGCCGTGCCGCAGGACATGCCTGCGGGCGAGACTTTCCCGCTCGATCCGGCGATGCTGCGCGCGCCATTGGTGCCAGCACGCAACATCATGTGCGTCGGCAAGAACTATGGCGACCATGTGCGCGAGTTCGCCCAGAGCGGCTTCGACAGTTCCGGCGGCAAGGGTGCTGAAACGGTCCCAGAGGCCCCGATCATCTTCACCAAGACCCCCGAGACGGTGATCGGCCCGGGCGAACCGATCCGCATCCCGCATGGTCTGTCTCGACAGGTCGATTACGAGGCGGAACTGGCGGTTGTGATCGGCCAGGGCGGGCGCGGGATCGCGCGCGCGGCGGCGATGGAGCATGTTTTCGGTTTTACCATTGTCAACGATGTCACCGCGCGCGATCTGCAACTGAAGCACGGTCAGTGGTTCCTCGGCAAGTCGATCGACGGGTTTTGCCCGATGGGCCCGTGGATCGTCACGGCTGACGAACTGGACGCGGCGAACATCGCCATCCAGTGCCGGGTCAACGGCGAATTGCGGCAGGATGCGACGACTGCCGACCTGATTTTCGACATTCCCGCGCTGATCGAAGCAATTTCGGCCGGAATCACGCTCAAGCCCGGCGACGTCATCGCCACTGGCACGCCCGCCGGGGTCGGGGCGGGCTTCACCCCGCCGCGCTTCCTTGCGCCGGGCGATGTGGTGACGATCGACGTGGCCGGGATCGGTCGGCTGGAGAACGGGGTAGTCTGACCGATTGCCCCTCGACGTGACGGACCGGCAGCGCCAAGGCGCAACTCGAATTTGAAGGAGCAAGAGACATGGCTGGCAGGCTCGAAGGCAAGGTTGCGGTAATCCTCGGCGCGTCGCAGCGCGGGGGATCGGGCTGGACCATTGCCGAAGTTCTGGCGGACGAAGGGGCGCATGTGTTCGTCGCCGCGCGGCGGCTGGAGAAGGTCGAGGAACTGGCCAGCGAGATCGGCGGCACGGCGCTGCGCTGCGATGCCGCGAACGAGGCCGAAGTCGCCGCCTTTGTCGAAGCTGCCGCCGCCCGAACCGGGCAGATCGATATCGCGGTGGCGGCGGTCGGGGTCGGCTCGCTCGGCTCGATCGACGATACCTCGATGGCCAAGCTGGAAGAGGCGATGCGGGTCAATTTCTTCGGCCCGTTCCAGTTCGCCCGCTATTGCGCGCGCCATATGGGGCAGGGCGGGCTGATCACGCTGTTTTCCTCCATCGTCTCGACCGATGTCCTGCAAGGCAGCGTGGCCTATGCCACCGCCAAGGCCGCGATCAACACTTTCACCCGCTATGCCGCGCTGGAATATGCCGGGCGGGGCATCCGGGTGAACGCGATCAAGGCCGGGATGCTGGAAGGACCGCAGGCGCGCCGCTGGCGCCGGGCCGGGATGTATGACCGCTTCCTGCGGGAAATTCCGCTCAAGGTTGCGGTGGAAACGACCGAGCTGGCGAAGATGATCGTGTGGATGGCCACCGATGCCGTTTCCATGACCGGCGAGGTGATCCATATCGACGGCGGCAGCCACCTGCTGCGCCAGTTGCTGCCCGAGGAAATGTCCGACGACGGGCTGGAATCGATGGGTCGCCGCCGCGATGGGGACGCGCCGGGCTGAATTGTGCAATTTTGACGGCGGTCAAATACCTTCCCCCCGCGCTTGCCTAGGATGCAGGCTGAGCGTGGACCGAGCCCGGCATGAATCGTGGCCCTTCCCGCCAGCAACGGGACAGAGGAAGGATTTGGCCATGGCACAGCGGATGATTTTCACCAACGCAACGCTCTATGACGGCGAGAACGACCGGCAGGAGGGCATGAGCATCCTGGTCGAGGGCGACCGGATCGTGGCGGTCGGCCGGGATATCCCTGCTGGCGCGGATGACCGGCAGATCGACCTTGGCGGCAAATGCGTCATGCCCGGCATGACCGCGGGGCACTGGCACGGCGATTACGGCGGGCTCCGGCTGGCCGAAGTCGGCAAGGCCTATCTCGGCACGCAAAGCCCGCCGGCCTATCTGGCGGCGGTGGCGATCGAGAACCTGGGCTATGCGCTGGGATCCGGCATCACCAACGCGGTGGGTGCGGGGTGCAGCTTCGATGTCGATGCGGCGCTCAAGATGGCGATGAACGACGGCCGGATCAGCGGCCCGCGCCTGCGCGCCGGGGGCCTTCATATCAACACCACCGCCAGCGAGAACGAGCCTACTTCCTGGTGGCTGCCCGCGCCAGAGCGCGAGGACGGTTTGCAGGTTGTGGGGGCCGAACTGTTCGCCGACGGGGTGGATGGCATGCGCAAGGCGATCCGCCACCAATTGCGGCGCGGCGTGGAAGTGATCAAGACCTTCCCCAGCGGCGGGCATGGCATCGATGTCGATCCCACCTTGCGGGCATTTACCCGCGAGGAACTGGCGACCATCGTCAACACCGCGCATGATCGCGGAGCAGTGGTGCGCGGCCATGCCATCACCAAGAAGTCGATTCTGGAATCGATCGAACTGGGCATGGACATCATCGACCACGGAGACGAAATCGACGAGGAAGTGATCGAGGCGATGGTCAAGGCCGGCACATTCTATGTGCCGTCCATGCTGTTCCTCAGGAAACTGATGCCGACCGGCGTGATGGAGCTGGCCCGCGCGGCCCAGCTTGCCCCGGTCAAACGTTCGTTCGAACATATGTGCAAGGTCATGCCGCTGGTCGCCAAAGCGGGGGTCAAGGTCGTCCCCGGTGACGATTTCGGGCTTGAATTCATGATGCACGGCCTCGGCAATTATGCCGAGGAACTTGAAATCTATGTCGATGATTGCGGCATCGCCGCGAAGGAGGTGCTGACCTGGGCCACCCGCAATGGTGGCTTGATGATGGGTCGCAGCGATCTGGGCATGGTCCGTGCGGGCTATGTGGCCGATCTCGTCGTGGTCAACGGCGATCCGGGCAAGGATATCAGCCTTCTGCGCAATACCGATAATCTGGAAATGATCGTCAAGGATGGCAAGGTTCACAAGGACACCCTGACCGCTCCGGCGCGGGGCCAGTCGGTATCTGCGCGGGAACTTGCTCCGGCCTGAACCGGTCCGGGAATGCAGATTATGAGACCCCGGGCGGTCGAAATCTGCCCGGGGATCGAAGATTCCTCGTCGGTGCCACCTGCTAAGGCCCGATTTCGGTCAGCTGCCGGTCAACCTCCTCGTCAAGCCCGGCGAATGCCTCCTTCAGCCAGGTGATCAGCGCATCGAGGCTGGCGGAAGGCAGCCGGTCGGCACGCCAGGCGGCGCTGATCGACCAGTAGTGGTCGCTTTCATATTCCGGCAGGATGCGGACCAGCCGCCCCGAACGCAATTCGTCGATCATCGCCCAGACCGGCCGCAGCGCGATGCCCATGCCGGCGGTGGCAAAGGCACCGGGCAGTTCGCCGGAATTAGTGATGAATAAGGTCTTGCCGTGATAGCTGCAGGTGCCGTCCGGCCCTTTCAGTTGCCACGGAAACGATACCGGGGAGGCAAGGATATCATGCTGGTCGAGCTCGTCTGGATGCGACGGAACACCGCGGCGGGCGATATATTCGGGCGAAGCGCAAAGAATCCGCCGGTCTGAAGCCAATCGTTCCACCACCACCCCCTGCCACGATGGCGGGGCGAAAGTGACCTCCACGTCGATCCGGCTAGTCAGCAGGTCGAGCGGCTTGTCCTCGACGATGATATTGACGCGCAGATCCGGGTAGCGCTGAATGAACGGCCCCAGCATCCTGGCCAGCAGGACGCGGCCCAGGGAATTGATCGTGCCGATCCGCAATTCGCCAGTCAGCTTGCCTGTGCGCGAGGTGAAGCGCGATTCTGCCTCCTTCGCGGCGGCTATGACCGGGGCGATTTCCTCGTAGAACGACTGGCCTTCCTTGGTGGTGAAAAGCTTGCGGGTGGTGCGGTGGAGCAGCCTGGCCCCCAGCCGTTCTTCCAGCCGGGCAAGCCGCTTGGACACTGCCGGGCGCGACAGGTTCATCCGCCGGGCAACCGCCGACATGGAGCCTTCCTCGACGATCGAGACGAACAGTTCGTAATCGGGGTTCATGATGCAAAGTCTCTCGCTGGACGGTTGCAAGCCTAGACAATTGGTAACGTCAGGGAAACACTGCGGGAAGAAATTTGCATCTAGCGTCAGCTGATTGCGCCCGATAGTCTGCCTGGCGACAGGGCGGGGAACGCCAGTGGGAGAGATATCGGCATGAACAGGCAGGCAGCACGCGCAATTTTTGCATCGATGGCGACACTGGCCGCCATGGCGTTGGCGCAGCCGGCCCACGCGGCAGCAAAGGACATCACGGTCGATGAAATCCCGCTTGGCGTCAGGGCCGACGGGGTGTGCAACGTCCATACCACCGATCCCGCGCTGGATCCGGAACATGGCAAGGACAAGGTGCTGTGGTTTATCGAGGCGGGGGCAAAGCGGATCGGGCGGATCGATCTGGTCACCGGTGAAGTCACCAGGTTCGACATGCCCAAGGTCACCCCGGTCGGCTACACCACCGACAGTCTGGATTCGCTTCCCGGCAATGACTCGGTCCATGGCCCCTGCGACCTGATTGTCACCAAGGACGGCACGCTGTGGTTCAACTACCAGGCGGCCAATGCCATCGGCACCATGGAAACCAAAGCGCCCTACACCATCAAGCTGCTGGATATCCCGACGCCCAAATCGCTGCCAATGGCGATGCAACTGGGCGCGGATGGCAATATCTATGTCGAGCTGACGGCGGTCGACAAGATCGCCCGGATCAACCCCGTAACCCGCCAGATTGATGAATTCGCCCTGCCCGGCACCGGCAATTCGCCGATTGGCGGAACGGGCTCAGCCAAGGATGGCGCGCACTGGATCATCAACATGCGCAGTAACCAGCTGGTCCGGTTCGATTACAAGACCCAGGCGATGGAAACCTACGCCATCCCCACCGCCAATGCGCAGCCCTTCGTCATCCGGGCCTATGACGACGGGCTGTGGTTCACCATGTACGGGGCAAATGCCATCGGCCATTTCGACACGGTAACGAAGACCTTCACCGAGATCCCTGTGCCGACCCCCAATTCCGCGCCTGTCGGGATCATCATGGGGCCGGATGGCGATCTCTATTCCGACCTTGGCGGCACCGACAAGATCGCCCGGATCGATCGCAAGACCCGCCGGATCGTGGCAGAATACCCGCTGCCGACGAAAAAGGTCTGGCCGGACGAGATCAAGCAGGGGCCGGACGGGGCGATCTGGGTGCCGCAATATTTCGGCGGCACCATCGCCCGGCTGTGGCTGTCCTCCTTCGGCAAGGACCCCGGTTACCCGCAGAAGCCGAAGAAGAAGTGAGCTAAAGCACCGCGATCCTGTTCGCGTTGACGAAGTCCCAGTCGATGGCGAGGCCATGGCCCGGCCCCTCGGGGGCGTGGACATAGCCTTCGCTGTCGATGTGGAGCCATTCGGTGGTGGCATAGCGAACATTGGCTTCGGGCACGAACTGTTCCCAATATTCGGTGTTCTTCAGGCTCAGCGCCACTTGCAGATTGGCCGCGTCCAGCATCGGGTTGGGGTTGGTGTGCACTTCGCAGTTGAGCCCGAAGGCTTCGGCCAGTGTCGCGATCTTCTTGGTCTGCATCACGCCGTATTTCAGGCTGACATCCGCGCGCACCACCTGCACCGCGCCGCACTTGATGAATTCGGCGCTGGAATAGAGCCCGCCCTCGTTGTTCTCCAGCCCGCAGATCGGGATATCGAGCTTGGCGGACAGCGTGCGGTAATTTTCGAGCAGATATTCGCGCATCGGCTCCTCGAACCAGCGGAAGCCCATTTCCTGCAAGGCGCGGCCGACGGTCAGCGCCTGGTGCAGGTCATAGGCGGAAACGGCATCGAACATCAGGGTGAAATCATCGCCCACCGCCTTGCGCACTGCCGCGCAGGCGGCGATGTCGGCTTTGGGATTACCCTTGGAAAACAGCTTGTAGCCGTGGAAATTGCGCTCCTTGTAGCGGATCGCATCCTCGGCATATTCCTCCGGGGTCGGCTTGGCGAAGGAACTGGCATAGACCGGCAGCTTGCTGCGATAGCGGCCGAGGATGGTGGCAATCGGCTTGCCCAGGATCTTGCCGAACAGGTCCCACAGCGCCACGTCGATCGTGCCGATGGCGAATTGCGGGGCGAACCACAGCCGTTGCAGTTCCCACATGTCCTGCCACAGCGCTTCCATGGATTCGGGATCGCGCCCGATCAGCGCCGGCTTGATATTGTTGGCGAGGTAATGGGCCATGCCCATCCCCCCGCCAAGCGAGATGCTTTCCCCGACAAAGCCCTCGTCGGTGAAAATCTGCACCGCGACGCTTTCCGACAGCAGTGACTGCACGGAAAAGCCCTTCACCATCACCGATTTGGCATCGGGCGGGGAGGGGCGGCGGAAGGCGGTCAGCCTGACATCGGTGATCTTCATCGGGTCGCTCCGGAAATGCAGGGTGGGCGGCGGCTCAGACCTTGCGGACCGGATCGCTCCCGTCCCAGTCGATCGCGGCCACCCGGATCTGCTCGAACAGCGCCTTCACGTCCTCGTTGTGCTCCAGCACCTCGGTCATGCAGCCGATCCGGGCGCGGGTGTCGAAATAGCCGAGCCGCATCGCCCCATAGCTGGCTTCGGACACCACTGCGGCATCGATCGCCGCAAAGTGGCGCAGTTCGGCATCGTAATCGTCCGACCAGTAGGCCACGTGGTGAAACGCGGTCGCGCCGGCCGGCACGCTGTCGCGATAGACGTTGGGTTCGGCGCTGAGCGGCTGGATCAGCTCGATCTGGAGATCGCCGGCCTGGGCCATGGCCGCGTGCATCTTGAGGAACGCGGGCGCGCCGCGATAGCGCGGATTTTGCGGCTCCACCCCTTCCATCATGTAGAACGGGCCGCAGCCCATGGACTTCTGCCACTCCGGCATCGCGGCGGTGATATCGGGAACGACGAAGCAGATCTGGAAGACATTCTTGTATCCGAACATGGCGTGCGACCCTCTGATGGCGGCTGGAAGGAGAATTGTCGGGCTGGGGCCGTGATGGAGCCGACCGGGAGGGGCCTCTGCTCTGGTCTGTTCCTCTCGATCCGCAAGCTGTGTCTTATGGTGCACTTTTCAGTTCCGGACTTACAAGTGAATTGAGGCAACTGGAAAGTGGGAAATTGTCGATCAAGAGGTGCTGGCCTGGCAATGTCCTTTGCGAGGTGGAGGATTGCCCCGGTTGCCGCAATTGTTTCCGTGAGGGAACCACTGTGGTACCGATTGACTGTCTTCCGGAACGAGTCAGACCACGTTAGACAGCCAGGCAATGTCGGCCCGGCAAGGCGATGGCCACGGGCAGGTAAAACATCTGGAGTGAGATGATGTCCTCGGAAATCAATGGCACGCTTGTCGATCCGGAACTGCGCCGGAACCCCTATGCCTTCTACCAGGACCTGCGCGACAACCACCCTGTGTGCATCATGCCGCAGACCGATTTCTACATGGTCGCGCGTTACGACCTTGGCGTCGAAGTGATGAAAAACTTCGAGGATTTCGCCAATTCCTTCCCCGAAGGGCAGACCTCCTTCGTCAATTTCGACCCCGAGGCCGACGCGCTGCTGGCGGAAGTGGGCTATGGCCGCCGCGTGCCGACGGTAGTGTTCAGCGATCCCCCGCTCCACACCAAATGGCGCAAGGTCGTCAGCCATCTGCTGAAGCCTTCGGTCGTCAAGGGGATGGAAGGCAAGGTCATCGAGATCGTCAATCTCCTGCTCTCCCAGATCAAGGGCGACGGGGTGCACGATCTGGTCCAGGCGGTGTTCGTGCCGTTGCCGATGTATATGCTGGCCGACTGGATCGGGATCGATCGCGATGATTACCCCCGGTTCAAGCGCTGGTCACTGGCCGCCAACTACACGCTCCAGCCGCCGCTCTCCAAGGAGACGCGGTTGGAATATGCCCGCACCATCGCCGAGATGCAGCACTATCTGGTGGGGATGATGGAGGACCGCCGCAAGAACCCGCGCGAGGACATGATCAGCTACCTGCTGGAAGTGAAGCTGGGCGACGAGCGGCCACTGACCGACAAGGAAATCCTCTCGCTGCTGGAAACGCTGCTGGTGGCGGGCAACGAGACGACGACCAACGCCATGGGCAACGCGCTGCTGCTGCTGACCCAGGACAAGGCGCTGGAAGCGCGGCTGCGGGCCGATCCCGAACTGATCCATCCCTTCGTGGAAGAAGCGCTGCGGCTCGAAACCTCGGTCACCGGCGTGTTCCGCCGCGCGGTGCGCGATGTACAGGTGGGCGACGTGCTGATCCCGGAAGGCTCCAAGGTGTTCGTCAGCCTCGCCGCCGGCGATCGCGACGAGCGGCACTTCGAGGATGCCGACAAGGTCAGGCTCGACCGGCCCCGGATGCGCGATCACATCGCTTTCGGCCACGGCTATCACAATTGCATCGGCAAGGATCTGGCGCGGCTGGAGATGGTCAATTTCTTCAAGGTGTTCTTCGAGACGTTCGAGAGCTTCGAACTGACCGTCCCACTCAGCGAAGTGAAGTATCACCCCCTGATGGGCCTGAAGGGTCTGTCCGAAATGCCACTGCGGCTGGTTCACGCGAAGGAGAAGGCGGCATGATATTTCATGTGACCGTCAAGCTCAAGACCGGGGCGTCCTTCGGCAAGTACAAGGCCACGGTGCGCGACTGCAAGGCGATCTTCGGCAAGCATGGCTGGAAGTTGCTCGCCAGCTACGCCACGGTGGTCGGGCGGACCAACACCTATGTGAATGTGTGGGACGTGCCCTCGCAGGAAGCGGTGCAGGCCGGAATGTTCGATCCGGGGCTGGCCGATGTCGTGCCCCGGGTGCGCGAACTGGTGGAAGAGGAAGTGACCAGCCTGATGATGGCCTACACGGTCGACTGATGGCACGCGACAACTCCGAACTCGCCGGCAAGGTCCCCTCCACCCGCTATGCGGGGCCGGAACGCGACACCGTGCTGGCGGCGCTCGCCCGCGCAGTCGCCTCCGCGCCAGACCAGTGCTTCCTCGATTTCGAGGGCGACAGGCACGGCTACGCGCAATTCGATGCGATGGCCCGCTCGCTCGCCGCCGCCTTCCGCGCCTTCGGCATCGGCAGCGAGGAGGGCGATGCCGTTTCGGCGATGATCGACAACAATGCCGATGCCCTGCACGTCTGGTTTGCCGCCAACATGGCCGGAGCGATGTGGGCGCCGGTCAACACCGCGCTGCGCCGCGATTTCCTCGCTTCGCAGCTGGCCGACACCGGCAGCCGGCTGGTGGTGGTGGAACAGCACCTGTTCGAACGGATCGCCGAAGTCGCTGCCGATCTGCCCCGGCTGGAAGTGGTGCTGGTGCGCGGAAGCGCTCCGGTAACGGCCATCGGCAAGGTCCGGGTCGAAAGCCTCGACGCCCATCGCGCCACCGCGCCGCTGGCGCTGGTGGCCAGCCCCGATCCGGCCGACATCGCCTGCATCCTCTATACCTCCGGCACCACCGGCCCGTCCAAGGGTTGCCTGATCAGCCACAATTACATCCTCCACATGGCCCGGCAGGTGATCCAGACCACGCCGGTTTATGAAGGCGATGTCACCTGGACGCCGATGCCGCTGTTCCACATCGGCGCGCTGACCGGCGCGATCCTGCCTGCACTGCTGTTGCAGGAAACGGCGGCGGTGGCCCCGCGCTTTTCCGTTTCCGGCTTCTGGGGCGAGATCGAGCGTTCCGGCGCGCGGGTGGCCTATGTGCTGGCCAGCATGATCCCGTTGATCGCCAGCGCGCCCGACAGCGAAGAGATGAAGCGCTGCTTTGGCCAGATCCATTCGGTCTGGGGCCTGCCATTCTCACCCGAACTCAAGCGGGCGTGGCAGGAACGCTTCGGGGTGAAGTGGATCAATTGCTACGGCTTCGGCCAGACCGAGGGCGGCAAGATCTGCACCGTCATTCCGGGCGAGCCGCTGCCGCCCGAAACCTCGCAGGGGCGCGTGGCGGACGAGTTCGAATGCATCATCGCCGACGATCTCGGCAACGAACTGCCGCGCGGGACGGTGGGCGAAGTGCTTTATCGCCCGAAGAAGCCCGACATCATGTTCAGCGGCTACTGGCACAGGCCTGAAGCCACCGCCGAAGTCTGGCGCAATCTGTGGATGCACAGCGGCGATCTGGGCAGACTGGAAGAGGCAGGCTGGTTCAGCTTCGTCGGGCGCAAGAAGGATTCGATCCGCCGCCGGGGCGAGAATATCTCCACTTTCGAGTGTGAAATGGTGCTGTCCCGGCATACCGCACTCAAGGAAGCGGTGGTCCATGCCGTGCCTTCGCCGCTGGGTGAGGACGATGTGAAGGTCACCGCGATCCTGCGCGAGGACGTGACGCTTTCGGAACGCGAATTGTGCGACTGGTGCATCGAGAATTTCCCCTGGTTCGCGGTGCCGCGCTATTACGAATTCCGTGACGATCTGCCCCGCACCACCACCGGCAAACCGCTGAAATATGTGTTGCGCGATGAAGGCTGCACGCCTGATACATGGGACATGGAAGCAGCGGGCGTGAAGGTGCCGAGACGATGACCGACCGGAATTTCATGATTGTCGGCAGCGGCGTGGCCGGGCTGGTCGGCGCGGTCACTGCCGCCGCTGCCGGATTGCGTCCGGTCATCATCGAGAAGAGCGACCTGTGGGGCGGGACCACGGCCTTGTCGGGCGGGGTGGTGTGGGCCCCTGGCAACGATCTGATGGCGCGCGATGGTCAGTCGGATTCGCCGGAAACCGCGCGCGACTATGTGCTCAATCTCCTCGGCAACGATCCTTCCGCCCGCCGCCGCGCCAAGGTGGACCGCTTCCTGGAAGCGGTGCCGCAGATGGTGCGCGATCTGGCCGGGCAGGGGATCGACTGGATCCGCAACCCCGACCACCCGGACTACTACCCGCTGGTGCCCGGATCGGACGTTGGCCGGACGATCGAGCCGGCCGTGATCGATGGCAACCGGCTGGGGCCGGACATGGCCACCATGCGCGGCATGTCGGCGGGCTTCCCGCAGATGCCGACCAGCCAGATGGGCGTGTTCTCGCGGATGAAGACCGGGCCGAAGCCGTTGTTCGGCGCGCTCTCGATCCTGGCCCGCAACAAGCTGTGGCGGATGACCGGGCGCGAACCGCTGTCGCGCGGGCGGGCGCTCCTGGCCTGGCTGATGCTGGCGGCGCGGAGGAAAGGCATCCCGCTGTTGCTGCAAGCGCGGCTGGTCGATCTGGAGCTGGTGGATAGCCGGGTGGCGCGCGCGGTGATCGAAACGCCGCAGGGCCGCGAGGTACTGGAGGTTCCGGCGGGCGTGCTGCTGGCCGCGGGCGGCTTCGGCCACAATCCCGAACTGCGCCGCAAATATCACGGCGATCTCGACGGCAGCTGGAGCAGCGCCCCACCTTCGGACGAGGGCGACGGGTTGCTGATCGCCACAAGGCTGGGCGCGGCGGTGGAGTTCATCGAACATGCCTGGTGGCAGCCCACTCTGATGATCGCGCCGGGCCAGCCCAGCCTGACCCTGGCGGAACGGGCGATGCCCGGCAGCATCATCGTCGACAGCAAGGGCCAGCGCTTCATGAACGAGGCGCAGTCCTACATGGCGGCAGGGGAGGCCCTGCGCGAACATGGCCGGAAGAACGGGGGCGGGGCCAACTGGCTGCTGTTCGACCAGCGCTTTCTCGATCGCTATGTCTTCCGGGTGCTGTCCTACAAGGCCACCCGCGCTTCGATGATGCGCCACGGCTATCTCAAATCCGCGCCCAGCCTGGCGGCGCTGGCGGGCGAATGCGGGATTGACCCGGCAACGCTGCGCCAGACGGTCGATCGCTTCAACGCATTCGCGCGCGAGGGGCACGACTCAGATTTCCAGCGGGGCGAGACCAATTACGATCGCTACTGGGCCGATCCCGCCAACCGCCCCAACCCCTGCCTGGGCGAAATCGCACGCGGCCCGTTCTACGCCGCGCGGGTGTTCGATGGCGATATCGGCACCAATGGCGGGGTGATGACCGACCGGCATTCGCGCGTGCTGAAGGACGACGAAACCCCGATCCCCGGCCTCTACGCCGCCGGCAATTGCAGCGGTTCACCCTTCGGCGGCACTTATCCGGGCGGCGGCGCCACTATCGGCGCGGCGGCGGTGTTCGGCTATCTGGCGGCGCGGCACGCAGCGGGGATCGACGCTCCTACAGCATGAAGTCGGCGGCCTGGACGCTGGCGACATTCACCAGCTGGAATTCGAAATCGGCAGTGGTGTCTCCGCTGACATCGCCCCGGACAACCAGATGTGCGCCGGTATCCACCACCCAGATCGAGTTGGCGGCCGGGCCGGTGATGGAGAAGGCAAAGGCCTGGTTGTTGGCGGCACCTATATTGGCATCAATCCCGCGCAGGTCGATCCGGTCGGTACCGCTGAGAAAATCGCTGACGATATCGCGCTGCGCCCCCGGCGCGCTTTCGGCGGCATCGGCGAAGACGATGATATCGACGGCAGCATCGACCCCGGCATAGATCACATCCCGGCCTGCGCCGCCGATCAGCCGATCGGCGCCGAGGCCGCCGAGAAGCGTGTCGTTGCCGCCTCCACCTCTGAGGATATCGTCGCCGAGTCCACCCCGCAGGATATCATTGTCGCCTCCGCCGGTGATGCCGTCATTCCCCGCACCGCCATGGATATTGTCGCTGCCCATGCCTCCGAGCAGCGTGTCATTCCCGTCGTCGCCGTAGATAGTGTCTCTACCAAGAAAGCCAGACACTGTGTCATGCCCCCCTCTGCCATGCAGAAGGTCATCCCATTGGGTGCCGCTGACCAGATCGTCGCCCGAGGTGCCTGTGTCAGGATCGGCGCGGGTAAAAGTGATCTCGATTATCGCGGTGCTCACGTCTCCGTTTACGCCAACAGCGCGGTATGTGACTGAATCAGTAACGGACGAACCTATAGACATGCCTGCAAGGACATTTTTTGCGTCTACGGTGTAACTGCCGTCGGCATTCAGCTGGAACATTGCCCCCGATGACAAGGAAAATGGCGTACCGATCATTGCCGAAGACCCATTTACGCGATCAATGGTCGGAGTACTAAAAATCTGATAAACGTCGTTATCCAAAACATTTTCGTTGGCTACAGTGGCGTTGACAACGGGCAACGTATCATCGAAAGTGGTAATCGAAATTGGTATATCATTAATAATATCGATTTTCTGTATAAAAGTTACATTGTTTGTAGGTATCTCCTCGTCAACGATATCATAGTAATCTACGACGACCGCTAAAAAATAGGTTCCTGAAGAAATATCGCTAGGCAGTCTCACAGTCGCTGAACTGGTAGTGGTCCTGAATTCCCCAGGCGCAATCGTGCCGAATTCGTCAAGATGAATTACGCGGTCATCTGCAGAAATAATTGCATCATCGGAGATGATTAATGCATTCTGAAATACGGTCACTCCGTCAGAAAGACGAACGTCAGGAACCGCGTCGTCAGGCGAGAAATTTCCAAAGTCAGTCGCATATTTGAATAATTTCCCAGCATAAATCGTTGACATTGGTTCACGCGTGTCAGCGTTTAGGATGTGCACCCGTTGAGCGAAGAGATCGGGAAGAATGTCAGCATCAGGACTGTCGGGAGAAATCAAAAATGATCTCGACCGGATATTATTATCTTCACGTTGTTCGGCCATATCGTTGTTAGGATCGGCCTGCACAAAGAAGTAGCCAGCCCCGTTCGCAGCTGTATCAGGAACCTGAAGGTCAAGCGCATAGTAGTGCGTGCCCATATAGCCGAGCCCGCGTGCCGTTGTTGCTTCGTAGAGCACGGTGTCATTTGCGCCCAGAGTCTCGTCCGACGAATAATAGACCCGATACGTATAGGGAACCGATCCATCTGCATCTGCTGAAATCGTAAAATTCAAAGTGACCGTGCCGCCGATCTTGCTGACGAAACCATCGGGAAATGACGTAATCCCAACCCTCAGGTCCGGGTCGCCTGAGAGGCCTCCGCCTACCGCAAGGGCGGATGACGAGGCGAGGTTATTGGATTCATTTGCTTCACTGATTGCGTTTGTGGTATCGACGCGAACCCCGACATAGTAGTTCGTACGCCCAAGATCGACCGGTAGTGTCAGGGTTTCGGTGTAGTGACTCGATGAAAAAGCGCCGCCGGATGCATCCAGCGACGCGATGCTGAAGGTGTCAATCACGCGAACTGAACCGCTGAAATCCGGCGAACTCGACAGGATAATTTCACCACGTGCCGCCGCAGTGGACTGGTTGCCGATGTTGGCAATATCAAAGCTTACCACAATGTCCGAACCGGGCGAGGCTCCTGATGAGCCAAGCCCAACCGAGCCAACTGTCAAATCCGGACCGCTTATGCCACCCAGCAGATCACTTACCGCGTAAGTGCCGTTGGAGAACTCCACCCTTTCAACATCGGTGATCTTGATCGTGTAGGTGCCGGAATCCGATGAAGCGGCAGCGGAAGTCCGCAATCCGGAGGTCGGCGGTGTTGAATTTGACGTCAACCAGTAGCCAGGACCAGCGACATCGACCACCTGCCAGTCGGACCGAACGCCCCATACCACGACGGTATCCTGCCCGCCGCCACCGTCAATCTCCACATTTCGGTATGCCTGTGAGGGAACCACATAGCGCGTGGCGGCGCTGGACGAGCCGACGAAAAGGGTCTGCATGTCGGCAGTCGTAATGTCAATGACATTGCGCGCGCCATTATCGGCGAGACGCTCCACGTTATAAAGAATGTCCGCTTTGATCGGACCGACCGCACTTGTCGCGATCGAAATTGCTGTCGTGGTATCGACACGGTAGAACCAAATCCTGTCGATGCTTTCTTGGTATTCAACGGTATCTATTCCAGTTCGTCCGTTAATTATGTCGTCTCCGGCAATTGGTAGGATCCAGTCGTTCGACGGCCCACGCAGGTCGCCGTAAATCGTCCCCGGATTGATGATATTTCCATAATATGGCGGTGATCCGGGCTCGTAGGTTGGTGTTCCCGCATCGGTGCCGAAGGTTCCGATCTGGAGGGCGTAAGTGCGAACAATATCATTGATGTTCATGGTGGGAGAAAGCGTCCCATCCGTTCGAACCAATCCGGCCGCCTGAAGTCCACCTAATACCGTGAGGTGAAGGTGGTTTTCGTAGTCCCCCCCGTCGCGCCAACATCGCCGATATGTTGGCCCGCTGTTACAGGAGCGCCCGCGGTCAAAAGTGGAGGGCCCTGCAAGTGTGCAAATAGCGAAAACCTGTCGATCAAGTTTCCGACATTGTCCTTATGCTGAATGATGATCGCGTAGCCATACCCGTTCCCCGTCGATTGAGACGAAGTTGAGGCAAAGACAACCTTCCCGTTCGCAATTGAGGAAACGTCAGTTCCGGCCGATGCTGAAATGTCGATCCCGTAGTGGAATGGTGCGCTTGCCACATCTCCATAATGCCCAAAATTCTCAACAAGGGTTCCGTTCACCGGCAATCTGAGCATTGTCGCCTTCTCTTTCGCTGAACCACAATGAATTAGCCGGTGCTCAGGAGATGTCAAGGACGATTTATCAAGTACTTAGTGCATGAATTCTGGTGGCGGTGCCATTAGCTCCCACAGATCAAGCTGTCCTACACGCCGCGCGCCCGCTATCGCCATCCCATGGCCAGCCAGTTCACTTGTCTTTCCCGCCCAGCGACATCGGCTCGGCGGGGCCGCGCGGTTTTCCCAATGGACTGTGTCAACCCTGTCAACCTCTGTCACCTTCGTCAGGAAAACCGGGCGCAGGCTGAACGGGGCGGGGTGGATTGGGGTTACAGCACCTCGCCCCTTGCCGGTTCCTTCTTTACCGGGAACTTGTCGTAGTAGAACTGGAACCGCTCGCGCAGTTCGCCCACGTTTACGCCGAATTTGGGCAGATCATACTGCACCGCGCCATGGCGGCCGCGCTGGTTGGCTTCGAGGTAGGCGGTGATGCGGGCTTCGGCTTCGGGGGTCAGTTCGAGGTCGGCGGTGCGGTAGATCCGTTCCACCAGCCCGCGCTGGTCGGCCATGTATTCGTGGAAGATCACGTCGACGATCTGGTTCTGCGGCAGCCTGTCATGATCTCGCACGGCGGCGCGGAGCATTTCCTCGATCCGCCAGGTCCACAGCTTCGCAAGGCCGGGCAGGTCCTGCTCGGTGCGGCGGATGCGGTCCCAATAGGCCAGCAGGGTCAGCGCGGACTGCATCACCGCGATCGGATCGCGATGGGTGATGATGACGGTGGCATCGGGGAAGACATTGTGCAGCGGCACCAGGTTCTCCATGTGCGGCGGCGATTTGGAAACCCAGCGGTTGGGCCCGCGCATCCAGGTCAAGGCCTGCAGCGCCTTCTTCTCGTAGCGGTAGTGCGGGGTCTGGTCATGCTGCTGGTAATAGCGCGCCCAGTTCGGCATGCGGGCGCGCCATTCGATCGCGTAGGAGCTGAAGTCGATGCTCTGGAACTCGATGTTCTCATGGACATGATCGGGGTCCATCTCGTGGATCGCGTTCATGTGCGGCAGGACCTGCCTGAACATCGACCACATCTCCTTGGTCATGGTGTAGCGCGGGCTCTGCTCGATCGGCCCTGGCTCCTCGCCGGGGAGCGGGAAAGGCATCATCGTTTCCCACAACTGGGCGGAACGCAGGCGCGGGTCGGCGGCGAGCATGTTGACGAGGTGCGTGGTGCCCGAACGCGGCAGGCCCGCGATCATCAGCGGCCGGTCGATCTTCACGTCGAGGATTTCGGGGTGGAGCGTGACCGCGTTTTCGAGGTTGAGGCGGTTGATGGCATAGACCATCATCTGTTCCCACGCCTGCTGGCGGCCGATGGTGTGGAGGCCGCGATCGGCGTTGATATCATCGACCCACAGCTGGATCCGTTCCATGAAGTCCAGCGATCCGAAGTCGCTGAGGCCGGTGGCGGCTCTGGCCGCGCCAAGGATGGCCTCGACGCTCATGTCCACCGGATTGCCGGAATCGTAGAACGCCTGTTCCGCTTCGTTGCGGATCGGCTTGTCGAGATCGTCGAGGTAGATCTTCTGCACTTCGCTCATTCCAACTTCTCCCCTCAGCCCATGATCGTATAGCCGCCATCGACGGCGATCGCCTGGCCGGTCAGCCAGGCCGCCGCGCCGCTGGTGACAAACAGCACTACGCCGTTGACCTCGTCCGGCACGCCGTGGCGGCCTAGCGGGGTGCGGGCGAGGTGAGGCACCGAAAATTCCGGATCGGACAGCACCGGGCCGGTCATCCGGGTCCAGGTTGTGCCGGCCGAGACAACGTTGACGCGGATGTTGTGCTTGCCCCAGGCCACCGCCAGCGTGCGGGTGAGGCCGAGCAGTCCGGTCTTGGCCGGGCCGTAGCCGGGGATGATCTCCAGCCCGAAATAGGAGCCGAGCGAGCCCATGCCCACCACCGAAGCCCCGCCCGGCAGCTTGCTCTGCGCCAGCTTGTCGCGGCAGCGCACGGCCATGCGCTGGCCGCTGAACAGGTGGATGGCGAGCGCGCGCTCGAAATTATCGGGCTCCATCTCGTCCAGCCCCTGCGCGCCCAGCATGCCGCCGGCGTTGTTGATCAGGATGTCGAGCTTCGGGATCGCGGCGGCGATGGAGTCAATCTGGGCGCGGTTTTCGACATCGAGCTGGAAGTAGCGATAGCCAGATAAATCATCGTCATATTCGGATGGGGAGCCGCGCGTGCCGGTGATGATCACATCGGCCCCGGCCTCGCGATAGGCTTCGGCAATCGCCTTGCCGAGCCCGGCGGTCGCGCCGGTGACGAGCACCGAGGCGCCCGAATAATCATATGCCACATTGGACCAGCGTCCTGCCATCGTGCCTCTCCCATTCGATCGGTCCCGGTTCGAACCCTAGACGCCAGATTCGCAGATCGTCTTGACCCGTCAAGACACGGCCCGGATTATTTGAATGTTGCCGGATCGCAATCCAGCCTGCGCTGCCGGTCGAGCCTCAGGACGAGATCGGCCCGGCCTGGCATTTCGGCGAGGATGTGGCGGGTCAGCCGTTCGTAATGGGCGATGAAGCGCGCGATCCGGGTACTGTCCATTGTCCTTGCGCCTGCCGGAAGCGTTGCACGCAGGGCATCCTCCTGTTCCTGCCGCCAGCTGGCGACCACTTCGAAGCCGGGCGCGGCCAGCAGGATCAGCGTGTCGATCCGACCGAACAATTGCTGGTAAGGTCCGGCCAGTGCATCGTTGGCATAGCGCCGCCAGATGCCTTCGGGATCCTCCAGCCGTTCCAGATCATTGACCGGCTCCACCAGTTCCTGCTTTGCCTGCGGCAGTGCGCCGACGCACCAGCCCTCGAACAGCACGATATCGACCGGGGTCGCGATCGCTGGCCACGAGGTGGGAGGAGTGCGGTCGTCCTGTGCCTTGTCGAAGCGGGGGAGGGCGAGCGTGCCGCTGCGCCCGGCTGCATCGAGAAGGGCGAGGCCGAGCGCGACATCATGGGTGCCCGGCACGCCGCGCGTGGCCAGCAGCGTATGGACCCGCTCTGCCAGCGCCTGCCGTTCCGTACGCGACAGGTAGAGATCGTCCAGCCCCAGCAGCAGGACCGACAAGCCGCGCGATTTCAGTTGTGCGGCCACTGAGCGGGCGAGAGTGGACTTGCCGATCCCCTGCGCGCCGCACAGCCCGACAACGAGTGGGCAATCACGGCCCGATTCCCCCCGGGCTGCCAGAATATGGCGCAGGACGCAGTCGGCTGGCGTGTCAGGCGACACGGTCGGGCGGTTCCTGCCCCGCAAGGAAGGCATCGAGATTGGCCAGAACGCGAAAGCCCATCGCCTCGCGCGTTTCCACTGTCGCGCTGCCGAGATGCGGCAGCAGCACGACATTCTCCAGCCCAAACAGCGCGGCTTCGACCTTCGGCTCGCGCTCATAGACGTCGAGCCCGGCCCCGGCGATCCGCCCGGCAGCCAGCGCATCGGCCAGAGCGCGCTCGTCCACCACCGTGCCGCGCGCTGTGTTGATCAGGAAAGCGGTGGGCTTCATCCGGGCGATCATGTCCACGTCGATCAGATGGTGCGTGGCCGCGCCGCCCGGGCACTGGATCGAGACGACGTCCGATTGCTCCACCAGCTCCGCCAGGCTGGCGCAGAACTCCGCCCCGGGCAGGCCGGGTGCCGGTTCAACCCGGTGGCGGGCGTGATAGGCGATCTTCATGTCCCACAGGTTCGCCGCCATCCGCGCGACCTCGCGCGCGATCCGGCCATAGCCGACGAGCCCCAGCCGCTTGCCCGCAAGACTGGTGCCCATCAGATGGGTTGGGTGCCAGCCGGGCCATTGGCCACCGCGCAATTGCCGCTCGCCTTCACCGGCGCGGCGGGCGGTCATCAGCATCAGCAGGATGCAGAGCTCTGCGGTCGCCTGGGTCAGGACATTGGGCGTGTTGGTCACGACCACCCCGGCCCGGCGCGCGGCGGCAATGTCGATATGCTCGAAACCGGCACCGAAATTGCCGATGATCCGCACGCGCCGCCCCGGTTGCTCGATCATGCCCGCGTCGATCCGGTCGGTGATAGTCGGGCAGAGGATGTCATGGCACAGCATCGCCTCGCGCAGGGCCTCGGGCGAGAGCGGTCGATCAATGTCGTTGGTGGTGACCTCGTATCGCTCGCGCAGGGCGGCGATCACCGCGTCCGGCCAGCGCCGGGTTACCAGGACTGTTGGACGCATCTTATCCTCGTCAACTGGGGCAATGAGCAAAAATTCTGCGGGATCGCATGGGCGGCTCCGTCTCATCGGGGTGCCACACCGACTTGCCCCGCTGCCGACACTATCCGACGCGCCGACCAGCGCAAGGGGAAGGCGCGTGCCGACTGCGAACAGGCTGATGCGGAGGGCCGGGTCTTGAAGTTCGAACCGGATGCGACCGCTTCCATTACCCGGGAGAAGAGCCCCGATGGTCCCGACCAGCGCATGCATGGCTTGGCAAGGCGGGCGGGGAGTGCTTTCACTCGCGCGATGAATCAGCAGGAACCCATCGACGGCTTGCAGCGCGTGCTGCTGAACGAGCGTCACCGGCTGCTTCGCTTTCTCGCCGCGCGCGGCGCGGGTGACGATGCGGAGGACTTGCTGCACGATCTGTGGCAGCGGATCGCGGCGCATTCCGGCCAGCCGGTCGGCGAGCCGGTGTCCTATCTGTTTCGCGCCGCCGAAAATCTTCTGCGCGATCGCAGACGCTCCACTGTCAGCCGGGATCGGCGCCAGTTCGAGTGGCAGGAAGTAAGCATTTCAGCGGAGGAAGAGCCGCTGGGTGAACGCGTGCTGATCGCGCGGGCGCATCTGCGCGAAGTGGAATCGACGCTTGATGCACTGGGGCCGCGCGTCGGCCAGGTGTTCCGGCTCTTTCGTCTCGAGGGCATCGGCCAGGCCGCGATCGCGCGCGAACTTGGCATTAGCCTGAGCTCGGTCGAGAAGGACCTTCAGAAGGCCTATCAAGCCATTGCAAGATTAAAGGCGCGGTTCGATGCGGAATAGGCCTGACGACTTCGTCATGACAGAGATATGGACATGAGCTCACACCCATCCGAGTTTGGTGAGACGGCGCGCCTCTGGGCAATTCGCGTCCAGGACCCCTCGTTTGGCGAGTGGGATCGCTTCACCGAATGGCTCGAAGGCAACCCCGCCCATCTGGCGGCATATGAAGCGGCGCTGGATGACGCAGCCTGGGCGGCGACGCTCTATGCTGCCGCCCCCCGCACGCCGGGGATGCCGGCCCGGGAAGCCCCGCTGGCCCCCGTGCGCAGGCGTTGGCTGCCGATGGCCGCCGCTGCGGCGGTAGCGCTGGCTGGTGGCTGGCTGATGCTCGACCGTTCCGGCGGGGAGGAAATCGTCACTGCTGCGGGTGAACACCGCACTATCGCTCTGGCCGATGGTTCGCGCATCATTCTTAACGGAGGAACTCGGATCAGTTTCGATCCGGATTCGCCCCGCCAGGTCGAACTGGCGGCTGGCGAGGCGCTGTTCGAGGTCCGCCACGATGCCAGCGATCCCTTTGTCGTGACCGCAGGCGATACCAGGCTGGTCGATGTCGGCACCGTGTTCAACGTGGTGCGCGAAGATGGCGTGCTCGATCTCGCGGTTTCGCATGGCGCGGTGGATTATCAGCCGGGACGCAGCGCAATCCGGGTTAGTGCCGGCGAAGCCTTGTCCCGCTCGGGGCTGAAGGCCGAACCGGTGCTGCGCAAGGTCGATCCGAATTCGGTTGGCGGCTGGCGCTCGCACCAGTTGCAGTTCGCCAATGCCCCACTCAGCCGGGTAGCGCATGATCTAGGCCGGAACATCGGGGTGAGCATCCAGGCGGGCGGCGGATCTGAGGATTTGCATTTTACCGGAACGCTGGCGATAGAAGGCACGCCAGAGCAGGTGTTCGCGCGGGCAGGGCCGTTGCTGGGCGTGCGTTTCGCCTCAATGGGCGGCGCTTGGAGAATGATCCCGGATCATGGTCCGACTCCCTAGTATTCTGCCGCTTGCGGCTCTTGTCATTGCGACTCCCGCTTTCGCTCAGGACCGGGCGATGGAGGTCGATGTCTCAGCGACGCGGCTGGACGATGCCGTGAGAGTGCTCGGCCGCCAGAGCGGCGCAAGCATCGGCTTCCATGACGCGCGCCTGGCCGGGCTGCAGGTCCAGCCGGTGCGAGGTCGGCTGACCACCGAAAAGGCGCTGAAGCGCATGTTGCGCGACACCCCGTTGCAAGTTCGACGAGTGGCCCCGGCGACCTGGCTGATCGAGCCAAAGCCGAAGCGGGCGCGGCCCGTCACCATTGCCGCCGCGCCCGAACCGGTTGCGCGTGTCCCGTCAAGCTATGCCGAGACTGCTCCTCCCCGGCAGATCGTGGTGACCGGCACCAAGCGCGACGTCCCGCTGGGCGCCTATCCCGGCGGGGTGCAGATCATCGACGGGGACAGCCTGTCAACCGCGGAGGCAAGGCACGGCTCCGATGCGATCGAGACGCGAGTGGCGAGCGTGGTCTCGACCCATCTTGGCCAGGGCCGCAACAAGCTGTTCATTCGCGGCATCGCGGATTCGAGCTTTGTCGGCCCAACGCAGGCCACGGTCGGCCAATATTGGGGCAACAGCCGCATCACCTACAGCGCGCCCGACCCGAGCCTGCGGCTCTATGACGTTGGCACGATCGAAGTGCTGGAAGGGCCGCAAGGCACGCTTTACGGCGCGGGATCGCTGGGTGGCGTGGTGCGGGTCGTGCCGCGCGCGCCCGACCTCGATGAGACCGGTGGCGGTGCCTGGGGCGGGGTGCAGGCGGTGCAGCACGGCAAACCGGGGGTCGATGGCGGCGGGGTTCTCAACCTGCCATTGGTGGAGGACCAACTTGGCATCAGGGCAGTGGCGTTCGGCTCGATCGAGGGCGGCTACATCGACGATCGCGGGCGCAAGCTGAACAATGTCAACGATGTCCGCACTATCGGCGGCCGCATGGCCCTGCGCTTCCAGTCTGACAGCGAACTGACCATCGACGCCAATATGCTTGGCCAGCGGATCGACGGTGACGATAGCCAGTATGCCGACCGCACCGACGGCAAGCTCAGCCGGTCCAGCTCGATCGCGCAGCCCTATCGCAATGATTTCTGGCTGGCCGATCTGGTCATCCGCAAGGAATGGGACGAGCTCGAACTGACATCCTCGCTGGGTTACGCCCGGCAATATGTGTTCGAGCGGTTCGAAGGCCCGGTGCTGACCAATCCGCAGGATTCGGTGCAGGCTCCGTTGATGGATGCGCCTTCGGCCGCGTTCAGTCAGGCCAATCACATCGAGATGATCACGGCCGAAACGCGCCTCGCGCGCCGGGGCAGGAACGGGACCGGCTGGCTGATCGGGGTCAGCCTGCTGCGCAACGAGGCGCGGGTCAATCGCCTGATGGAGACCACCCCGGCCGGTATTCCGCTGGTCGGCATGCGCAACCGGGTGGAGGAGGCGACCTTGTATGGCGAGGCTTCGTTCGAGCCGCTCGACCATTTCGTCGTCACTTTCGGCGGGCGGCTGACCCATTCGCGCCTCACTGGCAATTCGGAAGATGCGGTGGCGACCATTGCCTACAGCCGCGATCCCGGCGCGCGCGCGGCCCGCTCGGAGACGCGCCTGCTGCCCTCGGCAGCATTGGCCTGGCGCCCGGATGACAGCGTGACGCTCTACGCCCGTTACCAGCAGGGCTTTCGGCCCGGCGGGATTGCCGTCAGCCGCGAATATATACGCCGTTTCAAGGGCGACCGGGTCGAGACGGTCGAGGTCGGCGGGCGCTATCGTTCGCCCGATTTCGATATCGAGGCGACGGCTTCGTGGACCCGCTGGCAGGATATCCAGGCAGACCTGATCGACAGTTTCGGCTTTCCCACCACCGCGAATATCGGCGATGGCCGCATCCTGTCGGTCGGCGTTTCCGCCCGCTGGCGCCCGCTCGAAGGGCTGGAATTCGACGCTGCGCTCTATGCCAACAAGAGCAAGGTGACCCAGCCATCCCCGCTCGCGGTCAGCATTGCGAAGGCGCTCGATCCGGGCACCCAGGTTGGCTACGAGGCCGTGGTTGCAGGTGTTCCGGGCACCGGACTTGATCTTGGCGCGGGTGCCGCTCCGGCCGATTGGAAGCGCCTGCCCAATATCGCCGACCTGACGGGCCGCGTGGGCTTTTCCTACAACGCGCCGCTGACCCAGCGCTATGACATCGATGTGAAGGGCTTTGCCCGCTACATCGGCAAGTCGACGCTGGGTATCGGCCCGATCCTGGGCCAGTTGCAGGGCGATTATGTCGATACCGGGCTCGAAGTCAGGGTCGGCAACAAGGGGCAGGGCGTCACACTTTCGCTCACCAACCTGTTCGATACCCGTGGCAACCGCTTCGCGCTCGGTTCGCCCTTCCTCGTGCGCGATCGCGACCAGATCACCCCGCTCCAGCCGCGCACCATCCGGCTCGGGTTCGACGCCGCGTTCTAGCTGCGTATTGTTGCACCTTGCATTGGCAAGGTTCGAGTGGCAACCTGTCCATTCTTTGGACCATAAGCATACGAGACGAGGAGACCCCCGATGGCTACCGCCCCCCAGATCGCCGTAAACCCCGAAAACGAATGGCGCACCCGGACACCCGGGGCCGAAGGTTGGGAGCGCTCGGCCCGCCCGGATGCGGCGAACAAATACCTGATGATTTCGTGCGACGCGCATCTTGGCCCGCCGCCGGCGCTGTTCGCGCAGCGCATGGACGAGAAGTACCGTGCCCGTGTGCCCCGGATGGAAAAGGATGCCGATGGCGTGCGCTGGCTGGTGATCGACGGCGCCCGTCCGACCCGCATTCTCGAGGAACCACTCCATGGCGAGGACGATTATCGTTCCAAGGCCGGGAGCTCGGGTGCGCTCGACGATCTTACCTCGCATCTCGACAAGCGCATGGCCGACAACCGGCTCGATGGGATCGATGGCGAATTGGTGTTCCCCAACGGGGTCGCGCTGTTCGCCTACTGGACGCATGACGCCGATTTCTCCGCCGCGCAGCTGCGCTGCTACAACGACTGGGCGGCCGAGGCGACGCGCGACTATCGCGACACGATGAATGTCGCGGCCGGCATCGCCACAGCCAATGTCGATGTGGCCGTGGCCGAAGTGCAGCGGGTGGCCAAGTTGGGCTACCGCACGGTGCTGCTGCCTAACAAGCCGGTGTTCGGTTCCAAGGACGTGGCCGACAACAATTACAATCTGCCGGTGTTCGATCCGCTGTGGGCGGCGATCCAGGAAGCGGACCTTGCGGTTACCTTCCACGTTTCCACCGGCAACGATCCGCGCGGCGCGCGCGGCAATGGCGGGGCGATCATCAACTACGTCGTCCATTCCCTCTCGCCCACGATCGAACCGATCGTCAGCGTCTGCGCTTCGGGCGTGTTCGACCGCTTCCCCGGCCTGCGCTTCGCCACGATCGAGGCCGGCGCGGGCTTCGTGCCGTGGATGCTCGATTGCATGGACGAAGCCTATCGCAAGCATCACATGTGGGTCCGCCCCAAACTGAAGCATGGGTTGCCGAGCGATTATTTCCGCGAGCATTGCGCCGCCGAATTTGCCGAGGACCGTTCGGCGATGTGGGCGATTGAGGAATTCGGGCTGCAGAACAACATGATGTGGGGCAATGATTACCCCCATCATGAAGGTACCTTCCCGCATTCCGCCGAAGCGATCGAGCGGCAGATGGGCGGCCTCAAGGAAGAAACCCGCGCCAAGGTGCTGGGGTTGAACGCCGCCAAGATGTTCCGCTTCGATATCCCGGATCGCTACAAGGACGCCGTCTAAAGCCGCAGTCCGCCCGACGCCGCGATCCACTGACCTGTGATCCAGCGGCCGTCGGGCGAGACCAGCAGCGCGACCGCGTCGGCAATATCCTCAGGCTGGCCCAAACGGCCCAGTGCGGTCAGCGCGCGCAGCGCGTCGAGCTGGCCTTCGTTGCCGGCCAGCGGGGCGCTCATGTCGGTTTCGACCAGCCCAGGCATGATCGTGTTGACGGTGATCCCGCGTGGCCCGAGGTGCTGGGCAAGAGCCAGCGTCAGGCTGTTGAGCGCGCCCTTGGTGGCGGTGTAGAGCAAGTGCGCCGGATTGGCACGGGTGGCCGACAGCGAAGTGATGGTGACGATCCGGCCTCCGTCGCGCATCCGCGCCGCCCCCGCCTGCGTGATGTAGAAAGTGCCCTTGATATTGGCATCGACAATGCGGTCCACATCGTCCGCTTGCAGCGTTTCAAGCAAACCCAATCCGGGCACGGCGGCATTGTTGACCAGGATGTCGAGCCCGTTGCTGCCCGTCCGCTCGGCCAGCAGGTGGTCGATACCTTCGAACATCGCGGCGATACCATGCGGATCGGCCAGGTCGCAGCGGACCGGGATGGCATTGCCGCCCTGCGCCGCGATTTCCGCTACCAGCGTTTCAGCCCTGCCGCGGCTGGTGGCATAATGGACAAGCACCCGCGCGCCGTCTCCGGCGAGCCGCCGGGCAATCGCCGCGCCGATCCCGCGCGAGGCACCGGTGACCAGCGCGACCTTGCCAGCAAGCGGGCGCGACGGGGTGGTGCTGGTCATGGCCACATGAACTCCTCGCCTGTCGCGCTTTGCGGATTGGGGAACCTGTTGGAGCGGCGTAGTCTTTGCGCGCGGAGTAGGCTAGAGCTTGCCGGTCACGAAAGTCGGGAGGGGGCATGACCAGCAAAGGCGAAGAGATTGATCATGCCCAGCGCAGGGTGGAGCGGGAAGGCCCGTTCCTGCTCGGCTACCTGATTCATGATGTGTCGCGACTGCGCTTCCGCTTTTTCGACCGGATCTACCGCAACCGGGGCTTCACCCGTTCGCAGTGGTGGACGCTGGGCAATATCAGCCTTCAGGGCAAGGATGGCGTCTCGCAAGGGGAGCTCGCCCGGACGATGGACGTCAAGAAGGCCATGATGGGGGCGATGATCGACCAGCTGGAAGAAGCCGGGCTGGTCCGCCGGGTCGCTGGCGAGGAAGATCGCCGCGTCAAGAAGATCAGGATAACCGAAGAAGGCCAGGCGCTGTCGCAGCAGATGTTCGAACACGTCAAGGACGCCACGCCCCGTTTTCACGACCAGATCAGCGAGGAGGATCTGGCGATCACCCTCAGAACGCTGAAGAAGATCCGCGCCAATATCCGCGCGGTGTTGCGCGACGATGGGGATTGTCCAGGCTGAAGGCGTGATCTTCAGTCCGGCGCCCGCCCTCCACTGACAATCGCGTCTTCCGGTTTCAGCCCGGCAAGGCCGCTGCGCTTCAGTTCATCCAGCTTGACGCGATGGATTTTGATCACCGGCGGATCGCCCTCGGTATGGATCAGCCGCGAGCTCCACACGCCGCGCTGGTGGCCGTAGCTGTCGACCCAGCGAGCGCCGATGCCGGGGTCTGCGTCTGCCAGCACAAACAGCACCGAACCGTCCGGTTCCAGCATCGTTCCGCCATCGTTGAGATAGCCCTGCCGCTCGGCATAATTGTCGAGGTTTTCCTGCCAGATGTTGCAGACCTGCCAGGTCCAGAAGCGGCAGGGCGGGGGGGTGAAGCGCACCACCAGCGCTTCGTCGCGGTCCTTGAACCAGCTGCCGAAGCCGTGGTGCCGCCGGTCGGGCACGCCGCCGTTGGAAAGATAGGTCGCCTGGCTGTAGGTGATGGCGTTGGGCCGGCGGGATAGGTTGTCCTGCCACCAGCTGCGGATCAGTTCGGCATAGCCCAGCACTGCCTGCGCTGATTTAGCCAGCATGCGGCTGAGGTCGGCCGGATCGACCGGCTGCGGCGGGCCGCCATCGATCCGCTCGATCTGCATGGTCGCGCGTTCGACCCCGTCCCAGCTGTGATAATGCGTCCGCACCAGCAGTCCAACGCATTCCGGGCTGGTCGGCAGCCAGTCCCGAGCACCCTCCGGGCCATCGGCGGGCTTGTTCCGGCTGACGATGATTTCGAAATTGCCGTCGGCGTCGAAATGCATGTCATCGGACAGCAGCGTGCCCACGGCAGGCAGCCAGGCGGGATCGAATTCCTTTAGCCCCGCCACCCCGGCATCGGCCCAGTTGCGCGCGCCGTAATCTGCGGGCTGGCTGTGCTTCCACGCCATGAAGACGATGTAGGGGCAATCCTTGCGGTTGCCGGTCAGGCGGTAATCATGGGCCGGATCGAATTCGGCGAAGATCTGGTCCTGCATCGGCGAAGTGCAGTTGATGGTGTGGCGCCAGGCCATGTCGACCAGCGCCAGCCGGCTCGGATCGCCCGCCTCGACATAGCGTTCCAGCATCCCGCGCAGGTAGCGCGACAGGCAGCGATACCATTCGGTCTTGTCGAGATCGTCCACATCGGGGAACTGTTCGATGATCTGCCCGGTGGTTTTCAGGACCTCGCAGAAATCATTCCAGGCTTGCCCGCTGAGCAGGCGCTCTGCTGCCGGATCGGTCATCGCATTCTCCCGTCAATTCTCTTGCCTGAGGAGACTAACCTCTGTCCCCGGCCGCGTCCATTGGCGGTCTATGCTCAGGATATGCGCTGACCGGGCCGAAACTTGATCGTGACTGCACGCAGCGAATGGGCGAGGATGTGGAAGTCGCGGCGGAAGTCGGAATGGACTTCGTCAATCACGGGATCGTCCAGCCGCGCGCTCATCTTGGCGACCGCGATGATTGTCTCGCGCCGGGCCAGCAGATTGCCGATGCAGTGATGGACGCCCGAACCGAACGTCAGGTTCTGCCGCGCCTTGCGCCGGGTGATGTCAAAGCGGTCCGCATCCTCGAACACGGCCTCGTCGCGATTGGCCGAATCGAAGCGGACATTGATCACCGCGCCCTTGGGTATCGCTGTCCCGCCGATCTGTGTGTCTTGCGCGGCAATCCGCCAGATCGAGGTCGCGGTCGAATGATGGCGCAGCGCCTCTTCCACCGCGTCGGTGGCGAGCGAGGGATCGGCCCGGACCATCGCCAGCTGTTCCGGATGGCGGATCAGCAGCGCCATGGTGGCGACAATATTGGCGCGGGTGGTCTCGTTGCCTGCAAACATCATCTCGTGGAGGAAGGAGACCGCTTCCTGATCGGTCAGCGCCCGGCCATCGACCCTGGACATCAGCACGCGCGACATCAGGTCGTCGCCCGGCTGGGCGCGCAGCTTCTGCACCAGTTCCTGAAGGAAGCGGATCATCCCGGCCAGTTCGCGCGCGTCGGCCACTTCCTGCTCCGGCGTCAGCATGTGGGAGATGCGCCGCGCGCCTGCCGAGGTCCAGCGATAGGCCTGCGGCCACAGGGCTTCGTCCAGCCCCATCACTCCCAGGATCGCGCCCAGCGTGAAGGGAATGGCGAAATCGCCATAGAGATCGCAAGTGCCGCTTTGGATGAAACAGTCGATCAGCCGGTCGGCCGCGGCCTCCAGCCGCTGCACCTGGCGGTTGACAGCGCTGACAGTGAAGGCCGGTGCCACCAGTTCGCGCAGCCGGGCATGTTCGGGATCGTCACGCGTCAGCAGGAACGAGCCGTGCAGGGCATAGTCGAAGCCCGTTTCGGCAATGATCGCGGCGGCTTCGGCGTTGCCGGTGGCTGGCCGCAGGATGTTGGCATAATCGTTGGAAAAATCGGTTGGCCGGTCGAGCACATCCTTGATCAGGGCGTAGGTCGTGACAACGTAGATTTCCATCCCGGCCTGGTTGCGGGTGAGGAACACCGGAGAGGTGGCGCGGGCATCGCGCAATTCGGTGAGCGGGTTGAGCACCGTCTCGTCGTCATAGAAATGCGCTCTGGTCGCGGTGCCTGTCATCGATGATCCCCTCGTTGTCCTGTTCGCCCGGGAATATCGCACGAAACCGGGCCTGTCTTGATGGCAGCGGACAAATCTCGCGCTGAATCAGTCCGCCGCCATCCAGTTCGCCGCCAGGGTCTGCCCGGCCGGGCCGCGATTGTCCCACAGCAGCTTGATCCTGCGTTCGCGGATGCGCCAGCCGGCGGGGGTGCGAACCATCGCATCGGCATAGGTCCCGCCGATCACCACATCGGTGACGGCATCGGTCTTCCCGAAGATCGCGTCGCAGGCTTCGCTGTTGGGTCCTGCCGGCACGCGGTGGAAGCCAATGAAATAGGACTGCGCCTGCGCGCTGTCGCCGTCCACGCTGACGAGCGTGTTCAGCAGGAAATGTTGGGTACGGATTTCCTGCATGATCGCTTCGACAAAAGCGCAATAGCCCTCTACCCCGAGCGGTTCCAGCAGGGTGATATCGGCATTCGCCGCGAACACCCGCTGGCGCAGTGCCGCCGTATCGGCCGCATCGATTGCGTGCATATAGGCATTGAGGGTCTGGATCACTTCGAGCTTGTCGAGCGATGGGTCTGGCGTGCTCATCCGGTGTCTCCCGCTGTTGTTGCGGTCAACCTAGGCGCGAGCGGCCCGGCGCGAAAGAGGCTGCGCGCTGCCGACAGCGACGATGCGCGGGGGTGGCGGTTTCGGGGTGGCTGCGAACAGGCAAATGGTGCCCGGGGACGGAATCGAACCGCCGACACCATGATTTTCAGTCATGTGCTCTACCAACTGAGCTACCCGGGCATCGCTGCGGCGTCGGCCTCGTGACATGGTGCGTCAAAGGTCGGCGAGCGACAGGAGAGCGCGCCTATGGCGTGGCTGCGCCGGGTTGACAAGGGGGAATTGAAATCAATCCTCGCGCACTTCATCCTCTGGCGAGGCCGGGGGGCCGGGCAGCGCGTAGCCATCGGTGAACCAGTTGGCGAGATCGCGGTCGCGGCAGCGGGCAGAGCAGAACGGCGCAAATTCTTCTGCGCGTGGCTTCTTGCAGATCGGGCAGGGCCGGTTTCGGGTCATAGCGGCACTGCCTGCGCGAAGGCGGCTTCCAGCGCAAGCGCCGGGTCGGATCGCCAGCGGATTTCGCGGCCGGTGCGGCGGGAAAGCTCGGCTTTCCATTCGGGCCGCAGTCGGGCCTTGAGCGCGGGATGGGCGGTGAGCAGGATCGCACCAGGTCCCGCCACGCCTTCCGCCCGGCGCAGCAGCAGCCGAAGCGCTGCTTCCGCCGGGTTGCGGGTGAGCAGATGGAGGATCGAGGGCCGTTCCAGCCGGGCGACGATCTGGACAAAGCCGAAGCCGTTCATCGCCGTGCGCTCATGCGGCCAGTCTGCCAGCGCGGCGTCCAGCGCTTCGTCCACCGCGCGCCGGTCGGCCTTGGCCGGCAGGCCTGGAAAGTCGATCCCGATCGCGCCGCCGATGTCGAGCCGACGCAGCGCGGCGGCAATGGCGGGCACGGCGGAAAGCGACAACGCGGCGGGATCGCGCGCGCCATCGATGTCGATCAGCGTCATCGCCGGGGTGGGGGACAGCAGCAGGCCGCCGCCATCAAAAGCGATCTCGCCAGCAAAGGCATCGGCCAGCAATTCGTCCCACCCTTGCCCGGGGAAGCGATGAACCTTGCGGACGGGTTGGCCTTCAGTCTGCAGGCGCTCGGCGAGAGTGGGGGCGGGGCAGGGTGCCTGATCGCTCGGTCGGGCCTGCGCGCGTTTCAATCGGCCCGCTTCGGCGATGGCGGCGCGGGTGACCTTGAGGCGGAGCGGAGCGCCTTCGCTGGCCGAAGGCGGGAGATGATCGACCAGCGCCTCTTCACCATTGCCAAATCGGGCGGTGCCCCGCGTCGCTCCGGCGGTTCGGGCGATCAGCCGGGCTTCCTCCACCTGACCTGCCGCCAGCGTGCCGGGCCAGTCGATCCGCGCGGCGAGGATGTCGTCGCCTTCCAGCAGGATCGCGCGATGTTCGCCGATCCCTTCCTCGACCAGCCAGTCAGCCAATTGGGAACCCTGCCGCCTTGAGCAGCGCGCGCGTCTCGAACAGCGGCAGGCCGACCACGCCCGAATGGCTGCCTGCGATCCATGCGATCAGCCCTTCGGCGCTGCCCTGGATGGCATAGCCACCCGCCTTGCCGTCCCATTCGCCACCAGCGAGATAGGCGCCGATCTCCGCCTCGGAGAGGTTCTTGAAGCGGACTTCCGTCACGCTCAGCCGCTCGCGCAGGGTGCCGTCGGGGGCGAGCAGGGCGATAGCCGAAAGCACGCGATGGCGGCGGCCCGAAAGCAGGGCGAGGCAGTTGCGCGCAGTCGCCTCATCTTCCGCCTTGGGCAGGATCCTGCGGCCGAGCGCGACCACGGTATCGCCTGCAAGGACGTGAGCGGAAGGATCAGCGGCGGCGAGCGCCTTCTCCCTCGCCATGCGGTTGGCATAGCCGCGCGGGATTTCGCCCTTGCGCGGGGTCTCGTCGATATGGGCGGGTGCGATCCTGGCGGGAACGATGCCGAGCCGGGCGAGCAGTTCGCTGCGCCTGGGGCTGGCCGATGCCAGAATCAGCGAGGGCGGGGCAGGTTGCGCGGTCAAGCGCCGGCCTTATTGCGGGCCAGGGCCGCCCCGGCCGGGCATGAAGCGATAGGTTATGCGGGCCTTGGTCAGGTCATAGGGGGTGAGTTCGCACAGAACCTCGTCACCCACCAGCACGCGAATCCGGTTTTTGCGCATCTTGCCCGCCGTGTGGCCGAGCACCTCATGGCCGTTTTCGAGCTCAACCCGGAACATCGCGTTAGGCAGCAATTCCACTACCTTGCCACGCATTTCGAGGAGTTCTTCTTTCGCCATAGACTGTCAGTTTCCGTTTTTCTTGTTTGTCATGGCGGCGCGCATAGCCCCGAGACGCGCAAAAGGGAAGGGCTGGCGCGACAAGTGCCGCGCAATAGACGGGAATTGATCTGCGGGCCCTTGCGATACATCTGCGGGAAAGCCATTTTGCGGCAAGAGCTTTCCTCCCATCCACGGACCGGCCTTTTCCGATGCGCCTTGCGGCCACCTCCAGCCTTGCCCTGATCGCTGCCCTTGCTGCGGCGCCCGCGCGGGCGCAGGAGAATCAGGCGGATGTGCCCGAAGCCGATGCCAACCAGATTGTGGTGATTGCCGGGCGGTTTTTCGGCGGAGTCGATGCGCCGCAACTGCCGATCGTGACGCTGGATGAGGCCGAGATCGCCAGCTATGGCGCGGGTTCTTTGGCCGATCTGGTCAGCGCGCTGGGATCGCGTACCGGCTCGGGCCGGGGGCGCGGGGCGGGGTTTCCGGTCGTTCTGGTCAACGGTCAGCGCATTTCAGGCTTTCGCGAATTGCGCAATTACCCGCCGGAATCGGTCAAGCGGGTGGAAGTGCTGCCCGAGGAAGTGGCCCAGCGCTATGGCTTTGCCCCCGATCAGCGGGTGGTCAATTTCATCCTCAAGGACAATTTCCTCAGCCGGGAAATCGAAGTGGAATATGGCCTGCCCACCAGCGGCGGCTATCACACCACCGATACCGACCTTACCCTGCTGCGGATCAAGGGGCCGAACCGGCTGAATCTCGATTTCCAGATGAAGGACAGCAGCATGCTGACCGAGGTGGAGCGCGGGGTGATCCAGCGCGATGCACCCGATATGGCGGGCGATCCCGACCCGGCGCGCTTCCGCAGCCTGGTGGATGACAGCAAGGAGATCGCCTTCAACGGCACCTGGACGCGCTCGCTGGGCGACAGCGGTGGCACGCTCAGCCTCAATGCCACCGCCAGCCGCAAGGACAGCCTTGCGTTGCGCGGGCTCGACAGCGTGCTGCTTGTCGCGCCCGACGGGGCCAGCGCGCTGCGCACGCTCGGTTCTGCCGATCCGCTGGCGAGCGACCGCCGCACCAGCACCTATGCGCTGGCCAGCACCTTCGATCATCCGCTCGGCGACTGGCGGTTGACCGCAACGATGGACGCCAGCCACACCCGCACCCGTACTTTCACCGACCGCCGCGCCGACGTTAGCGCACTGGAGGATCTGGCGGCGGCAGGCGCGCTGGCGATCGACGGGGCGCTGCCGACGCTGGCGCGCGATGGCGGGCGCGACCGGGCACTGACCCGGCAGGACAGCCTGACCTCGCTGATCACGCTGGTCGGCACGCCAGTGGAACTGCCGGCGGGCGAGGTCTCGACCACGATCAAGCTCGGCTACGACTGGGACCGGATCGCCAGCGATGATACCCGCAACGCGGGCGCGGGTGCACGGCTGCGGCGCGGCGATGTCAGCGGTGGGGTGGATTTCTCGATTCCGCTGACCAGCAAGCGCGAGGACGTGCTGGGCGCGCTGGGAGACATCACCCTGAGCCTCGGCGGCGGGATTGATCGCTATACCGACTTTGGCACGCTGAAGGACTGGAGCACCGGGCTGACCTGGCAGCTGGCGCCGGGCCTGTCGCTGCAGGCCAGCTACATCTGGCGGCAGAACCCGCCGCTGCTGACCGACCTCGGCAGTCCGGAGATCCTGCTGCTGAACGAGCCATTGTTCGACTTCACCACCGGCCAGACGGTGCTGGCGGCGGTCACGACCGGTGGCAACCGGCTGCTCAAGCCCGAAACCCAGCGCGATATCAAGCTCTCGGCCAGCTGGGACCTGCCATTCCTCAAGGATGTCAGCTTCATCGCCGAATATTTTCGCAACCGTTCGAAGAATGTGACGGCGGCTTTCCCGCTGCTCACCCCGGCGATCGAGGCGGCTTTCCCGGACCGGGTGACGCGCGATCTCTCCGGCCGGCTCATCGGGCTCGACCGCCGCCCGGTGACGCTGGCCGGGCAAAGCTGGAAGCGGCTGCGCTATGGCTTTGAATACAGCGGCAAGCTTGGCAAGCCGCCGCCGCCGCCCCCCGAAGGAGCCAGACCCGCCAGTGATCCGCGCAGCATGATGCGCGGCGGGATGGGGCAGGGGCGTTGGAATGTCTCGGCCTATCACACCGTCGAATTCGCCAACCGGGTGCTGGTGGCTACTGGTGGCCCACGGCTCGACCTGCTGCATGGCGACGCGCTGGAAACCGGCGGTGCGCCGCGCCACAAGGCGGAGGTGCAGATCGGCTTCTTTCACAAGGGGATGGGCGGACGGCTTACCGCCAATTATGCGAGCGCGACACGGGTTAAAGGCAGCGGGCTGCCCGGCTCCAGCGATCTGCGCTTCGGCGCGCTCGCCACGCTCGACCTCGGCATGTTCGTCGATCTGGGCGAACCGGGTCGGATGGGCAAGGATCCGGGCATCTTCCGGAATATGCGGCTGTTCGTGAAGATCCAGAACCTGCTCGACACCCGCCAGAAAGTGCGCGACCAGAACGGGGCGACCCCGCCGCGCTATCAACCGGGGCTGGTCGATCCCGTCGGGCGGCTGATTTCGATCCAGTTGCGGAAGATTTTTTGAACTCTGCCATGTTGCTGCGGTTTCCGTGGATGCATATGTGAAGTGCTAGGCGCGCCATTGCGGGGGGAGGGCAGATGATGAAAATCCACTCGGTCGGCGGATCGCGCTATGGTTCGCGTTGCGCAATCCAGATTGGTGCCAAGGGGATCAATGTCCCCATCGAACATCTGCCGGTTCCGTTTCCCGAGGATTTCCGTCGCAAGAATCCTGTGGGGCTGGTTCCGGTGCTTGAGGTGGATGGAAAATTTCTGCCGGAGTCGCAGGTTATCTGTGAATTTATCGAGGATCTGGGCGACGGTCCGTCACTCCGCCCCCGGGACCCGTTCCTGCTTGCCGAAATGCGATTGCTGATCCGCCAGTATGAGTTGTACTGCGATCCCGCCTTGATGCTGCTTTACGCACCCTGGCGGGACCAGCCGGGTGTGCCTTTCGCCAAAGCACTGGTTGAGGAATCCCGGACCCAGTTCCGGCAGGGACTGTCACTGCTTGAGCAACGGCTTGATGGCGGCAAATATGCCGTCGGGGGTACGCTTTCGCTGGCGGATTGTGCACTGATGCCACCGTTATTCCAGTCCACCTTGCTGTTTCCGACTCTTGGCCTTGATCTTCCCTTTGCCGACATGCCGTTGCTCGATCGGTATTTCCAGGCGACGGCAACTGATCCGCATGTCTCGCTGGTACTTGGTCAGATGGAACCGCCGCTGCGTGAGATGTTTGCGAACCTGCGTTGCGCATAGCGCGACGCAATTGATGGAGCCGCGGTTTCCTTCGGCATAGCCTGGCCCTATGTGAAGGCTCGCATGCCACGCAAAGCCGAAACACCAACCGACCGCGACAGTCCCGACCGATTCAACGAGGATCGCGCGGCCTATACGGTGCGTTCGGCCCAGCCGGACCTGGAGGCCGGGGTCAGGGCCATCCGCGAGACCGTCCGCACGCTGAAGCCCAAGCCCGGGGTCTACCGAATGTGCGATGCGCGCGGCGACGTGCTCTATGTCGGCAAGGCGCGGGCGCTGAAGAACCGGGTGGCGAACTACACCCAGGTCGATCGGCTGCCGACCCGGCTCAAGCGGATGGTCAGCCAGACCCGCTCGATGACGATCATCACCACCAATTCGGAAGCCGAGGCGCTGCTGCTGGAGGCGCAGCTGATCAAGCGTTACCGCCCGCCCTACAATGTGTTGCTGCGCGACGACAAGAGCTTTCCCTTCATCCTGCTGCGGGCCGATCACGAGTTTCCCCGCATTACCAAGCATCGCGGCGCGCGTAAGGCCAAGGGCAATTACTATGGCCCCTTCGCCAGCGCGGGGAGCGTCAACACCACCATCAACGCATTGCAGAAGCTGTTCCTTCTGCGATCCTGCACCGACAGCTTCTTCAGCCGTCGCGACCGACCTTGCCTGCTCTACCAGATCAAGCGCTGTTCGGCCCCCTGCGTCGGTCGGATCGACGAGGCGGGTTATGCCGAGCTGGTCCGGCAGGCGAAGGATTTTCTCGGTGGCAAGTCTTCTGCCGTGCAGAAGCTGATCGAGGCGCAGATGCATGATGCGTCGGAGCGGCTCGAATTCGAGACGGCGGCGATGCTGCGCGACCGGTTGCGGGCGGCGACCTTCATTCAGGGCAGCCAGGCGATCAACGCGGGATCGCTGGGCGATGGCGACATCATCGCGATGGCGGTGAAGGGTGGACAGGTGGCGATCCAGGCCTTCTTCATCCGTGGCGGGCAGAACTGGGGCCACCGCGCCTTCTTTCCGCGCCACACCGAAGGGTTGAGCGAGGAAGAGGTGATGGCAAGCTTCCTCGCCCAGTTCTATGAGGAAGTGCCACCGGCGCGGACGATCCTGCTCGATCGCTTACTGCCCGATGCCGCCCTGCTGGAGGAAGCCTTCAGCGCGGTTGTCGGCCACAAGGTGGAAATCGCCGTCCCCCAGCGCGGCGAGCGCAAGCGGCTGATCGTACAGGCCGCGCGCAACGCGGTGGAAGCGCTGGAGCGGCAACTGGCGGAATCCGGCACCCAGGCGAGGCTGCTGCGCGAGGTGGCCGAGTTCTTCGAATTGTCCGAACCGCCGCAGCGGATCGAAATCTACGACAACAGCCATGTGCAGGGTGCACATGCCGTGGGGGCGATGGTGGTGGCGGGGCCGGAGGGCTTCCTCAAGAACCAGTACCGCAAGTTCACCATCAAAAGCGCGCAGACCAACGATGATTTCGGGATGATGCGCGAGGTAATGACCCGCCGATTCTCCCGCGCAATGGAAGAAGACCCCGAGCGCGATGGTGGCCAGTGGCCGGACCTGGTTCTGATCGATGGCGGCAAGGGCCAGATGAGCGCGGTGCGCGCAACGCTGGAGGAGTTGGGGGTGGAAGATGTTGCGCTGATCGGCATCGCCAAAGGGCCGCATCACGGACGGGACGGGCGCGAAGTGTTCCATTTCCCCGACGGGCGGGAGAGGATGCTGCCGGTCAATTCGCCGCTGCTGTTCTATCTCCAGCGGCTGCGCGACGAAGTCCACCGCTTTGCCATTGGCGCCCATCGCCAGAAACGCAGCCGGGCGATCACTGCCTCGCCGCTGGACGAGATTCCCGGCATCGGCCCTGCTCGCAAGCGCGCGCTGTTGCTACATTTCGGTACCGCCGGCAAAGTGCGCGCGGCCAGCCTCGAGGATCTCCAGCGCGCACCCGGCGTCAGCGCGGCGGTGGCGCAGGCAATCTATGATTTCTACCACCCGGGCGGGTAAGGAATTGAACTAAAGCAGCATATCCCCGCGCCGGAGCACTATCTTCTTCGGCGCTTCCGGCTGAGCGGCCTGTTCTGAAGTGGGCAGGTCGTCGAGATATTCTCCTTCGCCTCCGGCCGGCGAGGACATGTTGGCCAGGCCGTGGACTGGCTCGCCCCGGCCATGTTGGAATCCGTCTGCTTTGTGCGTGGTCATCGCTTATCTCCCGCTTTGCCGGGTGCAATTCCCGGCCTGTCACAGTTCAACGCGCGAACAGCCGGTTTGTGCCGGTTCGGTATTTCTGCCGGGGCGTGTTTTCCGGTTTGGTAACCATAAGGTAACGCCCCCGGGGCTATGACGCCGTGCAGGCCCGCAGGAATTGCGGACCGGGGGCTAATTCTGCGGGGGCGTCGCTTGGAATATTTGAGCGGTTCAGCAAGGAAGCAATTCGATCCGGCGCCATCGGCGGACGGCGCTGAGAAGCGCGATTCCGTGCGAGTTTCGCTGCTGATGCGATCGGCCAAGCTGGTGACCGACAAGGTCGATATTCCCTGCATTATCCGCGATGCTTCCGCCAGCGGAGTGAAGGTCCGCCTGTTCCATCCGCTCCCGGACTTTGCCAATCTGAAGCTCGAAACTGCCGCTGGCGACCGCTATCCGGTCGAACTGGTGTGGAGTGCGGATGACCATGCCGGCTTACGCTTCGTGCAGGGCGTGGACGTGCGTTGGCTGATCGACGACCGGCCCGGGCCCTACCCCAAGCGCCCACTGCGATTCCGTTGCGCGCTGGAGGCGAAACTCCATGCCGACGGCGATGTCGCGCCGGTGACAATCCACAATATCTCGCAGAAAGGTGCGCATGTCGAATGTGCGCAACGACTGGCGCTGAACGGACTGGTCCGGATCGAGGCGCGGGGTTTGCCCGATATCTATGCCAAGGTCCGTTGGCGTCGCCAGCCCCATTACGGGCTGGTGTTCGAGCAGACCTTCCGGATTGAAGACCTTGCCCGCCTGCTGGTGACAAAGGGCCGCACGGGATGAGCGAACAGCAGCCGCCCGCCAGCTGGCTTCGAGGACTCCAGGGTGCCGAGCATCCTGATTCGACCCGCCTGCGGATCGAGAAGGAATATATCGACAGCATCACTGCGCTCCGCCGAGAAAACATCGACGGGGTCTATGAATATCTCAACTCGTTGATCGAAAAGGCCAAGGAGGAGCTGGGGCACGCCCGCAGTTCCAGCAACGATCTGCGTCGGGCCTCGCTCGGCCAGCATATCGAGGAAATCTCGGCTTATCTCCATACCCATGGCATCGAGGTGGCTCCGCCCAACAAATATGGCGAGCAATATGGCGCAGCCAACAGCAATTTCTACGTGCTGGAGGAAATCCCCGGCTACATCGGCGAGATCAAATGCATCGTCGACCAGTGGCGGGCGAAGCAGCTCGACGGGCTGTACGACGAGCTGCTGAAGCTGATCAATTTCAAGGGATAGTCTTCAGCCCAGATCCATCCGGCGCAGCATCCCTTCCTGTGCGACGCTGGCGACCAGCCGGCCGTCGCGGGCGAAGATGCTGCCGCGGGTGAAGCCGCGCGATTTGCCAGCCCAGGGGCTTTCGCTACGGAACAGCAGCCATTCGTCGGCGCGGAAATCCTCGTGGAACCAGATCGAATGGTCGATCGTCGCACCGAGTAGTTGCGGCGTGCCGAGAGCATATTCATGCGGCATCGAAGCCGTGCCCAGCAGCACCATGTCGCTGGCATAGGCCAGCACCGCGCGGTGGACGCGCAGATCGTCGGGCAGGCGCGCCTTGGTACGGAACCAGCTGTGATAGACCGGCTCACTCGGGATCACCGAGAAGCGGTTTTCCAGTTCTACCGAGCGCCAGTCGATCGCGGTCGGCTGGAGCAGCCAGGGGTTCAGCTGCAACCCGGTCCGTTCGGCCAGCGGGCGGCGGCGGAGATAATCCTCCTGCAGTTCTTCCGGGGAGGGAACGTCGGGCAGGGCCATCGACTGGTGCGCCAGCCCATCCAGCCGCTTCTGGAACGAAGCGGTCATGTTGAGGATCACCTCGCCCTTCTGGCAGGCGGTGACGCGGCGGTTGGAAATGCTGCCGCCATCGAAATCGCGCAGGATGCGGTAGTCGATCGGGAAGTCGGAATTGCCGCCGCGCAGGAAATAGCAGTGGAGCGAATGGGCGGCGCGATCGTCCGGCACGGTGCATTCGGCGGCGGCAATGGCCTGGGCGATCACCTGCCCGCCATAGACCCGGCCCGATCCGCTCTTGCGGCGGCGGCCTTCGAAGCGATCCGTTCCGCGCGGTTCCATGTCAAGCAGGAGAACGAGGTCGGCGACCATCTGTTCGGGTGTCGGAGCGCTGCTCATGCGTTCCTATTGCGGCGCAAAATCGCGGGCGTCAATCCACCGCTCGGGCCACCGCTCGGGCCACCACTCCGTCGCAAACGAAAACCCCGCCCGGATCGCTCCGGACGGGGTTTCGTTCAAGCCAACGGGTGTGGCCAGCGGGGTGCCGAAGGCTCAGCCCGCGACGTGCCCGGCCGCCAGCGCTGCGAGCAGCAGCAGGGCGACGATGTTGGTGATCTTGATCATCGGGTTGACGGCCGGACCGGCGGTGTCCTTGTAGGGATCGCCGACCGTGTCACCAGTCACCGCAGCCTTGTGGGCATCGCTGCCCTTGCCGCCATGATGGCCGTCTTCGATGTACTTCTTGGCGTTGTCCCAGGCACCGCCGCCCGAGGTCATCGAGACGGCAATGAATAGCCCGCCGACGATCACGCCGAGCAACAGGGCACCGAGCGCGGCAAAGCCGTTCTCTTGGCCCGCCACCGCCGTGATGACGTAGTAGACTACGATCGGGGCCAGCACCGGCAGCAGCGAAGGGATGATCATCTCCTTGATCGCTGCCTTGGTGACAAGGTCGACCGTGCGGGCATAATCCGGCTTGGTCTCGTAAGTCATGATGCCCGGGTTCTCGCGGAACTGATTGCGGACATCGATCACCACGTCACCGGCCGCGCGGCCGACGGCGGTCATGCCCATCGAACCGAACAGGTTGGGCAGCAGCGCGCCGAGCAGAAGGCCGACGATCACATAGGGATTCTCGAGGCTGAAGTTGACGGTCAGCTCAGGGAAGAATTCCCGAAGGTCGGTGGTGTAGGCCGCGAACAGCACCAGTGCGGCAAGGCCGGCCGAACCGATGGCATAACCCTTGGTCACGGCCTTGGTGGTGTTGCCCACGGCGTCGAGCGCGTCGGTCTTTTCACGGACCGAATCGTCCAGACCAGCCATTTCGGCAATGCCGCCGGCATTGTCGGTGACCGGGCCGTAAGCGTCGAGCGCCACGACCATGCCGGCCAGTGCCAGCATGGCAGTGGCAGCATAGGCGATGCCCATCAGGCCTGCCAGCTGGTAAGCGATGATGATGCCGGCGCAGATCACCAGCGTCGGCAAGGCGGTTGCTTCAAGGCTGATGGCGAGACCCTGGATCACGTTGGTGCCGTGGCCCGTTTCCGAAGCCTTGGCGATCGAGCGGACCGGGCGGTAGTTGGTGCCGGTATAATACTCGGTGATCCAGATGATCAGGCCGGTGATGGCCAGGCCCAGGAACGCGCAGTAGAACAGGATCCGGCCATTATAGGCCTGATCGCCGATCGCGGTTTCCATGTTGCCGCCCAGCGCATAGGAGATCGCCCACCAGATGGCAGGGACGGACGTTAGCGCGGTGACGAGGAAGCCCTTGTACATCGCTCCCATGATATTTTTGCCGCCGCCGAGACGGACGAAATAGGTGCCCAGGATCGAAGTGACGATGCAGACGCCGCCAATCAGCAACGGCAGCGCCATCATCGCCATCAGGTTTTCCGCGCTCTTCAGCAGCAGCGCGGTCAGCACCATGGTGGCGCCGACGGTGACGACATAGGTCTCGAACAGGTCGGCAGCCATGCCTGCGCAGTCGCCCACGTTGTCACCGACGTTGTCGGCGATCACGGCAGGGTTGCGTGGGTCATCCTCGGGGATACCGGCTTCGACCTTGCCGACGAGGTCGGCGCCGACGTCGGCAGCCTTGGTGAAGATGCCACCGCCCAGACGGGCAAAGATCGAAATCAGCGAAGCGCCGAAAGCCAGCGCGGTCAGCGCCTGCACCACTGTACGGTCATCGCCGCCGACGGTGTAATGCGCCACTGCGGTGAGATAATAATAGAACACCGCGATGGCGAGCAGGGCGAGGCCTGCCACCAGCATGCCGGTGATCGCGCCGGCGCGGAACGCCAGGGTCAGGCCGGCTTGCAGGCCGGTCTGCGCCGCAGCGGCGGTGCGCACGTTGGAGCGGACCGAGATGTTCATCCCGATGAAGCCGGCGACGCCCGAAAGCACCGCGCCGATGACGAAACCGGCAGCCGAAATCGGCCCCAGCGCCGCAGCGACGATCACGGCCACAACCACGCCAACGATGGCGATGGTGGTATACTGGCGCTTCAGATAGGCCTGAGCGCCTTCCTGAATAGCCGCAGCGATTTCCTGCATCTTGGCATTGCCAGCATCAGCGCCCAGCACCTGACGGCTGGTAACAAAGCCGTAGACGATGGCCAGCAGTCCCAGCCCGATTGATATCTGTACGAGGTCCACAATTTCCCCCTTCCCATGAAACATCCGCGTTCACGACGCATGCCGTAACGCGATTTTGACGCGCCGCTATTAAGCACGGTGCCATTATTCGCAACCCCAAACCGGCGGATTTGCCCAGTCCAGGGTGGTTTTGGACGTTAATGTTGATAGCCGAGCGGATCATCCGGCGGCAGCGGGGCACCATCCAGCAGCAGCGGGGATGGTTCCGCCTTGCGCACCTGGCCGATCCGGCAGGCCGGAACCGGCAGCGCGAGACCCTCGACGGCGGTGAACAGCAGCTGGTAATCATCGCCCCAGCGCAGCGCCTTTGCGCGGCGTTCCTCCGGCGCGGCGAGCGGCACAGCTGCGCTGTCGATGGCAAGAGTGACGCCACTGGCCTTCGCCAGCCGCAAAGCGTCGAGCAACAGGCCGTCCGACACATCCATCATCGCGCTGACATGCGGCGCGAGCGCGCGCCCCTCGGCCAGCAGGGCGACCGGGCGACGATAGGCGGTGCTGTCGGCCCCGGTGCCGTCCCGCAGCGCCTCGAACCCAATCATCGCCGCGCCGACTGGGCCAGTGAGGTAAAGCGCGTCGCCGGCTTGCGCGCCGGAGCGCGAAGGAACCGGAGTGAAGCTCGCCCGCCCGATCGCGGTCAGCCCGAAGCTGCGCGGGCCGGGGCCGGAAGTGGTGTCGCCGCCCAGCAGCGGCACGCGGTAATGCGCCAGCGCCTCGCCCAGACCGGCGACGAAGCGGGCGTCGTCGGCACCCAGCATATAGCCAACCAGCACGCCCAGCGGTTCTGCCCCCTTGGCGGCAAGATCGCTGAGATTGGTGGCGACCAGTTTCCATGCGATGTCGGCTGCATCCTGCCCGGCGAGGGTGTGAACGCCTTCGACCATCATGTCGTGGGTCAGGACAAGCGTTTCGGAACCGACTTCGAGCACCGCCGCATCATCCGCCAGTCCGCGCGCCGCAGGGTGGGTGGCGAGGGCGCGCAGGGCTGCGATGAAGGCGAGTTCGCCGCTCACCTCACCGTCTTTGCCACCGCGTCCAGCAGGCCGTTGACGAATTTCGCCTCGCGCGCGTCGAAGAAGGCGTGGGCGACATCGACATATTCACTGATCGCGCTGGCGGCGGGGACATCGGCGCGGGCGAGCAGTTCATAGGCACCCGCGCGCAGGATCTGGAGCATGGTGCGGTCGAGCCGCTTCAGGCTCCAGCCGCTGGCCAGCCGTTCCTCCAGCAGGGCGTCGATCTCGTCGCGCCGGGCAATCGTGCCGCTGACGACATCATCGAAGAACGACACCTCGGCATCGGCCAGGCGGATATCGTCGATTTCCTCGCCCAGCCGGTGCTGGTGGAATTCGTCGAGCAGGCGGGCGAGGGCGGTCCCTTCCATTTCCTGCTGGTAAAGTGCCTGCACGGCGGCAAGCCGGGCGGCGGAGCGCGCCTGGGAGCGTTTGTTGCTGTTCATTTCAGGCGCACCTCGATCGAGCGGGCGTGGGCCGGCAAGCCCTCGGCATGGGCCAGTGCGACGGCGGCGGGGCCGATTGCCGCCAATGCGGCATCGTCCAGCTGGATGAAGCTGGTGCGCTTCATGAAGTCGAGGACCGACAGCCCGCTGGCAAAGCGCGCGCGGCGCCCGGTTGGCAGGACGTGGTTCGGCCCGGCGACATAATCGCCCACGGCCTCGGGCGTCAGGCGGCCCATGAAGATGCTGCCGGCATGGCGGATCGCTTCCATCAGCGGCTGGGGATCGTCCACCGCCAGCTGGACATGTTCTGCCGCCAGCGCGTTGGCGAGAGCGGGGGCTTCGGACAGGCTGTCGACCAGGATCACCACGCCATGATCGTCCCAGCTGGCGCGGGCGACCTTGTGAGTGGAAAGCTGCGCCGCCATCACATCGAGATTGTCTTCCACCTGCGCGGCGAACTGGGCATCGTCGGTGATCAGGATCGATTGTGCGACCGGATCATGCTCGGCCTGGCTGAGCAGGTCGGCAGCGGTCCATTCCGGGTCGTTCTTCGCATCGGCAATGACCAGAATTTCGCTCGGCCCCGCCACCATGTCGATCCCGACCACGCCGTAAAGCTGGCGCTTGGCCTCCGCCACCCAGGCATTGCCGGGGCCGGTGACGACATCGACCGGCCTGATCTTCTGCGTGCCATAGGCCAGCGCACCCACCGCCTGCGCCCCGCCGATCCGCCAGATCTCGTCCACTCCGGCCAGATGCGCGGCGGCCAGCACCAGCGGATTGGTCTGTCCCCGGGGCGTGGGAGTGACCACCACCAGCCGCCCGACTCCGGCAACCTTGGCGGGAATTGCGTTCATCAGCAGCGAAGAGGGATAAGACGCCCGCCCGCCAGGCACATAGAGCCCGGCGGCATCGACCGGCAGCCAGCGCGCGCCAAGGCGGACACCGGCGTCGTCGGTATAGTCCCTGTCGTCGGGCAGCTGCGCCTGATGATAGGCGCGGATGCGCTCCGCCGCCAGTTCCAGCGCGGCGCGCAGCACGGGGTCGAGCGCGTCGAAGGCTTCACGGCAGGTTTCGGGCGAAACCTGCCAGTCGGCATCGTCGGTCAGCTGGTGGACGTCGAAGCGCTGGGTGTATTCGACCAGCGCGGCATCGCCCCGTCCGCGCACCTGATTGAGGATGGTGCGGACATCGGTGGCAACGTCCTCGTCACTCTCGCGCCGGTCGGCGACGAGGCGGGCGAAGGCCTTGGCAAAGCCGGGGTCCTTGGTCGAAAGCCGCAGCATCAGGCGGAAGTTCCGCTGGCGACAGCGCGGAATTTCTCGACCAGTTCAGCCACCCGGCTGTCGGTCTTGAGCGCAGCGCGGTTGACGATCAGCCGGGCGGAAACCTGCATGATCTCATAGGTTTCAACCAGTCCGTTGTCCTTCAGCGTGCGGCCTGTGGAAACCAGATCGACGATCCGCCCTGAGAGGCCGAGGCTGGGGGCGAGCTCCATCGCGCCGTTGAGCTTGATGCATTCGGCCTGCACCCCTTGCGCCTCATAATGGCGCCGGGTGATGTTGGGATATTTGGTGGCGACGCGCAGATGGGTGGCGGCGCTCGGCAGGCCGGCGGTGGCGACGGGTTCCGCCACCGACAGGCGGCAATGGCCGATTTCGAGGTCGACCGGCGCGTAAAGCTCCGGATAGGCGAATTCCTCGATTACATCGGAGCCGACGATCCCGGCCTGCGCCGCGCCATGGGCGACGAAAGTGGCAACATCGAAAGCGCGCACGCGGATGATCCGCACATCGCCACCGACCGTGTCGAAACTGAGCGCGCGATTGCCCTTGTCGTGAAAGCCCGCTTCCGGAACGATCCCGGCGCGCGCCATCACCGGCAGCGCCTCGTCAAGGATGCGCCCCTTGGGCACGGCGAAAGTAAGCGGCTTGGTCATGGCCGCGCACTTAGAAGCCGGAGGGGCAAAGGGCAACCGTTCAGGGATCGGTGATCGTCAGCGGCACTTGCGGAAGAGGGATGAATTCCGCCTCGTCGCCGGGGACTTTCGGGAAGCGACCCTCGCGCCAGTCGGACTTGGCCTGATTGATCCGCTCGCGCGAGGAGCTGACGAAGTTCCACCACGCGTGGCGCGGGGTGGAAAAAGCCTCTCCGCCCAGCAGCATCACCCTGCCGCCGTCCTGCGAGGTGAGCTTCATCGCGGAGCCGGGGGCGAGGACATAGAGCACATAGCGTTCCAGCGCCTGTCCATCGAGCGTCGCCTCGCCTTCGGCCAGCAGCACCGCGCGCTCTTCCGCCACCGCGTCGATCGGGATGGCTGCGCCGGGGGCGAGAATGATTTCGGCATAGATCGTGTCGGCATACGTGGTGGTCGGCGCGCTTGCGCCCCATAGCGTGCCCATGATGACGCGTGCCTCGGCTCCGCCCGCTTCGACCAGCGGCAGGTCGCGGCGGCATTCGAAGGCGGGGTCGATCTCCTCTTGCCCGTCGGGCAGGGCGAGCCAGGTCTGCATGCCGAACAGGCGTGGGCCTTTCGCGCGTTCTTCCGCCGGGCTGCGTTCGGAATGGACAATGCCGCGCCCGGCGGTCATCAGATTGACCTGGCCGGGTCGGATGGTGGCAAAGGTGCCCAGGCTGTCGCGATGGTCGATCGCGCCCGCGAATTTCCCGGCGAACAGCCAGGTCACGGTGGCGAGGTTGATATGGGGGTGCGGGCGCACATCCATCCCGGTGTCGATGGCAAGCTGGGCCGGGCCAAGCTCATCCACGAAGATGAAGGGGCCCACCATCCGCCGCGCTTTCGATGGCAGCACCCGCCGGACCTTGAAATCGCCGAGATCGTGCGTCGTCGGCAGGATCGTCTGGATAATACTCATGGCCTTACTCCCCCGGTGCGATTGCCCTGATTGCCAGGGCATGGACCCGCTGGCCGGGAATGTCGCCCAATGCCCGGTTGACCATCCGCTGGCGTTCCAGCCGCGATTTGCCGGTGAAGGCGGCGCTGGCGATGGTTACGGTGAAATGGCTCTCGTCCGTTCCGTCATCGCCTATGTGGCCGCGATGGCTTGCGCTGTCGTTGCTGATGTCCAGCGCGCTGGGCGCGAAGGCCTGTTGCAGCAGCTGGCGCATTTCCTGGGCGATCGGTCCGGTCATTTTCTCTCCTTTGGGGCTTTTCATATAGGCGATGATTCCCCATCCTGAAGGGGAGATGCGCGACAGGTTCCAGGGACGACACGAAAACGCCGGGCAGCCATGCCAGGTTCCCGGCTGCGGGGAGCCGGGCGAATTCCGCGCGCCCGGCAGCCGTCCGCCCGGTTTTGACGGTCCGGGCGAATGGCGCTGGTTCTGCCTCGATCATGTCCGCGCCTTCAACTCCGGCTATGACTGGTTCGAAGGGATGAGCAGCGAGGAAATCCTGCGCGCGCAATCGCCCGTGGCCGGGTGGGAAGGCCAGACCCGCGCCTTCAGCCCGACAGCAGGGATCGACGGGGCACCGCGCTGGGCCGATTTTGCCGATCCGATTGATGCAATCGCTGCAAGGGCGCGCGGCTTCCGCCGGACAAAGGGCGTGGATCGCCGCTTCTCGCCGGAGGAACGCCGCGCGCTGGAGGTGATGGGGCTGGGCGGGGAGTGCGAGCGGGCGGACCTGCGCCGCCGCTATTCCGACCTTGTCCGCCGTTACCACCCCGATCGCAACGGCGGTGACCGCAGCCACGAGGCGCGATTGCGCGCGGTGGTGGAGGCTTATCAAGTGCTGAAGGGCAGCACTGCTTTCGCCTGACGCCTTATGCCTCGCACAAGGCGGCGAGCTGGTCCGCGCAGACCATCCAGCCCTGTTCGAAGCCCAATTCGGCATGCTGGCGGCAGGCTTCCTCGGTCCAGTGGCGAGCGGTGGCGGTATAACGCGTTCCTTCGCCTTCAGGCGCGATTTCCCAGACACCGACCATGAACGGCCCTGTCGGCTCGAACGCGGCATTGACGGCGTCGGTCGAAACCCAGCGTTGGCCTTCGTCCCAGGCGAGAATGACGCCTTCGATCGGGTTCTGCTCGCCATTCGGCCCACGCATCACCATGGCGGTGCGCCCGCCGGGGCGGCGTTCCAGCGCGATGATTTCGGTCGTCCAGGGCTTGGGGCACCACCATTCGGTCAGGCGGTCCGTCATCACCTGCCACACTTTTGCGGGCGGCGCGGCGATGTGGCGGGTGACGGACAGGGCATGGGTGCCGGCATCGGATGGGGCAGTCACGGCGGTTCTCCTCAATCGAGGTCGGGTGCCCCGGGGGGAAAGTATGACCTGTACGGCCGCGCCTGTTCCACGCAACGTGCAACTGGCGGCAGGGCAAGCAGATGGGCCCGCCATTCACGCAGCAGCGGGCATTGTTCGGGGATCGGATCAACCCAGTCGGCATAGAACAAGGATGGCGCGGCCGCGCATTCGACCAGGCTGACGCCTGCTTCGGGCGGGGCATAGGTGGCGCGCCAGCTTTCCAGCCAGCCATAGCTTTGCCGCAGCCGCTCTGTCGATTCGGCGATTCGCGCGGCATCGGGCTGCTCTGCGCCGCGCAGATATTCGCCGACCACCGCCTGCATCGGAGTCATGACGTAATTGTCGAAGATGCGATCGAACATCCGCGTTCGCAGGGCCTCGTCCGGGTCCTGCGGGATCATCCGAGTGGAACCGGCGTGGTGGAGGTCGAGCCATTCGATGATCGAACTCGATTCCATGATGACCGTGCCGTCATCATTCAGCAGCGGGAACTTGCCCCATGGTCCGCCGTGCCGGGCGAGGAAAACTCCATTTTCGGGGTGATCCTCGTCAAGGATAGCGAGTTCATAGTCCAGCTCCAGCGCGTGGAGCGCGATCTGCGCCTTCCAGGTGTAAGACGAGAACGGATGTCCGATCAGTGACAGCATTGCCTATCCCATTCTTGCCGCCTTGATGGCGGCGATGTCGATTTTCGTCATACCCATCATCGCTTCGAACACGCGCTTGCGTGCGGCGGGATCGGGATCGGCTATCCCCCCGCTCAGCGCGCGCGGGGTGATCTGCCAGGAAATGCCCCAGCGATCCTTGCACCAGCCGCATTGGCTGGGCGATCCGCCGCCGCTGGTGATCGCGTCCCAGTAGCGGTCGGTCTCCTCCTGATCGTCGGTCGCGACCTGGAAAGAGAACGCCTCGCTGTGGCGGAACTGCGCCCCGCCATTGATGCCGATGCAGGGCAGGCCGAGCACGGTGAATGTCACCACCAGCGCATCGCCCGCCTTTCCGTCCGGATAATCGGACGGGGCGTGATGGACGGCCGTCAACTCGCTGTCGGGGAAAGTGTCCGCATAGAAGCGCGCGGCACCCTCGGCGTCGCCTTCAAACCACAGGCAGATGGTGGCTTTTCCGTCATGCTGTTCTGGACCATTCGGATTGCTGGGCACGGCTTGCTCCTGGATGGGATAGGCAGGTGCTGCCACTATTGAGAAGCAGTCGCAAGCTGTGTTTGGCGCGCCACCGCCCCGCCTCGCCGCATAATGGTGGCGCCAACGAATTGTGACTAATCGTTCCGATCCGCGCCAAGCCTGTTGCAGCGCGGCGCAGGCGCGGTTAGGCAGCATGCCGCGATGAACGAGCACACCAGATCCCAGTCCGAACACGGCGCCAGCACCATTCTGTCCGCGCCCGATATCGAAATCAGCGTCCGCGATGTCTTCGGCATCGATGTGGACATGACCTGCCCGGCCTTTTCCAGGGCGGACGAGCGGGTGCCCGATCTCGATCCCAACTATGTGTTCGATCCGGACACCACGCTGGCGATCATCGCCGGGTTCGCTTTCAACCGCAGGGTGATGGTGCAGGGCTATCACGGCACCGGCAAGTCGACCCACATCGAACAGGTTGCCGCCCGCCTCAAATGGCCGTGCATCCGCATCAATCTCGATGCCCATATCAGCCGGATCGACCTCATCGGCCGCGACGCGATCGTGCTGCGCGATGGCCTGCAGGTCACCGAATTTCGCGAAGGCCTGCTGCCCTGGGCGCTCCAGCACCCGGTGGCGCTGGTGTTCGACGAATATGACGCAGGCCGCCCGGACGTGATGTTCGTGATCCAGCGCGTGCTGGAAACCGAAGGCAAGCTGACCCTGCTCGACCAGAACCGGGTGATCCGGCCCGATCCGGGCTTCCGCCTGTTCGCCACCGCCAACACGGTGGGCCTGGGCGATACCAGCGGGCTCTATCACGGCACGCAGCAGATCAACCAGGGCCAGATGGACCGCTGGAACATCGTGGTCGCGCTCAATTATCTGCCGCAGGAAACCGAACGGGCGATTGTCGGGGCCAAATCGCCCGAGACCGATCCGGCGGTGGTCGCCAACATGATCCGCGTGGCCGACCTGACCCGCCAGGGCTTCATCAACGGCGATATCTCCACCGTGATGAGCCCGCGCACGGTGATCACATGGGCGCAGAACGCGGCGATCTTCAAGGACGTCGGCTTCGCCTTCCGCCTCTCGTTCCTCAACAAGTGCGACGAGACGGAACGGATGCTGGTGGCGGAATATTACCAGCGGGTGTTTGGCGTGGACTTGCCGGAAAGCGTGGTGGGGAAGGGGTGATCGAATGACGGCTTTAATAGGGTATGCCCAGGCTGGGCATGTTCGTCGTTTCATTGGATTATCTATCGCACTCGCGGCCTTCCTCAATTCTTTTCCCCCCGCGACAGCTCAGACCCAGGGACTCCCGAAGGTCTTGGAACAGGCGACGCTCTACTATCAGCCCAATAAGATGGGCGCGGGGGTCAAGACCGTACGACGCGGAGAAAATATTATCGTACGGCCTACCGTTTGGGACTTGTCTGCCAAAGTGGGAAGTTCCGTATCGATAAAGACAAGCGAGGGAATGGTCGTAATTCCTGAAGGAACGATCCTTCCTGCTGTCAAGATTTACAATTTATCGGGTTATTCTGGTGTCGCGACAGCATTTTGCACGGTGGAACGGAAAAGCGTGCCGGATCGTCAGCCTTCCCCCTGGGGCAATCTGCTGGCCAAGATCGAACATTCGATGGAGGATGGAAGAAAGTGCTTGCTCGACAGCGATGGTGATGGTTTGGCGGAACTGGGATTTCTTTTGGACGATGGTCAGCCTTCCGACCGTCTGCCTAGCTCAATCACACCTGTAGCTCTGAATGTTGCGGAGATGCGGGAACGTGAATCGGGCAACAGTGTGGAAATCAGTGTTGTAAGGATAAAACGCCCCGGATTTTTCATCAGCATTTCAGAACAGGGAAAAGGTCGGCTGTTTGAGAAAATTTACACCGATCGCGGTGTGGATATGCGCTGGCAGGACGCGCCACGTGATGCGGCACTTCCCTTGGACATGGACGTCTATGGAGCGAGGATAAGAATATTGGAATCAAATGACGCGGATCACACCTTGAAAGTCGAATTGGTAGATTCAGACGAATATGTCGAAGTGCCGTCTCTCTGGGTTGTGCGATGACAATTTTTATATAAAATTCAATATTTTGATTCTACGAAATACAACCCCTCCGGCGGCGCATTAAGGCCTAGCTCCGCCCGATCGCGCGCCGCCAGCGCTTTCGCCACTTCCCCCTCCGCCCAGCGGCCCATCCCCACCAGTGCGAGGCAGCCGACCATCGAGCGGACCTGATGGTGGAGGAAGGAACGCGCTTCCGCCTCGATCAGCACAATCTCCCCTTCGCGCCGCACATCCAGACGGTCGAGCGTTTTCACCGGGCTTTGCGCCTGGCAGTGGACGGAACGGAAAGTGGTGAAATCATGATGACCGACCAGCGCCTGCGCGGCGCGGTGCATCGCTGCTGCATCCAGCGGCTGCGGCACGGACCAGGCCCGGTTCAGCTCCAGCGTCAACGGCGCGCGGCGGTTGCAGATGCGGTAGAGGTAGCTGCGGCCGGTGCAGGAAAAGCGGGCGTGCCAATCCTGCGCCACCGCCTCGCAGGCGATCACCGCGATCGGTGCAGGTCGGACCAGCGCGTTCAGCCCTTCCATCAGCCGGAATGGCTCGATCTCCTTCGCGATATCGACATGGGCGCGCATTGCCACCGCATGGACCCCGGCATCGGTGCGCCCGGCGGCATGCATCGTCACCCGTTCCCCGGTGATGGCGAAGGCGGCATCCTCCACCGCCTGCTGCACGGATGGGCCATGGGCCTGGCGTTGCAGCCCCATGAACGGGGTTCCGTCGAATTCGAGCGTGAGAGCGAAGCGGGTCATGCTGAGCGGCTACTGCCGCGCATGGCCTTCGACAGGCTCAGGCTGAGCGGAAATCGCTCTGAAACCCAGGCCCGCTCAGGCTGAGCTTGTCGAAGGCTGCGCACCACCATCATCCCAACCTCGTCCCCGCCGCAATCGCCCGCCCGCGCAGCAGTTCCGCCGTTTCCATCACCGGCCGCCCGGCGCGCTGGATCAGCCTTGGCCGGATCGCGGCATGCCCGCAGGCGATGGTCAGCTGGTCGTCCAGCACCGTTCCCGCCACGCCTTCATGCCCGACCACCGCAGCAGCCAGCACGCGGTAACGCTCCCCCTCGAACTCGAAGAAAGCGCCTGGCGCGGGGGCGAAGGCGCGGATCTGGCGTTCGACGAATTCGGCGTCACGGGTGAAATCGAGCCGTGCCTCGGCCTTGTCGATCTTGGCGGCGTGGGTGGCCAGCCGGTCGTCCTGCACCTGCGGCGGATGAGCGCGAAGGTCGGCCAGCACATCCAGCATCGCCCCGGCACCCAGCGCGGCCAGTTCGGCAGTCAGTTCGCCCGCAGTCTTGCGATCGACCACGGTGCGCACCGTCTTCAGCATCGGCCCGGTGTCCAGCCCCTTTTCCATCTGCATGATGGTGACCCCGGTCAGCGTGTCGCCAGCCAGGATCGCCCGCTGGATCGGCGCCGCCCCGCGCCAGCGCGGCAGCAGCGAGGCGTGGATGTTGAGACAGCCATGGCGCGGCGCTTCCAGCACCGGCACCGGCAGGATCAGGCCATAGGCCGCCACCACCGCCACATCGGCCTCCAGCGCGGCGAAATCGGCCTGCGCCTCAAGATCGCGCAGAGTCAGCGGGGTGCGCACTGCAATTGCCCGCGCCTCGGCTTCGCGCTGGACGGGGGAGGGTTGCAACTGCTTGCCCCGGCCGGCCGGGCGCGGCGGCTGGGTATAGGCGGCCACCACCTCGTGCCCCGCCTCCACCAGCGCCACCAGCGCGGGGACGGCGAAATCGGGCGTGCCCATGAAGATGATGCGCATAAGCGGGGTTCGCAGCCTTTCGTGTCAGCCCGCCAAGCCCTATCTGGCAAGCCATGGCATCGCAAGAGATCGAGACTCTGGCCTCCGCGCTGGCCCGCCTGCCCGGGCTGGGCCCGCGTTCGGCGCGCCGCGCGGTGCTGTGGCTGGTCAAGCGGCGCGAGACCGCGCTGGTCCAGCTGGTCGAGGCGCTGGCGCAGGTGCAGGGCAAGCTGGTCGAATGCGGTTCCTGCGGCAATGTCGATACCCGCAACCCCTGCGCCATCTGCGCCGATCCGCGCCGCGATGCCCGCTCGCTGTGCGTGGTGGAAGATGTGGCCGATCTGTGGGCGCTCGACCGCGCGAAGCTGTTCACCGGGCGCTATCACGTGCTCGGCGGCCGCCTCTCCGCGCTCGACGGGGTGAGGCCGGAAGATCTCTCGATCGGACAGCTGATCGCGCGGGTCAGCGCGGGCGGGATCGACGAGGTGGTGCTGGCGATGAACGCCACGCTGGAAGGCCAGACCACCGCCCATTACATCGCCGAGCGGCTGGAAGGCCTGCCGGTCCGCCTGACCCAGCTGGCCCACGGCCTGCCGGTGGGGGGGGAGCTCGATTACCTCGACGAAGGGACCCTGGCCCAGGCGTTGAGGGCAAGGAGGCCGGTGGGGTGATGGTCTGATTGTCTCGGGTCAATTTGTCTCGGGTCAATATGATTTGTAAGCAGAGTTTCGAAGGAGTGTGCCGTGCTATTTCAAAAGGCGTTCTCGGTTGTTGTTGCGTTGGTGCTTTCATCCGGCACGGCATTCGCCGCCTCTGAAACCCCCATCAGCACAAAGGATGCTAAGGCGTTCGTCGAGCAACTGCGTGAAATGGGTTATTCGCCTAACGCCCTTGACGAAACCTCACAGCCTTCGACGGTGATCCACACTAATGGAAACGACTACGGTATCACCCTAGGGTCAGGACCTGTTAAATTGCTTGCATGATGGGCTGAGGGTTGATTCAATGGTGGCACCAGGAGGTGCTGCTTGTGGACGATCTGTTTATGCTGAGCGAGGTGCAGATGCGCCGGATCAAGCCATTTTTCCCG
>CANJYE010000010.1 GCA_947479055.1 Erythrobacteraceae bacterium
CATGCGATCGCGGGAAAAATGGCTTGATCCGGCGCATCTGCACCTCGCTCAGCATAAACAGATCGTCCACAAGCAGCACCTCCTGGTGCCACCATTGAATCAACCCTCAGCCCATCATGCAAGCAATTTAACAGGTCCTGACCCTAGACCGACAACACAAACTTCCGGAGCATCGCTGGCGCGCATGGAGGCATTTCCTTGAACTGGAAGGGAAGGCCTTGCCGCAATCGGGTAAAAATACCGGTAACGACGCGGTTATTTCGCCGAATTTATGGCCAGCAGATCGCAGATCCTTTGCGCGCTGTGGCCATCGCCGAAGGGATTGTGGGCGCGGGCCATGGCGGCATAGGCGGCGGGATCATCGAGCAGGCGGATCGCCTCGGCCACGATCCGGTCGGCGTCCGTCCCGACCAGCCTTGCGGTCCCGGCTTCGACCCCTTCGGGCCGCTCGGTCGTCTCGCGCATCACCAGCACCGGCTTACCCAGCGCGGGCGCTTCTTCCTGCACCCCGCCACTGTCGGTCAGCATCAGGCAGCAGATATCGAGCAGCCGGGCGAAATGCGGATAGTCGAGCGGTTCGAGCAGCGCGACATTCGGCAGGCCCGACAGCGCCCCTTCCATCACCTTGCGGACATTGGGATTGGGATGGACCGGGAAGATCAGCGCCAGATCGTCACGCGCGGCGAGGCGGCGGATTGCTTCGGCAATCGCTTCCAGCCCCCCGCCGAAATTCTCGCGCCGGTGGCTGGTCACGCCGACGATCCGCTTGCCCGCGAACCGCGCTTCCAGCCCGGCCAGCCCTTCGGCCAGTTCCGGCTGTTCGCCGATCCGCCGGGTAATCCAGCGCAGCGCATCGATCACCGTGTTGCCGGTGACATGGACCGTCTCGGGCGCGACATTTTCGCGCAGCAGCGCGGCGGCGGCGGTTTCGGTCGGGGCGAAATGGAGCGCGGCAAAGCTGCCGATCACCTTGCGGTTCACTTCTTCCGGCCAGGGATGGTGGATATTGCCGCTGCGCAGCCCGGCTTCGACATGGGCGACCGGAATCTTGCGGTAATAAGCCGCCAGCGCCCCGCACATGGCGGTGGCGGTATCGCCCTGCACCACCACCCAGTCGGGCTGCTCCTCGTCCATCACCTTGCCCAGCCCGGTCAGCAGGCGGGCGGTGAGCATGTCCAGCGTCTGGTCGGGCAGCATGACATCGAGATCATGGTCCGGGCTCAGCCCGGCAATTTCCAGCACCTGGTCCAGCATGTCGCGATGCTGGCCGGAGGCGCAGACCCGCGAGACAAAACGAGGGTCCGCCTCCAGCGCATGGACGAGCGGGAACAGCTTGATCGCTTCGGGCCTGGTGCCGAAGACGGTGAGGATACGGGTCGGGCCAGTCATGCGGCTCGGCTTAACAGCCAATGGTTAAGGCTGCCTTGGCCGGGTGTTACTTGCCCGCCCCATCGACCGGCGGCAGTTCGGCCTGGCCAGCGGGGTCGCTGCCATCGCCTGCCGCCCGCTCGGCGGCGGCGCGCTCGTCATATTCCTGCTCGAGCTGCTCGACCCGCGCCTGCTCCGCGGCTGCGTCGCTGTCAATGGTGGACAGCCGCTCGGACCGCGCCTTGGCAATCAGCTGGCCGAAACGCACGTCGGACGACTGCTCGCGTTCCGCATAGGCGGCCTTGATCAGCTTCTGGGTGCAGCCATATTCCCCGCCCGCGCCGACCGGCGAACAGGATTGGGTGCCGTTCCGCCCAACCGTTTCATAGGCTTCTACGCGATTGGTCCAGGACTGGTTTTCCGGGCCGGTGTTGTTGTCCCGCAGCACTTCGGGAATGCGATAGCGCTCTTCCTCGGCCTTGCGGGCGCAGACAGTGATTTCATCGGGCGAGGACTGCGGGCAGGGATCATCGCCATAGATGATCAGCTGATTGACCTTGTCGCCCGCATCGTCCTGCGCGGCGGCGGGCATGGCCAGCCCCGCAATGGACAGAAACAAGGCAATTGCAGCGGCAAACAGGCGTGACATCACTCGTTCTCCTGAAGCGATTTCGAGCCGGATGAATTCATCTGGCAATTGGGAAATCACGATAATCCGAAACCAAATTCAAATCCGCTCCGACAGCCGGATGGCCAGACGGCAACCCAGCCGGATCGCGCCCGACAGCAGCGGATAGGCAGGCGCGCGTTCCGCCCCCGCCGCCAGCGCCGCGTCGCGATGGGCGCGCTCATCCTCGCGGAACTCCTCCACCATGCCCGCCAGCTCGGGATCGGCACCATCGGCCAGATCGTCAAGCTGGGCAGTGTAATGGCGGTCGATTTCCTGCTCGATCGCGGCGGTGCAGGCCATCGCCGCTTCCGGCCCGATCAGCGCCGTGGCCGCGCCCAGCGCAAAGCCCGCCACCGACCACAGCGGTTGCAGCGCGGTCGGCCGCACCCCCCGCGCCGCCATCAGCGCATCGAATTTTTCGCGATGGGCCTGCTCCTGCCCGGCCATGGTGCGGATTTCGGTGGCATGCGGACCGCGGCTGCCCAGCACCGCCAGCTGCCCGGCATAGATCCGGGTCGCGCCATATTCGCCCGCCTGATCGACCCGCAACATCCGCGCTTCGCGGCGGGCGGTGAAGCGTGGCTCAACCATTGCGCCCGCCTTTTGCAACCAGCCCGAGCACTGCCAGCCCCGCAGCGGTGGAAATCAGGAAATTAAACCCGGCAAGCGATATGCCCATGAGGCTCCACTGCACTTCGTCGCAGCGGATCAGCGGCGCATCCATGATTGCCCGGAGCGGATCGCCGGCACCATCGCCAACCGGATTGGAACAGGTGGTCAGCCCTTCCCACCAGCCATATTCAACCCCGGCATGAAAGCCGCCAATCAGGCCCGAGGCAAGAATGGCAAGTGCGGCCAACGCCAGCCACAACCGCGGCGGCGGGACAACGAAGGCCAGTGCGGCCAGCGGCACGGCGGCGAAATGGGCGTAACGCTGCCACCAGCACATCTCGCAAGGAAAGAGCCCGAAGCCATATTGCGAAAGATAGGCACCCGCCAGCAACAGCACCGGCACGCCCAGCGCCAGACGGCGCGCAGGCAACAGCGGGTCCTGTGCGGCGGCCACCAGCCTAATCCTTCTGCATTGCCATCACGCCGCCGCCGACCCGGCGCAGCGTTTCCAGCGCATAGTTGAGCTGGAAGTCCTTGATGCCCTTGGCCGCCAGCTCTTCCGGCGTGGCCGAGAAGCGCGGATCCTGGCGCATGTCGTCTTCCAGATCCTTGTCCTTCAGCGCCGCTTCGTTGACGAGGTGCTTGCGCAGGTCGGATTCGCGCCAGCTCAGCTTCTCGCGCTTGGCCCGGTCGGGATCGGACAGCTGCGGCACGGTGATATCGGGCTCAATCCCGCCTTCCTGCACCGAACGGCCAGACGGGGCGTAATAGCGCGCGGTGGTCAGCTTCAGGGCGCTGTCGCGGGTCAGCGGGATTAGCGTCTGGACGCTTCCCTTGCCGAAGCTGCGCTCTCCCATGATCAGCGCGCGGTGCTGGTCCTGCAGGGCACCGGCCACGATTTCCGAAGCGGAAGCCGAGCCGACATCGATCAGCACGATGATCGGCAAGCCCTTGGCGGCATCGCCGCGATAGACGGTTTCGGCGTTGTAATAGACATTCTCGCGCTTGATCCGGCCGCGCTGCGACACGATCTGGCCATTGTCGAGGAACAGGTCGGACAGCGCCACCGCCTCGTCCAGCGAACCGCCGGGGTTGGAGCGCAGGTCGAGTACCAGCCCGTTGAGCTTGCCATCGGCCTTGCGCCGCAGCGATTGCAGCGCATCGCGCACATATTTGCCGACCTTGGCCGAAAATTCGTTGACGGTGATGAGGCCGATCCCGCCGTCCTTCAGTTCAAAGGTCACCGGCTCCAGCTCGATCACGCCGCGCGTCACGGTGACGTCGAAAGGTTCGTCGCGGCCCTGACGGAAGATCGTCAGGCGGATATTGGTGCCAGCCGGGCCGCGCATCTGCGCCACCGCTTCGTCCAGTTCCATCCCGTAGATCAGCTTGCCGTCGAGATGTGTAACGAAATCGCCGGCCTTGACCCCAGCCTTCTCGGCCGGGCTGCCGCGCATCGGTGAAATCACCTTCACCGCACCGTCTTCCATCGTCACCGACAGGCCGAGCCCCTGGTAATTGCCGTCGATCATGGTCTCGAGCCGTTTCAGATCGGACCCTTCGAGATAGGCCGAATGCGGATCGAGCGCAGCCAGCATCCCGTTGATCGCGCCTTTCACCAGCACATCGTCATCGACTTCATCGACATAGACCGCCTTGATCCGCTGATACGTGGCGAACAGCTTGCCGAACTGCGGCGCACTGTTGCCATCCACCGCGGCGAGCCCGGCGGTTGCGGTCGGCAGCAGGGCGACGGCGGTGACCAACGCGGTGGCGCGAACGAGGGGTGCAAGCTTCATGGCCCGGTCTCTATCGCTTGCGCGCGATGAACGCCAGATTTAGCTGCGAATTATGGGCCGGTGGCGGACAGGTGCCAATCAATCGCACCCAGGCCCCTTACCGCACGTAATCGGCTGGATTCACCGGCACCCCGTCTCGGCGCAATTCGACCATGATGGCGGGCCGTTCGATCGGGGCAATGCCGAGCGGCGCGCCACCAAGCAGCTGCTCGCCGGTGTCGACATCGACCCGAACCAGTCCGGTGACGAGGCTGGTCCAGCCGCCCTGGTGCTCGATGATCACGATCTGGCCATAGCCGCGATAGGGCCCGGCAAATGCCACCCGGCCCATCGCCGGGGCGACCACCAGCGCGCGGGCGCGCGGCATGATGGTCAACCCCTGGTTGCGGTTGCCGCCCTCGGTCGGTGCGCCAAAGCCGATGATCGCGCGGCCTGTGACCGGCAGCTGGTAACTTGCGGGTGGGGCAATGTCCGCCGCGCTTTGCCGCAAGGGCTCTGCAATCACTTCCGACTGGTCCGGGCGCGGCGGACGGATGATCGGCCCCGGCAGCATGGCGAGCTGCTGGCGCAGGCTCCCGGCGGCATCGAGCTGGCCGACCAGCCCGTCGAGATCGCGCGCTTCTTCCGCCAGCGCCAGCGCGCGATCGGCTTCGCGCGCGGCGATCCCGCTCTTGGCGCGCGAGGCCAGCCGCTGGCGCGATTCGATCGTGGCCAGCTGCACCCTTCGCGTTTCCAGTTCGGTCTGGGTCCGGCGCAGTTCGCGCGCCGCCTGCCCCGCATCGCGCCGCAGCGCCTGCAGGCGGGCCATCTCGGCACGCAGCGCGGCGGTGCGGGCCGAAACCTGCGGCACGGTCGAGGCGAGCACGGCGCGCAGATAGACCATGTCGCGCACCGAGCCGGGCCGCAGCAAGGACAGCGCCATCGGTCGGCGCGAGATGTTCTGCAATGCAGCGGTAAGCCGTACCACCGGGCGCTGGCGTTCGGCCAGCCGGGAGCGCAGGGTGGCGCGCGCGCGGTTGATCAACCGCAGCCGCGCCTCGGTGGCGGCAAGACCCGCTTCGGACTGCTGGATGCGGGCGGCAACGGCGGCGGCCTGGCGAGCGGTCCGGTCGGCGGCCTCGGTCGCCTGAGCCGCTTCCAGTTCCAGCCGCTGGCCGCGCTGCGCCGCCGCTTTCTGTTCGCCCAATGCGCGGGCCAGCGCGGCGCGGGTATCGCGCGCGCTTTCGAAATAGGCCGGTGTCCGCGCCGATGCGCCTGCCGGCAGCATGACGGCAAGCGCGGCAGCAAAGAGGATTGAGCGGAACAATGGCGTCATTGCAGCCCTACCCTGCCCGATGATAGGGATGCCCGGCAAGGATGCTGGTCGCCCGATAGAGCTGTTCCATCAGCATGGCCCGGGCCAGCAGATGCGGCCAGGTGGCCTTTCCGAAGGCGAGCAGGAGGTCGGCCTCGCCACGCGCGTCCTCGCCATGGCCGTCGGCTGCGCCGATCAGGAAACGCGCCTCGCGCATGCCATCATCGCGCCACTTGCCCAGCAGGGTTGCCAGCTCGTCCGAAGACAGGTCCCTGCCGCGCTCGTCCAGCAGGACCGTGCGGCACGGGGTCGGTGCGGGCGGGATGGAACCACTGCTGTCGGGCAGCTCGGTCAGGGTGAGCGGCCATGCGATCCGCTTCGCATAGCGCGCGACCAGCTCCGCCTCGGGCGAGCGGGCGATCTTTCCGCGGGCAATGACGTGCAGGCGCATGGAAGTGCGCTATGCCTGCTTGCTGCGTGGTTGTCTAAGCCTGTCCGGCAACCGCCGGGGCGGGCGCATCACCAAAGGCCCACATCCGTTCGAGATTATAGAAGCTGCGCACTTCGGGGCGGAACAGGTGGACGATCACGTCGCCCGCGTCGATCAGCACCCAGTCGGCGGCCGGCAGCCCTTCGATCCGGGAATGGCCGAAACCGGCATGCTTGATCCGCTCGGCCAGCTTCTGCGCCATGGTGGCGACTTGCCGGGTCGAACGCCCGGAAGCGATCACCATGAAATCGGCGATGCTCGACTTGCCCTGCAAGGGTATCGAAATCACTTCCTGCGCCTGGTCATCTTCCAGCGACTGAAGGACGAGCGCATGCAGTGAGCCCGGTTCGGGGGCAACGCCGTTGGCGGCCTCATCCATGGGATGGGCCTTGTCCGCAGATTGGGACGGTGCGGTGGCATTGCCGGCCGTGGCCGGCGTGGTCTGCGCCTGGTTCATCGCGAAAAAATAAGCTCCTGCTGGCGGAAATATGCTGCGTCGCTGGCGAAAGGCGCCTCATGCGCGCTCCGCCTGAATAGGTGTGGTGATCGGATCATGCGTCAATTGATCCCGTGGCGGCACGCTGGAAAAGCGGTCGGCCCAGTGCGGATCGGCGCGGCGAATTTGCGTCGCCGAGCGCGGATCAGGATCAAAGCGCAGTTCTATCAGCGCCGGTGCGCTCCATTCACCCCGTTCGGGAAAACCGGCGGCATCGACACGATATCGCCGCAGCCAGGCCCTCGCAGGGCTGGCGAGGACAGCGCCACCATAGCCCGGACGGGCAATAACCGCAATCGGCATCGTCCGGGCGATCTGGCGCCAGTGCTTCCAGCGGTGGAACTGGGCAAGATTGTCAGAACCCATCAGCCAGACGAACCGCCGCGCAGGCCAGCGCCGGGTAAGCGCGCGCAGCGTATCGAAGGTGTAGGTAGAGCCCAGTTTCCGCTCGATCGCCGTCACCCGGATCGGCGCGCGGCGCGCCTGCGCCAGGGCGGAGCGATACCGCGCCGCCAGAGGAGCCATCCCCGCGCTGTCCTTGAGTGGATTGCCGGGCGAAACCAGCCACCAGACCTCGTCCAGCCCCAGCGCCGCCATGGCGAACAGCGAAATCCGCCGATGCCCGCCATGCGCCGGGTTGAAGCTGCCGCCGAGCAGCCCGATAAGTGGCCCGGGCATCAGGGCCGCGGCATCATGGACGGGTCTGGCCCGTTCCGCGCACCAGCCATTTGTATGTGGTCAGCCCTTCCAGTGCCACCGGCCCGCGCGCATGCAGCCGCCCGGTGGCGATGCCGATCTCCGCGCCAAGGCCGAATTCCCCGCCATCGGCGAACTGGCTGGAGGCATTGACCATCACGATCGCGCTATCGACTTCGGCCAGGAACCGCTCTGCCGCGTCGGCATCCGCCGTGATGATCGCATCGGTATGGCTGGAGCTGTGGCGGGCGATATGTTCCAGCGCCGCGTCCAGCCCATCGACGACCGCGACCGACAGTTCCGCATCGAGATATTCGGTGTCCCAGTCATTGGCGCTGGCGATGCCGATGCGGGGATCGAGCGCCTGCGCGCGCGCATCGCCACGCAAGGCGCAGCCCGCGTCGATCAGCGCGTTGACTACCTCGCCCGAGGCGGGGAAACAGGCGTCGAGCAGCAGCGTCTCCATCGCCCCGCAAATGCCGGTGCGGCGCATCTTGGCGTTGAGCGCGACGCTTTTCGCCATGGCAGGATCGGCAGCGGAATGGACATAGGTGTGGCAGATGCCATCGAGATGGGCGAGAACGGGAACCCGCGCATCGGCCTGCACCCGCGCAACCAGGCTCTTGCCGCCGCGCGGCACGATCATGTCGATCAGCCCGGCGGCCTGCAGCATCGCCCCCACTGCCGCGCGGTCCTGCGTCGGCATCAGCTGGACCGCATCGGCGGGCACCCCGCCAGCGGCGAGGCCACTAGCCAGCGCGGCATGGATCGCACGGTTGGAATGGACCGCCTCGCTCCCGCCGCGCAGCAGCACGGCGTTGCCCGCCCGCACGCACAACGCAGCGGCATCGGCAGTCACATTGGGGCGGCTCTCATAGATGATCCCGATCAGACCGATCGGCACACGCACGCGGGAGAGGTGCAGGCCGTTGGGCCGCTCGGTCCGATCGATCACCTTGCCGATCGGATCGGGCAGGTCGGCCACGGCATCGACCGCATCCGCGATTCCGGCCAGCCGGGCGGGATCGAGCCGCAGCCGGTCGAGCATCGCGCCGGTAAGGCCATTCGCCTCGCCGGCGGCAAGGTCCGTGGCATTCGCGGCCAGGACTTCGACCTCCGCCGCGCGCAGGGCCATGGCGGCCTGGTGGAGGGCAGCGGACTTGGCTGCGTCGCTCATCCGGGCGAGCTGGCGCTGGGCCGCGCGGCCGACGGTGGCGAGCCCGGCGACAAGCGCGACGGGGTCCTTCTCGGACAGGGTGGCAGGTTTGGTAGACATGGCGCCGAGCTAGCACCGTGCAGGCCATTTGTCAGTCCGGGAATTGTGGCAGCGAATCGCCTGCGCGAATCGCATAACGCCAACGTTGACGATTCGTCTGCCATGAGAAATCGAATCGCAAGCAACCGAAACGATTCATCGCGCAAGTGTCTCGATTCAACTCACACCCGGGAGAGTCGGTTGGATTCATCCCGGGGAACGGTTAGCGCGCCGCAAACCAATCAGGGGTAGGGTCCACTTTTGCCGCATCGCAAACTCGAAGCCGCATGGCGCTGGCTGCGAGAACTGTTTCCCGATCGCGAATTCTTCATGCGCTCGCAGGGACAGGTCCGCTTTGTCAGATTGTCGTCGCGCGTCCAGGCGTTTACCGCGCTTGGGGTGGTTTCGGCTGTGCTGGTCTATGTCGTGTCGATGGCCGGCATGGCGATCAGCCGTTATAGCGAGCGGGCCGATTATCTCGCCCTGCTGGAACGCGAAGCCAAGGTCGCCACGGCCGAAAGCCGCGTCTCGGCCTATCGCAAGGATATCGATGGGGTCGCCGACGATCTGGCCCGCCGCCAGAACTTCATCGAGGAAATGGTCGAAGGCCTGCCTTCGGACGTCAAGAAGGGCGAAACCGTCTCCGACAGCAGCGGCGAAGCGGACAAGACAGTCGCCAAGGTCAGCGCCGCCCTGCCCGAAGCCGGCCAGCTCGCCCGGATAGAAGCACGCCAGCTGGCCTTTGTCGAAAAGCTCACCCGCTATGCCGACCGCCGTTCGCAGCGCGCCGCCGAAGCAATCCAGAAGCTCGGGCTGGACCCGCGCCGGATGCTGGTCAATTCGCGCGAAAGCGTGGGCGGTCCGCTGTTGCGGCTCAGCACCAGCCGCGACGGATCGATCGATCCCCGGTTTGAGCGGCTCGGCCTCAGTCTCGCCCGGATGGAAGCGCTGGAACGCGGCCTCACGGCGATCCCGCAAGTGATGCCGGCCAATTACGACTTCATCTCTTCCGGCTTCGGTTATCGCCGCGATCCTTTCACCGGCGCTGGCGCAATGCATGCCGGGCTCGATTTCCGCGGCCCGATCGGGTCACCGATCCACGCCGCCGCCAAGGGCGTGATCAGCTTTGTCGGGCAGAAGTCCGGCTATGGCAATTGCATCGAAGTCAGCCACGGCAGCGGGCTGATGACCCGCTATGCCCATATGTCCGCCTTCCACGCCCGGTTGGGCCAGGAGGTTGCCGCCGGCGACGTGATCGGTGCGATCGGCAGCACGGGCCGCTCGACCGGACCGCACCTCCATTTCGAGGTGCGGATCAACGACCGTGCGGTCAATCCGCGCCCTTTCCTGGAGTCTGCTCCCCATGTTCTCGAAGAAGCCCGCGCAGCAGGAGCGCAGCCTCGTGGCTAGGGCATCGACCTTTTCCGTGATCGGCCCCGACGTGACGATCAAGGGCGATATCACCGCCTCGGCTGACCTGCATGTCGATGGCCGGATCGAAGGCGATATCGCCTGTTCCTCGCTCGTCCAGGGCGAGGGCAGCGTGGTGGTGGGCGCGATCGAAGCGGAAAGCGCCCGGCTGGCCGGACAGGTCAGGGGCACGATCACCGCGCGCGATCTGGTGGTGCTGAAATCCGCCCGAATCGAAGGCGATGTCCATTATGATGCGCTGACGATCGAACAGGGCGCACAGGTCGAAGGCCGCTTCGCCCATCGCGTGCGAGGCAAGCACGCCGAAGGCACCCCCGGCGAGGATGGCGAGCCAAGGTTGACGCTGGCCAGCTAACCTTGCCGGGTTGACGTTGGCGAACTGCCCGGGCGTCAGCCCAGCACTTCCGCCCTCAACGCCTTGCGATCGAGCTTGCCGATCATGGTCTTGGGCAAAGCGGCGCGGATCACCACTTCGTCCAGCCGTTCGTGCTTGCCGACATGCGGCGCCAGCCATGCGAGCAATTGTGCACCGGTGACCACTTCGGCCCCGTCTTTCAGGCTGACATAGCCCCTCGGCCGCTCGCCCAGATAGGCATCGGGCACACCGATCACCAGCGCTTCCTTGACCGAGGGATGATCGAGCAGCATCGCCTCGATCCGGCTGGGGAAGACCTTGAAGCCGCCGACCGTGATCATGTCCTTGCTGCGATCGACGATGCGGATGAACCCGTCGGGATCGAACATCGCGATATCGCCGGTGCGTAGCCAGCCGTCGGCAGTAAAGGCGCTGGCCGCCGCTTCGGGCCGGTTCCAGTAGCCGCACATTACCTGCGGGCCGCGCACCACCAGTTCACCCGGTTCGCCCTCCGCCGCATCGCGGGTTGGGTCGTCCTTGTCGATCAGCCGGACTTCGGTGCCCGGCAGCGGCTGGCCGATGCTGCCGGCGCGGTTCTCGCCTTGCAACGGATTGACCGACACCACGCCGCTGCTTTCAGTCAGGCCATAGCCTTCGATCACCTTGACCCCGGTGACAGCCTCGAACCGCGCCTTCAGCGGCAGTGCGAGCGGTGCCCCGCCCGAGATCGATTCCCGCACCGAGGAGAAGTCGGTTGTCTCCACCGCAGGATGGTCCAGCAGCGCCTGATACATCGTCGGCACGGCGAACAGCGAAGTCGGACGGACCCGCGCGATCGTGGCCAGCGCCTGTCCCGCCTCGAAGCGCGGCAGCATGGCGATGCAGCCGCGATTGGCTACGGTGCGGTTGAGCACGCAAGTGTTGGCGAAGACATGGAACAGCGGCAGCACGCCCAGCACCATGTCGCGGCTGTCGCGGTCGGGATCGATCGCGCGGACCTGCCGGGCGTTGGCGGTGAGGTTCTGGTGGCTGAGCATCGCCCCCTTGGGCGTGCCGGTGGTGCCGCCGGTATATTGCAGCAGGGCAAGATCGCGCACGGGGTCGATCGCCACCGGCTGCGGCTGCCCATCGGCCAGGCAGTCGCTCCAGTCGAGCACCTCCACCCGGCGCGGCAGGTGGCTCAATTGCCCGCGCCCAAGCAGGCGCAGCGCCAGCCCCTTCAGCCATGGCAATTGCCGCGCCAGCCGGGCGACGACCAGCCGCTCCAGTGAGGAATGCTCCAGCACTTCCACCGCCGTTGGCAGCAAGGCCGGGACATCCAGCGTCACCAGCATGCGGGTGCCCGAATCCTCGACCTGCTGCTCCAGCTCCTCCGCGCTGTAGAGCGGGGAGAAATTGACCAGTGTCGCCCCGGCGATCATCGCCCCAAAGTAGGCGACCGGATAAATCGGGACATTGGGCAGGAACAGACCGACCCGGTCGCCCCGGGCAATGCCGAGGGCCTGCAGCCCGGCGGCGAAGCGATGCGCCTCCCGTTCGATCTGGCGATAGGAATAGCGGCGGCCAAGGAAATCGACCAGCGGCGCATCGGGCGCAGCAGCCGCGCTTTCGGCCAGCAATTGCGGCAGGCTCAACGGCGGGAGTTCGAGGTCCCAGGCCACCGGGTGGGCATAATGCGCTGCGGCCAGCCCGCCGCGCGCATCCGTTTCAGCGTCATTCTCCACAAACACCAAGGTGGAGCCGACACCGCCGCGCGGCAAGCGCTAAATTAGCGCTCAGGCCTCGTCGCTGGCTTCGGCGGCGCGCTTGGCTTCGAGCCAGGCGGCGGCTTCGGCTTCCTGCGCCGCTTCGATCGCCAGCTTACCGGCTGCCACGCGTTCGGCCCGCAGTTCGTCGATCAGCGCCTGACGGTTGTCGCCAAGGTCCGAATCGACCACCGCGCCTTCTGTGATCCCGGCCTTCTTGGCGGCCTTGGCCACCACCGCATCGAGTTCGCGCTGCGAACACAGGCCCAGCGTCACCGGGTCCTTCGGCTGGATGTTCTGGATGTTCCAGTGGCTGCGCTCGCGCACGGCGGCGATGGTGTTGCGGGTGGTGCCGATCAGCTTGCCGATCTGCGCGTCCGAAATCTCGGGATGGTTGCGCACGATCCAGGCGATGCCGTCCGGCTTGTCCTGGCGCTTGGATACCGGGGTATAGCGCGGGCCCTTGGTCCGGCTGACCGAAACCGGCGCCTTCTGCATCCTGAGCTTGTAGGCAGGATCAGCCTGGCCACGTTCGATTTCCTCGTGGTTCAGCTCGCCCGAATGAACCGGATCGCGACCGGTGTACTTGCTGCTGGCCAGATCGTCGGCCATCGCCTGCACTTCGAGGATATGCAGGCCGCAAAACTCGCTGATCTGCTCGAAAGTCAGGGCGGTGTTGTCGACAAGCCACGATGCCGTCGCATGGGGCATCAGCGGAGCGGGTTGGGTCACGGGATTTCTCCGTCAGGAAGCCGCGCACAATGGCGCAAAAAACATAAAGGGCCGCCCCTCGCGGAGCGGCCGTCTTGGCAGCGATTTAGGCGATGTCGCCCGGTTCGGCAAGCGCGATGGCGCAATTGGGCAAGAATGCGCTCTGGCGACACCATCGGGACTCCGTGTCTCGACCGATCCCGGCCATAAGAGGGGCGGCCAGGGCGAAGGATGCAAGACGGGCAAGCGGCCCGCCGCCGTGGCGCAGGAGAGCATGCCATGTCCATGTCCGACACGGAGATCGTTACGCTGCTGGCGCAAACGCTGGGGGCCGATCGGGTCGATGCCTCCAACCAGGCGCGCGAAATCGCGGCTGGCGATTTCTTCCGCGTGACCGAACCTCCCGCCTGCGTCGTCCGCCCGCGCGACAAGGGTGAGGTGGCCCGCGCCGTCGCCTGTGCTGCAAGGGCCGGCTACAAGGTCCACCCGCGAGGGGGCGGCATGTCGTTCAGCGGCGGTTATGCTCCGCGCTCGCCGCGCTCGATTACGCTTGACCTGACGGCGATGGACGCGGTGGTCGAGATCAACGCGCAGGACCTCTATGTCATCGTCCAGCCGGGCTGCACCTGGCTGAAGCTATATGAGGAGCTCAAGGCGCAGGGCCTGCGCGTGCCGGCCTATGGCACCCGCTCGGGCCGGCAGGCGACCGTCGGTGGCAGCCTGTCGCAGACGGGCGTGATGTTGGGATCGAGCCGCTATGGCACCACCACCGAGCAGGTGATGGGGCTGGAAGTGGTGCTGGCGGACGGCACGATGGTGCGCACTGGCCATTGGGCGTTCGGGCCGCGCAGGCCCTATTACCGCTATGGAAGCCCGGATCTGGTCGGCCCGTTCCTCGGCGATTTCGGCGCGATGGGAGTAAAGGTAGAGATCGCGCTCAAGCTGATCGAATGGCCCGCTCATGAAGCGGCTGCATCCTTTTCCTTCACCAGTTTTGAGGCGCTGCACCAGACCGAGACGACCATCCAGCGGCTGGGTCTGGCCACCGAGATGATCGGCCTTGACGAATCGATGCAGCGGCTGAGCATGGAAGGCACGACGCTTGGCGATGGCGTGCGCGCGATCGCCAAGGCGCTGAAGGGCAAAAACCTTGTCGAAAGCGTGATCAGCGCGGCGAAGATCGCGACGGCGGGTCGACGCTTCCTTGATGAGGCCGCCTATTCGCTCCATGTCGTCACCGACGGGCGGCACAAACCGGCGGTCACCGCGCAGATGGAGGAAATCCATCAGATCGCGCTGGGTGCCGGGGGCAAGATCATTGCCGACACGGTTGCGCGGATGATCCGGATCGATCCCTATCCCGACATGGACCAGGTGCTTGGCCCGAAGGGCGAACGCTGGGTGCCGATGCCTTTCATGTTTCCCGCCTCCGCCGCGCTGGCGGCGATGGAGCGGATCCGTGCCGTGCTGGAAGGGCATCGCGAGACGATCGAGCGGCTGGGAATCGAGATCGGGCTGCTGGTCGGCTCCTATGCGCCCGCGCTCAGTAATCTCGACCTGATGATCTACTGGCCGGATCGCCCGACTGCCCTCCACCGCGCCACGGCCTCGAAGGAAAAAGTCGCGCAGGGCGAGCGGCTGGCCGACAACCCCGAAGCGCGCCAGTTCCTGTCCGGCCTGTGGTCCGAACTGATCGATGCCACGGCGGAATTCGGTGCCAATTACATCGGCATCGGCGGGCCGGAACTGAAATTCCGGCAAGGCCGCGATCCCGCCAGCTTCGAGCTGCTGCGCACCTTCAAGCGGGCGATCGATCCTGATTGCGTGCTGAGCCCCGGTGCCTTCGACCTCGATTGAGGAGAATTCCCCGCAGGTCGGCTGTGGCCAACCTGCGCATCGCCTGTTGACAGGCCGACACACAATTGAAATGCTGCACTGCAATGGACGATGATGATCGCCCCCGGCCCCGCGGCGACGCGGCCACGAAACTCTCCGGCGAAAGCCTGGACAGCTATTCGCGCGCCGAACTGGACGAGCGCGTCCTTCTGCTGGAAACGGAAATCGCCCGGGTGAAGGCCCATCGCGACAAATCCCAGGCGCACATGGCTGCGGCTGAGGCATTGTTCCGAACGCGAGAAAACGGTTGATAGGCGTCGCCCCTCCTTTCGCGGCGATCGCTTCCCATATGACATCTTGCCATATAGACTTCTGCATTCCTGTTCCCGCATGCTTGCCCGCAAGGGGAAGGATGTCTCCTCTGGCGAAAGGCCCCTAAATGCCCAGTTTCGCGCAAAACCTGGAAAAGACGCTCCACAACGCGCTTACCAACGCTTCGGAACGGAGCCACGAATATGCGACGCTGGAACATCTTCTGCTGGCGCTGATCGACGATCCCGAGGCAGCCGAGGTGATGACCGCCTGCGGGGTGGATCTGGGCGACCTGGGCGATGTGGTGCGCCAGTATCTCGATCAGGAATACCAGTCGCTCAAGACCGAGGGCGGTTCCGATCCGCAACCGACCGCCGGGTTCCAGCGGGTGATCCAGCGCGCGATCCTGCATGTCCAGTCTTCGGGCAAGGACACGGTGACTGGTGCAAATGTGCTGGTCGCGCTGTTTTCCGAGCGTGACAGCTACGCGGTCTATTTCCTGCAGCAACAGGACATGTCGCGGCTTGATGCGGTCAGCTTCATAAGCCACGGCATCGGCAAGGGCGGCCGCCAGCTGGAAAGCCGCCCGCCCGCTGGTGCGGAGCCACATGCCGACAAGGAAGAAAAGGCGGAAGCCAAGCCCAGCGGCAAGGAAAGCGCGCTCGACCAGTTCTGCGTCAACCTCAACCAGAAGGCGTTGACCGGCAAGATCGATCCGCTCATCGGACGCGGCCCGGAAGTGGACCGGACTATCCAGATCCTCTGCCGCCGCTCCAAGAACAACCCGCTCTATGTCGGCGAACCGGGCGTTGGCAAGACCGCGATTGCCGAAGGCCTCGCCCGCAAGATCGTCGAAGGCGACGTGCCCGAAGTGCTGAACGATGCGGTGATCTATTCGCTCGACATGGGCAGCCTGCTTGCGGGCACGCGCTATCGCGGCGATTTCGAGGAACGGCTCAAGCAGGTCGTCAATGAGCTCGAAAAGATGCCCGACGCGATCCTGTTCATCGACGAGATCCATACGGTGATCGGGGCCGGCGCAACCAGCGGCGGGGCGATGGATGCATCCAACCTGCTCAAGCCCGCGCTGTCTTCAGGCGCGATCCGCTGCATCGGTTCGACCACTTACAAGGAATTCCGCAACCACTTCGAGAAAGACCGCGCGCTCCTGCGCCGGTTCCAGAAGATCGATGTCAACGAACCGACGATCGAAGATACGATCAAAATCCTCAAAGGCCTGCGCTCTGCCTTCGAGGAGCATCACAAGGTCAAGTACACCCCTGACGCGATCAAGACCGCGGTGGAACTGTCGGCCCGATACATCAACGACCGCAAGCTGCCCGACAAGGCGATCGACGTGATCGACGAGGTCGGCGCGATGCAGATGCTGGTGCCGCCGTCGAAGCGCAAAAAGACCATCACCGCCAAGGAAATCGAGGCAGTGATCGCCACCATGGCGCGCATCCCGCCCAAGTCGGTCAGCAAGGACGACAAGAAGACGCTGGAGCATCTCGACCGCGACCTCAAGCGGGTGGTTTTCGGGCAGGACAAGGCAATCGAGGTGCTGGCGAGCGCGATGAAGCTCAGCCGCGCGGGTCTGCGCGATCCCGACAAGCCGATCGGCAGCTTCCTGTTCTCCGGCCCGACCGGGGTCGGCAAGACCGAAGTCGCGCGCCAGCTGGCCAGCATCATGGGCATCCCGCTGCAACGGTTCGACATGTCGGAATATATGGAGCGCCATTCGGTATCTCGCCTGATTGGCGCGCCTCCGGGCTATGTCGGCTTCGACCAGGGCGGGCTGCTGACCGACGCGATCGACCAGCAACCACATTGCGTGCTGCTGCTCGACGAGATCGAGAAGGCCCATCCCGACCTGTTCAACATCCTGTTGCAGGTGATGGACCATGGCCGCCTGACCGACCATCACGGCAAGACGGTCGATTTCCGCAATGTCGTGCTGGTGATGACCACCAATGCCGGCGCATCCGACATGGCGCGGCAAGGCATCGGCTTTGGCGACGTCAGCAAGGAGGATGCGGGCGACGAGGCGGTCAAGAAGATGTTCAGCCCGGAATTCCGCAACCGGCTGGATGCGATCGTGCCGTTCTCCTACCTGCCGACCGAAGTGATCAGCCGGGTGGTGGACAAGTTTATCCTCCAGCTGGAACTGCAACTGGCCGAACAGAACGTCCACATCCAGTTTGACGGCGATGCGCGCGAATGGCTGTCCAAGCGCGGCTATGACAAGCTCTACGGCGCACGGCCGATGGCCCGCCTGATCCAGGAGAAGGTCAAGCAGCCGCTGGCTGAAGAGCTGCTGTTCGGCAAGCTCGCCCAGGGCGGCGAAGTGCATGTCAACGTCAAGGACGACAAGCTGGCCTTCGAGCTCACCCCGGCCCCGCCGAAAGTGATCAAGAAGAAGGCCGCCAAGAAGGTCCCGGCCAAGCGCAAGGCCAACAAAGCGCAATCCGAGAGCAGCGGAGAAGTGGATTGAATATTACCCGTGGCCCGGCATGATTTCCGGGCCACGGGGACGATGCTGTCGTGACGTCATCCATTTTGGCGTAATATATTGATAAATAACCAATTATTATTGGGCTGTGATCCGCGCGAGCAATTTGCGCTGGATCAAGGAACTGGTCGGCCGGATCGGCCAGTGAAAGCCCAGGCTCATTCCGACGGGAGCATTTCAACATGGCCACGCAAGCGGCAGAAGCACCGCCCACCCCCTATGATCTGCTGGGCGGCTATGCTGTAATCGAACGGATCGTCAACCGCTTCTACGATCTGATGGACAGCGACCCGGCCTATGCCGAACTGCGTGCGCTGCACGCCCCCGATCTCGCACCGATGCGTTCCTCGCTCGCCAGCTTCCTTGCCGGATGGTCGGGCGGCCCGCGCGACTGGTTCGAGAACAATCAGGGCAAGTGCATGAACAGCGCGCACAAGGGCGTGACGATCAATCGCGACACCGCCGACCAGTGGGCCGATGCGATGGGTCGGGCGATTGCCGATTGCGGGCCGGAGAACACCCAGCTGGGCGAAGCCATGGCCGAGATGCTCGGTCGCCTCGCCACCAGCATGGCGCGTGGCTGAAACGCCAGAGCCGCGCTGGCAGCGCGGTTCCCTGCCTCCAGACGCCCCCCGTGCGCGCATGACTCTGCCCGTCATCCGTGCCATGCACTGCATCGCGCGGCAGCGATTCCATCGCGCCGACCAAACAACAAACACAGCCCAATGGGAGGGGCCATCACGATGTCCGACGCGCTGATCAAGGAAATCACCGAAGCCTACAATTACGATCAGGCGCATAATGCGCACCCGGTCACCAGCACCGACGAACTTCCTATCGCGTTCGAATATCTCACCGCCGAATGGCTGACCGATGCATTATGCCGCGATGTGCCGGGCGCCAAAGTAACCGGCTTCGACCTTGGCGGGGTGGACAATGGCTCCTCCAACCGCCGCCGGATCGCGCTGACCTATAACGATGCGGGTGCCGCGTCTTCAGTCCTGCCGCACAGCATCTTCTGCAAGGCGGCGCATAATCTCGCCAACCGGATCGTGCTCGGCGTCGGCTCCTCGTCCGAGAGCGAGAGCAATTACTACAGCAAGATCCGCCCATGGCTCGATATCGAATCGCCCGTGCCCTATTTCGTGAAGCTCGACACGAAGACATGGAACGCGATGATCATCCTGGGCGACATCTCCGACAGCGTCACCGAATTCTGCAACCATCACACGGTGATGACGAAGGCGCGGGCCGAAAGCCAGATGCGGCTGCTCGCCCGGCTGCACGGCAAATGCTATTCCGATCAACGGCTGGTCGCGGCCACTCGGGACAATTTCCTCACCTGGCCCGACTATTTCGACCGCACCAAGATCTTCGGCATGCGCGAAGGCTCCGAAGGCGGCTTCCAGAAATCGGAAGGCCTGCTGCCGGATTCGGTTTTCGCCCGCGCCAGCGAGATCTGGCCCGGCACGCTGAAGTCGGTCGATTTCCACAGCCACGGCATGCAAACGCTGGCCCACCACGATGTCCATCTCAAGAACTGGTACGTCGCCAGCGATGGCGAAATGGGACTGAGCGACTGGCAATGCGCGGTGCGCGGCCACTGGAGCCGCGATGTCGCCTATACCCTCGCCACCGCCCTCACGATTGACGATCGCCGCGCCTGGGAAGACGAGCTGTTGCGCTATTATTTCGACCATCTCGAAGCGGAAGGTGGCCCGAAGGTCGATTTCGCGGAGGGCAAGCTGAACTACGCCCAGCAGATGATCACCGCGCTGACCTGGTGGACCATCACAATCAACCCCGCGCCGGGCATGCCCGACATGCAACCGCTGGACATCACCCAGGAATTCATCCGCCGAATCGGCGCGGCAATGGAAGACCTCGGCACGATGGATGCGCTGAAAGACTGACGCGGGAAGAACTGCCAAGCTATTATCCCGGCTTGTCGCGAGGCCGCCGGGATATTATCCCCCCCTGATGAAACCGAAACTGCTCACGACCCTCAAGGGTTATACGCCGACGCTGTTTGGAGCCGACGTGATCGCCGGCGTTACCGTCGCCATGGTGGCTATCCCGCTCAGCATCGCGATTGCGATCGCATCCGGTGCAGCCCCTGCGGTTGGGCTGGTCACGGCCATCGTCGCGGGTTTCCTGATCTCGCTGCTGGGTGGCAGCCGCGTCCAGATCGGCGGGCCAACCGGGGCCTTCATCGTTGTCGTGTTTGGCGTGATCGCCGCCCATGGCTATGACGGGCTTGTTCTGGCCACGCTGATGGCCGGCGTGATCCTGTTGGCGGCCGGATTGCTCCGGGCCGGCAATCTGATTGCCTATGTGCCCGAAGCTGTCATCAACGGCTTCACCATCGGCATCGCCATCATTATCGGCACAAGCCAGCTGAAGGATTTCTTCGGCCTGACAACCGGCAAGGTACCGGCCGATTTCATCGAGAAGATACCCGTGCTGTGGGGCGCGCGAGCCTCATTCAACTGGTCTGCTTTCGGCATAGGCATAGCAGCAGTGGCGATGATCCTGATCCTGCGTCGACTGTTTCCGAAATTGCCGGGCCTGATCGTCGCGGTCGCGGTCGCGTCATTGGCGGTGGCCGCGCTTGGCCTGCCGGTTGACACTATCGCTTCCCGCTATGGAGAGCTTCCCCGCTATCTGCCCGTGCCCGGATTGCCTGAGATATCGGTTGGGCGCCTGCAGGAACTCCTTCCCTCCGCGCTGGTCATTGCCTTCCTCGCAGGGATTGAATCGCTACTTTCGGCGATGGTGGCAGACCGGATGATCGGCGGCAATCATCGGCCCAATGCCGAGATACTGGCGCAAGGCTGGGCGAACATTGCTTCCTCGTTGTTTGGCGGCCTGCCCGCCACGGGCGCAATTGCCCGCACGGCCACCAACGTCCGGGCTGGCGGCAAGACCCCGGTGGCGGGCGTTGTCCATGCCGCGACCATCCTCCTTGTTATGCTGGTCGCGGCTCCGCTGGCTGGCTTCATGGCCATGCCGGCGCTGGCGGGATTGCTGCTGGTCACCGCCTGGAACATGAGCGAGCCGCACAAGTGGGCGGGCTACTGGTCGGCCCCGGTATCGGACCGCATCCTGCTGCTGCTCACACTGAGCCTTACCGTGCTGGCCGACCTGACGGTTGCCATCGGCACCGGCGTGATGCTCGGCCTTGCGCTGCGGCTAAGAGACAGCCGGGCCAAGGAAGAAGATTGGCACACGCCTGACGCCTGAATCAGGCAAGCTGGACAAGCTTGTCGCGCCCAGTTGCCCCGCGCAACAGGCGAAGGTTCGATCGCGCCATTTCGAGAGCTTCGGCCAGCAGTTCGAGGACGGCCTCGTTGGCCTTGCCGCCTTCCGGCCTCGGCCGGATCTTCACCAGCAGCCTGCCTTCGACAATCTCGATCGTTTCAACCCGCGAGCCGGGCGTCACGCGCAATGCCAGGCGACCTTCGCTGTCAGCGAGCGAGCGGATGGCGTCCGCTGACGGGAAATCAGGCCTTGGCCGCGCCATGAAGTGCCGCGCCATCCAGAGCGGCACGATGGAGGCGGCCATTCTCCACATATCCGGCCACGCCCATCTGCATCTCGGCCAGCGCCTCGTCCGTCAGTTCTCGGACATATTTGGCTGGCCGCCCGGCCCAGAGCTGGCGCGAGGGGATGATCTTGCCGGGCGTGAGCATGGCGCCCGCCGCCAGCATCCCGTCGGATTCGATCCGGCACTTGTCCATCACGATCGCACCCAAACCGACGAAGGACCGGTCTTCCAGGATCGTGCCATGGACCATCGCCATATGGCCGATCAGCACATCATCGCCGATGATCGTCGGCGATCCAGGGCCACCATTACCGGAATTGGCGCTGCCGGGCCTGGCGCTGTCGCAATGGACCACCGTGCCGTCCTGGATATTCGTGCGCGCGCCGATCACGATGCGGTTCACATCGCCGCGCAGCACGCAATTGTACCAGATGCTTGCATCCGGACCGATCTCGACATCGCCCATGATCCGGCAACCCGGCGCGATGAAGGCGCTGTCGTGAATGCGCGGGGCCTTGCCGTTGAGCGCGATGATCGTGATGTCAGGGCGGTGGGCAGGCATGGCTCAGGCTCCCAGCAGTCTGGCGGCAAGCGGCGCATGATAGGTCAGCACGCCGGAACATCCCGCGCGGCGGAAGGCCAGCAGCGTCTCCAGCACCAGCGCGTCACGCTCGCCAACCCCGGCGGCAACGGCGGCCTCGATCATCGCGTATTCGCCGCTGACCTGATAGGCGAAGACCGGCACCGCGAAACGTTCCTTCACCCGCCGGACGATATCGAGATAGGGCAGACCGGGCTTGACCATCACGCTGTCCGCACCTTCGGCCAGGTCGAGCGCGACTTCGCGCAATGCTTCCTCGCTGTTTGCGGGGTCCATCTGGTAGGTCTTCTTGTCACCCTTGAGCAGCCCGCGCGTGCTGACCGCATCGCGGAACGGGCCGTAGAAGGCGGAAGCGTATTTCGCAGCATAGCTCATGATCTGGACATTCTCGTGCCCTTCACGCTCCAGCGCTGCGCGGATCACGCCGACCCGGCCATCCATCATGTCGGACGGGGCAATGATGTCGGCGCCGGCGGCGGCCTGGTTCAGGCTCTGCGCCACCAGCACTGACACCGTGACGTCATTGAGGACATAGCCCGCACCATCGACCAGACCGTCCTGCCCATGGGCAGTATAGGGATCGAGCGCGACATCGGTCAGCACGCCGATATCACTGCCGCAGGCATCGCGGATCGCGCGGATTGCGCGGCACATGAGATTGTCGGGATTGAGCGCCTCTTCGCCGTTGTCGCTGCGCTTCTCCGCAGGGGTGTTGGGAAACAGCGCGAGGCAGGGAATGCCCAGCGCCACCGCTTCCCTAGCCCGCTCAACAATCAGTTCCACCGACCAGCGGGACACGCCTGGCAGCGAGCCGATCGGTTCTTCCACTCCGCGCCCTTCGGCCACGAACAGCGGCCAGATCAGATTGGCGGGGGTCAGCACAGTTTCGCGGTGCAGGGCCCGGCTCCAGCCGGTGGCGCGGGCGCGGCGAAGGCGCAAATGAGGATAGCTGGCAGTCATGGTCATTCCCTGCCGCAAAAAACCGGATGCTTCAATCGCGCGGTGAGATCAGGCCCCCGGGGCGGTGCGGATCGAGCCGATCGATCTCGCGCAACGGCTCGCCCGGCGTCACCGCCTCTTGCGCGATCGGAGTCAGCGCCGCGCCGGGAGCCACCAGCCTGAGCGCGGCCAGCCGGGCGCGGAACTGCTTCAGCTCCTCGCCCTCCAGCTGCGCGCGGGTGACGAACTGGACCGACATCGGGTTGACCACCTGCCCGCCGCGATAGACCTCGTAATGAAGATGCGGCCCGGTCGAGAGGCCGGTTGAACCGACATAACCGATCACCTGCCCGCGCCGGACATGATCGCCCGGCTCCACCGCGATCCGGCTCATATGGCCATAACCAGTGCCAAATCCGCCGCCGTGATTGAGCCGGACATAATTACCATGGCCGCCATGACGCCCGGCGAAAGTCACCGTGCCGTCGCTGACCGCGTAGATCGGCGAGCCGTAACTGGCCTGGAAGTCGACGCCTGCGTGCATGCGGACATAGCCGAGAATCGGATGCCTCCGCATCCCGAAGCCCGAAGTGATCCGGCCATTGACCGGCTGGAGCAGGCCGCTGCGCTGCTCGCCGACGCCCGAAGCCTCGAAGAAGCGCCCGTCCTTGCCCCAGCGCAGCAGCTGGGCGACCGGCTTTCCGCCGCGGTCGAGCCCGGCATAAAGCAACTGGCCCGGCTGAGTCTCGCCCGTAGCGGCGCGTTTGTAGGAGACGATGAGGTCGAATTCGTCGTCGGCCTGGACATCGCTGTCGATCCGCAAGCTGTCATTGAGCGTGCGCAGATATTGCTGGACCGCCGAAACCGGCGCGCCCGAAGCCCGGGCCGAGCGATAGAGGCTGTAACCAACTTTGCCGCGTATGCGCAGAGGGGTCTCGTCCACATGGATCGGACGCGGATCAAGCACCAGCCCGCCGCCGCGCCGCTCCAGCGCCAGTTCGAGATCGAAACGGGCGCGGAAGGCCAGCGCATCGAGCGGGCGCGGCACACCCGGCTCACTGCGACGGCCAAGGGTGATGTCGATCCGGGTGCCGGGCTGGATATCGGCCAGCGGCACGGCACGGCTGACCATGCCGATCACCTGCGCCGCATCGCCTACGCCCACCCCGGCGCGCAGCAGCATCCGCCCGAAGCTGTCGCCCTGCGCAAGCGTTGCCACCAGTTCGATACTGGGTCGTTCGGGCGCAGCCTTGAGCGGCAGCACCGCGCTGGTTGCGCCCATGTGCCGCCCGCTGTCGGCGCCCAGCGCCAGCGGCATGATCAGCTGGCTGCGGAATTCATCGCGCGTCTCGCTGTCGATATGCATGGCGGGGGCCGCTTCGAGCGGAGCGAAATCGGGCCAGAACGACAGCGCGGCCAGGCCAAGCCCGAGCATGGTACCCATGCCCCGATACCAGCGCCCGCTGCCGATATCCTGGGCAAGGTCAGGGGCGAAGTCCACGCCCGCCAGCCGCTGCGAGACGCGCAGCTGCCATTGCGCGAATTGTTCGGAGTACGGCCACCACAGGTTGGGCCGGTTCGGTAAGGCATTGCGGATAGCATTGACAACATTGGGGAGAATATCCGGCAGGATCTGGGCATGGCTAAGCGCTGCCGCGCCGCTGGTGGGCCCGCCATCCATGCCGGCGTCATGCCCGGCAGCCATGCACTCGCGCGACTTGAACAACGCGTCCTGCCCGAAACTGGTGGCCCCGATTGCCGCGGCCTGCGTGGCGAAACTCCTAGGCGCATCAAAGTTAACATGGCGTCAATTCGCGCCTTATCGGCTCAACTGCGTGGCCAACTGTTGAGACTCTCGCAGCAGCGGTTGCGGCAGGGCATGGGCGATGCCAAATAGGACGGCGTGAAAGCCAATCACGCCGCCAACCAAGGCGAAAGCCGCATCCGGGCTGTGCTGGGCCCGACCAATACCGGCAAGACGCATCTCGCGATCGAGCGGTTGTGCGCCCATGCGAGCGGGGCGATCGGCTTCCCGCTCCGCCTGCTGGCGCGCGAGGTCTATGACAAGGTCCGCGCAATCAAGGGAGACAAGGAAGTTGCCCTGATCACCGGCGAGGAACGGATCGAACCGCCCGGCGCGCGCTGGTTGCTGTGCACGGCAGAGGCCATGCCGATGGACCGCGAACTGGCCTTCATGGCGCTGGACGAGGCGCAACTCGCCGCCGATCCCGAACGCGGCCATATCTTCACTGACCGGCTGCTCCATGCGCGCGGGTGGGACGAGACCATGCTGCTCGGCTCGGCCACGCTGGAACCGATGGTCAAGGCACTGTTGCCCAGAGCCGAGATCGTCAGTCGCCCACGTTTTTCCAAGCTTAGCCATGCCGGTTCGGCCAAGCTTTCGCGGCTACCCCCGCGCAGCGCGATCGTCGCCTTCTCGGTCGAGCAGGTCTATGCCGTGGCGGAAATGCTGCGCCGCTTCCGGGGCGGGGCGGCGGTGGTAATGGGTGCGCTCAGCCCGGAAACGCGCAACCGGCAGGTGGAATTGTTCCAATCGGGCGAGGTTGATTACATCGTTGCCACCGATGCGATCGGGATGGGGCTGAACCTTGACGTCAACCATGTCGCCTTTGCCGGGCTGTCCAAGTTCGACGGAGTGCGGCAGCGGCGGCTGACGCCCTCCGAAATCGCCCAGATCGCCGGACGCGCCGGACGCCACCAGAAGGATGGCACCTTCGGCACGCTGTCGGGCGGGCCGGACGGTCGGTCTCTGGCGCTGACCGATGAGGAAATCTACGCGGTGGAGGAACATCGCTTTGCTCCGCTGACCCGGCTCTACTGGCGCGATGCGCAGCCGCGCTTCGATTCGCTCGCCACGCTGATCGAGGATTTGGAACGCAAGCCCGACGACCCGGCGCTCGCACCCGCCCCCGAAGCGATCGACCTTACCGTGCTCAAGCGGCTTGCCGACGAACCAGCGGGCGATGGCGTCAAGGGGCCAGCGCTGGTTCGAAGGTTCTGGGAGACCTGTTCGCTTCCCGATTTCCGCCAGCAGGGCGCGGAAACCCATTCCCGCTTTGTTGCGCGGCTGTGGCAGGATCTGCGGCAGGGCTGGCTCTGCGCCGATTTCACCGCCGCGCGCATCGCCGAGCTCGACAATGCCCAGGGCGATATCGACACGCTGCAAGGCCGAATCGCGGCCATCCGCAGCTGGTCCTACATCACCCAGCGACCCGACTGGGTGATGGCCAAGGACGAGATGGCCGCTCGCGCCAAGGCGGTCGAAACCCGCCTGTCCGACGCGCTGCACGCCCGGCTGACCGAGCGCTTCGTCAATCGCCGCACCGCCGTGCTGATGAAGACCCTGGCCAAGGACCCGGCGCTGCTCAGGGTCGAACTGGAGGAAGACGGCGCGGTCTGCGTGGAAGGCCATGCGATCGGCCATCTCGAAGGCTTCCGCTTTGTCGCCGACAAGGGCGCCAGCCATGCCGACCGTAAGCTGTTGCTGGCAGCGGCCGAACGGCACTTGCCGCGCCTGTTGGCCGCCCGCGCCCATTTGCTGGTTGCAAGCGAACTGGGGGAACTGGAACTGGCCGATGGCGCCATCCGGCGCGGCGGGCAGGTGTTGGCCAACCTCCGCCCCGGCAAGACGCCGGCTCGCCCGCGGATCGAACTGGCCCGCGAAATGGCGCTGCTGGCACCAGCGCAGCGCAACCACTTTGCCGAGGCGCTCGCGCTCTGGCTGGAGGGCGAACTGGCCCCGCTCGAGCCGCTGCGCAATCTGGAGGAGGCCAGTCGCGATCCCGCCATGGGCAGCGAAGTGCGCGCCCTGCTGCTGGCGCTGGCCCACGGCGGCGGGCTGGTCAGGCGCGAAGAGGCGGGTCTGGCTCATGTTCCGCCCGACCGGCGCAAGCTGCTGCGGCGGATTGGCGTCACTATCGGCACGCTCGACATTTTCGTGGCCGCGCTGCTCAAGCCCGGACCGCGCCGGTTGTTGCAGGCGATCGACCTCGACCAGCGGCCGCTACAGCGAGGCATGGCCCCGGTGATAACGCCCGCCAGGGCGCTCCCCGCCGGTTACCGCCGCGCCGGCAACCAGGCGATCAGGGTCGATATGGCCGAAAAGATCTTCCGCACCGCGCATGACCAGCGCACCGCCGCCGGAGCCCGCCGCTTCACGATCGACCCGGCGCTGGCAACCTCAATGGGCCTTGCGCCCGCCAACGCCGCCCGGCTGCTGCACGAAGCCGGGTTCTGCCTTGCACCGGCCCGCAAGCTGGCCCACGAAGCGCATGGTCCGCCCGCGCCGGACCATTGGGGCTGGCGCGCCCCGCGCAGCGACCGGCAACACCGGCGCGATGACGCGCTGCCTCCCCGCCCCGCGCGTGAAGGCAGCGCCTTTGCCGCATTGGCAGCCCTCGTCCGGTAGCGCCCGACCTCCATGCGGATCGACAAGCTACTCTGGTTCCTGCGCCTGACCGCGAGTCGCAGTTTTGCCCAGGAATGGGCCAGCGCCGGCCATATCCGCCTCAACGGCAGGCGGATCGAACGGGCCAGCGCCATGGTCAAACCCGGCGACGTGCTGGTGTTGCCGACGCGGAGGCAGGTGAAGGTTATCGAGATTCTCGCCCTGCCTGCGCGGCGAGGCCCTGCCCCGGAAGCGCAAAGCTGCTATCGGGTGCTTGACGCTGGCGTGAAGTTGGACCTATCAGCGGGCGGAATGAGACTGCCGGAAGGGGAAGACCTGCAATGACCTATGTTGTCACCGATGCATGCATCAAATGCAAATATATGGATTGCGTCGAGGTCTGCCCGGTCGATTGCTTCTATGAGGGCGAGAACATGCTCGTCATCAACCCCAGCGAATGCATCGATTGCGGCGTTTGCGAGCCGGAATGCCCGGCCGAAGCGATTTTGCCCGACACCGAGAACGGGCTGGAACAGTGGATGGAACTGAACGCCAAATATTCGGCGGAATGGCCCAACATTACCTCCAAGAAGGAAACGCCCGCCGACGCCGACGAGCACAAGGGCGAAGACGGCAAGTTCGACAAATATTTCTCGGCCGAGCCCGGCGAAGGCGACTGATCCAGACCCGCGCCGGAGCGGTCGCGGATCATCTCCATGTAATTTTGCTATCGCGCCGCAAGCAGGTTGCGGCGCGATTTCATGCGCGCGCAACAATCGCGCAGTCTGGGGCTGGCTTTTTATGCGGATTTCCGCTATGTGGTGCCGCACTGCCGCGGGTCGCTTTGCGGCTGCGTGGTACCGAGAAAGGCAGGCCTCCCGCGAATCAGTCAAGCCAGGCAAGCCGACCGCGTCGTGACGCGGCCGTTTCCCTTGTTTCACTGTGCCTTGGGGCAGCCTGTCGGAGCGAAAGGATATTCCATGGCTGTTAAGGCCCCCGCCTTCGACGTTGGTGACTATGTTGTTTATCCCAAACACGGCGTTGGCCGTGTGATCGAGCTGCAGAACGAAGAAATCGCCGGCATGCAGCTCGAACTCTACGTCCTCCGGTTCGAGAAGGAGCGGATGACGCTCCGCGTTCCCGTGAACAAGGTCGAAGCGATCGGGATGCGCAAGCTCTCGTCCGACAAGACCCTGCGCGAGGCACTCGACACTCTGAAGGGCAAGCCCCGCGTCAAGCGCACCATGTGGTCGCGCCGCGCCCAGGAATACGAAGCCAAGATCAATTCGGGTGACCTCGTGTCGATCGCCGAAGTGACGCGCGACCTGTTCCGTGCCGACGACCAGCCCGAACAGAGCTATTCCGAGCGCCAGATCTTCGAAGCCGCTTCCAGCCGCCTCGCGCGCGAACTGGCCGCGATGGAAAAGACCGATGAGCCGACCGCGCTCAAGAAGATCCTCGCGATCCTCAACGAGCATGCGCCGAAATATTACGAGAATGCCGAAACCGCCTGAGCTCCATTACTCGCCGCAGGCATAAGGAAAGGCCGCCCCAGTCAGGGCGGCCTTTTCATTTTGCGGCGCCCCGTTCGGGCCGGGTTCAGTTTTGCAATGGGAATATGCTCTCTAAAGAGGTGACGACGATGCGCAGGACCATACCCCTTCTGCTGGCGCTGGCAGCCACCCCGCTCCTCGCCGGGTGCCTCGCTAAAACCGCGCTGGATGTCGCCACCGCCCCGGTCAAGGTTGCCAGCAAGGCGGCCGACATGGCCACCACCAGCCAGTCCGAAGCCGACGAGAAGCGCGGTCGCGCCCTGCGCAAGCGCGAGGAACGGCTGGGTCAGCTCGAGCGGCGCTACTGGAAGTTGGACGGACCTTGCCGCTCGGGCGACAGCGCCGCCTGTGCCGAACAGGATGCGATCGGTGATGAGATGGCTGCGCTGCGCCCGACGGTGCCCGCCGAATAGTTCCGCTCAGGCCGCGGCCCGGCGCAAGCGATCGTTGATCGCAGTCCCGATGCCCTCGTCCGGGATCGGCGCAACCGCAATCCGCGCTGCCGGGGCCGCCGCCGCTTCATGCAGGCAGGCATAAAGCCGCGCAGCAGCTTCGGACGGGTCGCCACTGGCCGACAGCGTGCAATCGCCTGCCACTGCGCCGAAGCCGATCAGGAATTCGTCCGCTTCGGCCAGCGGGGCATCGAGCCGCAAGGGCTTGCCCGGGGCATAATGGCTGGCCAGTTGTCCCGGCGCCTCGATCCGAGACGTCACGGCGTCTTCCGCCGCTCCAAGAATGGCGGTAATCCGCGCCTCCTCGATCGGGCCGGGCCGCAGCAATTGCCAACTGCCATCGGCCCGCAGCGCGACAATGGTCGATTCGATCCCGCGCGCGCAGGCACCGCCATCAAGTATGAGGCCCGCCCGCTCGCCCAGCGAGGCGGCGACATGCGCGGCATCCGTCGGGCTGACCCCGCCGCTGCGGTTGGCCGAAGGAGCGGCAAGCGGCAGCCCGCCCGCTTCCAGCAATGCCCGCATCGCCGGATGGGCCGGCATGCGGATCGCCAGCGTCGACAGGCCCGCTGTCACCGCCGGGGTAACCGGCGCGCCTTCCCGCAGCGGCAGGACCATCGTCAGCGGGCCGGGCCAGAACGCGTTGGCGAGCGCAAGCGCCCGATCATCCAGCTCGACCAGCCGCCCGGCCTGCTCGAGATTGACGACATGCACGATCAGCGGATTGAAATCCGGCCTGCCCTTGGCGCGATAGATTGCGGCCACCGCCTCGGCGCTGTCGGCGCGCGCGGCAAGGCCATAGACCGTCTCGGTCGGCACGGCGACCAGCCCGCCCGCGCGCAGCCGTTCGGCCGCTTGGGCTATGCCGCTGGCATCGGCGGGCAGGATCAGGGGCTTCTGTTTGCCGGTCATCGCGCTCCCGCTATAGGTGCCTCTCTGCCCAAGCCAAGGAAAACTGCCCGTGACTCCATTCAGCCCACCCACGCAGGACCAGTTGCTGGCGCTGCGGGTCTGCGCCGGCATCGCAGAACTGGCACAGAGCGAGCGCTTTGCCGCCGCCAGCCCGGATCTGGTCGAAGCGATCGTCGAAGGGATCGGTGACTTCGCGGCAGGCAAATGGGCCCCGCTCAACCGCATTGGCGACCAGCTGGGCGCGCATTTGGCGGAAGGCCGCGTCAGCCTGCCTCCGGGCTTTGCCGAGGCCTATGCATCCTATGTCGCGCAGGGCTGGAACGCAGTTGCCGCGCCACCCGAATTCGGCGGACAGGGCCTGCCCTTCGCGCTTGCCTGCAATGTACTGGAAAACCTCGGCGCGGCTGACATGGCCTTCGCCCTGCTGCCGACACTGACCGTCGGCGCGATTGAGGCACTGTTGCACCATGGCGACGACGCGCAACGAGCAACCTATCTGCCAAAGCTGGTCAGCGGAGAATGGTCGGGCACCATGAACCTGACCGAATCGCAGGCCGGCAGCGATGTTGGCGCGCTGAAGACTGTGGCAACACCGATTCGCGAAGGCGAACATCAAGGCAAATACCTGATCTCCGGCCAGAAAATCTTCATCACCTGGGGCGAGCACGATCTGGCCGGAAACATCGTTCATCTGGTGCTGGCCCGCACGCTCGGCGCGCCGGAAGGTAGCCGGGGGATTTCTCTGTTCATCGTCCCCAAATTCCATGTTCGCGCGGACGGAAGCCTCGGGCCACGCAACGACCTTGCCTGCATCCGGCTGGAGGAAAAGCTCGGCCTCCACGCCTCCCCGACCTGCGTCATGAGCTTTGGCGAGAACGGGCGCTGCATCGGCGAGCTTGTCGGCCGCGAGAACGAAGGGCTGCGCGCTATGTTCACCATGATGAACTCGGCGCGAATCAATGTCGGCAACCAGGGCGTGCAAGTGGCGGAGCGGGCGCTCCAGCAAGCAGGGTCTTATGCCCGCGAACGGGTCCAGTCGGCACGGGCGGGCGCGGCCGACAAATCGCCGGTAGCGATCATCGAGCATCCCGACGTGCGGCGCATGCTGCTGCGGATGCGGGCGCTGACCGAAGGAGCGCGGGCGCTGCTCTATTACACCGCCGGGCAGGTCGATCGTGCCGCGTTGGGCGATGACAGGGCCCGGGCCCGCGCGGACCTGCTGGTCCCGCTGATCAAGGCCTGGGGCACCGATATCGGCACGGAAGTGGCCAGCCTCGGCATCCAGGTCCACGGCGGGATGGGCTATATCGAGGAGACCGGCGCGGCCCAGCACCTGCGCGATGTGCGGATCGCCGCGATCTATGAAGGAACCAACGGTATCCAGGCCGCCGATTTCGTCACGCGCAAGCTGGCGATGGAGAATGGCGCGGTCTTGCCAGGCCTGATGGAGGACATCGCCCGGGAAGCCGGAACGGAAGCGCCGGAATTGGCCGCGCTCGCCCGCGATTGTGCAAGCATCGGCGCATGGATGCTGCGCGATGCCAGCCTCGATGACCGGCTGGCGGGCAGCGTCCCCTTCTGCGCCATGTGCGCAGTGGCGGCGGCAGGCTGGCAGCTGCTGCGGCAATCCCGCGCGGTGGGCGCGGGCGAAGCTCCGGCACTCGCCGCGACAAAACCCGTGGTCGCGCGCTACTTCCTCACCCGGATCGTGCCGGAAATGACCGGGCTGAAAGCATCCGCCACTGCCGGTGCCGAACTTCTCTATACACTCGACGCAGGACAACTTGCCGGATGAACGAAGCCGAAGCCCACCTCGCCCGCATCGCCGACGCGCTCGAACGCCTCTCTCCGCCAACACAGAAGGCGGACTGGCGCGCCAGCCCTGCCTACGTCTGGGATGGACGCAATCCCCGCGCCGTTGCTGCGCTGGAAGCGCCAGCGCTTGCCCTGCTGCGCGGGATCGAGCCGCAAAAAGCGCTCGTCACCGCCAATGTCGCCCGGCTCGCGGCGGGTCATGCCGCCCATGACATGCTGCTGTGGGGCTCGCGCGGGATGGGCAAGTCCGCGCTACTGCGGGCCAGCGTGAAGGCCGCGCAGACCGTCAATCCGGGCGCAGTTGCGCTGGTGCAGGTCGCGCCGGACGCGCTGGAAGGCCTCGCTGCGCTGTTTGGCGAACTCGGCGCGGTTGCCCGCAATTTTCTTGTCTTCATCGACGATCTCGGTTTTGCCGAGGGCGATTCAACCGGTCCGCGCCATTTGCGCAGCTGGTTGGAAGGCGGAGTCGAAGCGCGCCCCGGCAATGTCCGTTTGGCAGTGACATCCAACCGTCGCGTGATCGTGCCGCGACAGGCGAGTGAGCAGGATGATCCGATCAATCCGCGTGACGCGGTGGATGACAAGCTGGCGCTGGCTGACCGCTTCGGCCTGTCGATCGGCTTCCACAATTGCAACCAGGACGATTATCTGGCGATCATCGCCGGCTATGCCGAGGCCTACGGTCTTGCCTTTGAGGAGGGTGACGCACTGGAATGGTCGAAGCGGCGCGGTGCCCGCTCCGGCCGGACCGCCTGGCAATTCGTAACCGAACTGGCCGGGCGGGCCGGGAAGATTCTATAGACCGCTATTGTTCGATGAAATCCTTGCCAAATTTTATTGTCCCGTCACCCTTCAGCTCGCGACGCGGGGGAATCGGTGCCACCTTTACAACTTTGGGCGCAGGCGCGGGCTTCGCCCCGGGAGCCTCAACCCGCCAAATGATGCCGGCGGTGTCATCGCTCACCAGAAGTGCCCCCGTCTTGTCCCAGGCGACCCAGGTCGGGCGGCCATGGGTTGTGCCCTTACCGGTGAGGAAGCCGCTCAAGACTTGCTGCGGCGGACCAGAGGGATTGCCGTTTTCGTCGAACGGCACGAAGATCACATCATAGCCCGACAGCGGGCGACGGTTCCAGGAACCGTGCCGGGCGATGAAGGCGCCCCGGCCGAAGGCCGCACCCATCCTGTGGCCTTCGCGCGTGAAAGTGAGGCCCAGCGCAGCAACATGGGGGCCGAGAGCATATTCCGGTCTGCGAGTGTATTCGGTGAAATATTCGGGCACCGGCTCCTGAACCCGAATGTCCATCTTGTCCTTCCAATAAGCCCAGGGCCAGCCATATTGTGCGCCAATCGGGACATTTGTGAGATAGTCGGGAACGAGGTCGGAACCTAGCATGTCGCGTTCATTGACCGTGGCCCACAACTCGCCAGTGGCGGGATTGAAGTCCAGCCCGTTGGGATTGCGCATGCCCCCGGCGTATTGGCGCGGCTTGCGGCTGGTGAAATCATACTCCCAGATCGCCGCCCGGCCCTTTTCCTCGGCCATACCGTTCTCGCCGATATTCGAGGCGGAACCGACCGCGACGAACACCGATTTGCCGTCCGGACTCACCGCGAGGTTGCGCATCCAGTGATAGCCGCCGGCCGGCAGATCCATCAGCTTGTAGGGTTTCGCGGTAATGCTGGTCGCCCCTAGCTGATAGGGAAAGGACAGCAGCATGTCGTTATCGGCCACGAGCAGGCGTCCGTCGCGATATCCAAGGCCAGAGGGCGAATTCAGGCCATCCTTCAGGACATAGCGGGACTCCGCCTTGCCATCGCCATCGGCATCGCGAAGCAGCACAATCTTGTCGGGCGAAGGCACAAGGGCGCCGGCCCGATCCATCAGCCACATCATCACCCTGCCGGTAATGCCGCTCGGCTTATCGCCTGGAGGGGCATTGGTGAGCGCGACCACCACATCGCCATTGGGGAGGGTCAGCATCGTGCGCGGATGCACCAGCCCTTCGGCAAAGCGGGTAACCTTGAAGCCCTTGGGCGCTACTGGCGCCTCGCCCGCTTCCCAGCCAACCGGCCTTGCGATCACGATCGTCGGGAAGGTTTCCGGAGAAGCCTCCTCCTCGATCACCGGATCTGAACCGGTAACCTTGGCCATATCGAGATCGGCCACATCCCCGCGCCAGAGCCAGGTGACTAAGCCGCCCAGCACAAGGACGATGGTGGCGGTGGTGGTGATGGTTGCGCGTCTGCTGGTCATGGGGTTCCAGATAGTAGGCCAAGGCCGAAGCGGCAATGGGGCACGAGCCGACCCGATTCGGGACACCACCCGAATTGGTTTCCCCAAATCCTTAGTTTCTCCGGCAAGGCGATGCTAAATTTCGCGTTAACGCCGGGAATCGACCGGCCCGTTACATGAGGTACTCGCCATGAATGCCCGCCTGATCCCGCTTTGCATCGCTGCCGGCGCATTGTTCGCCGCCTCTCCGGCCCTGGCCGAAGGTCCCGATCCGGCGGATTCTGCCGGTGAGGCCGCCGCCGCTGCGCTGCCGCCGCTGCCGGGCAATCCGCAGACGATGGCGATGCCGGCGATGCCACCGCTGCCGGGGGCAGGCGCTCCGGGCTATCCTATGGCCACCGGCTATCCGCAGGGATATGGCGCCCCCGCATCCTATCCGCCCGAATACCAGCGGGCCCGCGAGAACTGGATTGCCGATTGCGTCGGCCGTTATCGCGGCGAAGACCGGCGCGACGGCCATGGCGGCGTGATCGGGGGCGTGGTTGGCGCAGTGGTCGGCGGAGTGGTCGGCAATCGCATCGACAACAAGGGCAGCAGGCTGGCCGGCACTCTGATCGGCGCGGGGGCGGGCGGCGTTGCTGGGGCCGTGATCGGCAGCGCGATCGACCGCAACAACAGCCGCAAGGACGAGGATGAAGCGGTGAGCTGGTGCGAAGACTATCTCGCCCGCAACACGGCGCAGATGGGCTATGGCCAGCCCGGCTATGGCTATGGCTATCCCGCCTATGGCTATGCGATGCCGATGGCCTATGCCGTGCCGATGATGCCGGTGATGATCCCGGTCCAGCGCTGCCATACCCACGAAGTGGTTGAGAAGATTGTAGAACGCCCGGTCTATCGCCAGATCATCGTCCACGACAAGCGGGTACGGATGCAGCCGACAAAGACGGTCAAATACGCCAAGACCGGAAAATATGTGAAGTAGCTTCGCTGAAACGGAAGTTGCGCTGCGCAACTTCCGTTGTGCCGGGCGGCACCGGTCAGATCCCGCCGCCAGTGAGGCGCTGGCAGATCAGGTCCAGCTGGTCGAGCGTGCGGTAGCGGATCGTCACCGCGCCCGATCGCGGATCGGCATCGGCCGCAATTCGCACCGCCAGCCCGAGATATTCCTCGAGATGGTTCTGGACGGCCTGGATATCGGCATCGCCCGTCGAATCGCGCGGCGGGCGCGCCTGGCGCGGGGTCGCACCGTCCCGCTTGCCACGGCGCACTTCCTTTTCGAGCTCGCGCACGGAAAGGTTTCTGGCCAGCACACGCTCTGCCAGATCCACCGCATTGTCATGGCCGATCAGCGCGCGGGCATGGCCCATCGACAAACGTCCCGCCTCGACATGGGCGATCACCGCTTCCGGCAGGCTCAGCAGCCGCTGGAGATTGGCGACGTGGCTGCGCGATTTATCGACCATCCGGGCAATCTCGGCCTGGCCGAGCCCCTCTTCCCCGGCCAGCCGGTGATAGGCGCGCGCTTCCTCGATCGGATTGAGATCCTCACGCTGGATATTCTCGATCAGCGCCAGCGCCATCACATCGCGTTCGGCCAGGTCACGAACCAACGCTGGTATTTCGTGCAGCTGCGCCTTCTGCGCCGCCCGCCAGCGCCGCTCGCCGGCCACCAGCTGGTATCGCCCACTCCCGAGCGGACGCACGATCACGGGCTGGATCACTCCGCGGGCGGCAATCGAGGCGGCCAGCTCATTCAGCGCGGCCTCGTCGAAATGGCTGCGCGGCTGCTGTGGATGTGGTTCGATCATGGCAACCGCCAGCATGGCCAGCCCGCTGCTTGTCGAATTGTCCCCGGCCCGGGCCGGATCGGTGCCTTGTGCCGCCACCACCAGCGGCTCTTCCCGCCTGACATCGCCTAGCAAAGCGCCGAGCCCTCGTCCCAGTCGCCGGGGGACGCCGAGTCGGGTCGAAATGGCGGGGCTCTCGGATTCGGGCGGGCTGTCGCTCATGCGGCTTTCCTCTTTTCGGGCAGGCGGCCAATCAGCTCGCGCGCGAGCGCCATATAGGCAAGGCTCCCGGCGCAACTGTGATCATAGACCAGCGCCGGCAATCCGTGGCTCGGTGCCTCGGACAGGCGGACATTGCGCGGGATGACCGCTTCGAACACCAGCGGGCCAAGGCAGGCGCGAACGTCGTCAGCCACCTGATCGGTCAGGCGGTTGCGACGGTCAAACATGGTAAGAACCACGCCGAGAATGCCCAGATCTGGGTTGAAGCGCTGCTGAACGCGCTCGACCGTCTGGAGAAGCTGGCTCAAACCTTCCAGCGCGAAGAATTCGCATTGCAACGGCACCAGCAATGTGTCGGCAGCGCCGAGCGCATTGAGCGTCAGCAACCCGAGTGAAGGCGGGCAATCGATGAAGCAGATGTCATGGCCGGCATCGCCCGCCAGCGCGGCGCGCAGCCGGTCTGTGCGGTTCTCCACGCCGACCAGCTCCACTTCGGCACCGCTGAGATCGACCGTCGCCGGGACGATGTCGAGGCCGGGAATGGCGGTGGGTTGGAAACATTCGGTCAGCGGAGCCTGGTCAATCAACAGGTCGTAGCTTGAACTGACGCGATCAGCCGTGGCGATGCCGATGCCGGTCGAGGCATTGCCCTGCGGATCGAGGTCGATCAGTAGCGTGCGCCAGCCGGTTGCAGCCATGGCCGTGGCGATGTTGATGGCGGTTGTGGTCTTGCCCACCCCGCCTTTCTGGTTGGCGATCGCGATCGTGATCATGGTGCCTGTTTGGCCTCCTGCGCCAGCCTGCCGGTGATGATGCCCGCCTCCGGATCGGTCAGCGATTGTTCCACGTGAAACATCGCCTGCCGCCGTTTTGGCAGTTGCCCCAGTTCTAGCGCCGCGCTCCGCCCCTTGGGCAACAGCCACTGGGTGTCGGCAGTGGAAAATCGTGCGGATAAGTCGAGCAGCAGGGGCAACGGCGCAAAGGCCCGTGCCGAAATGACACTGGCCGGGAAGCTTGCGACATGTTCGAGCCGTTCGCCCACCACCTCGCAATGAGCGAGGCCCAACTCCGCAGAACAGTGATGCAGCCACTCGAACCGCCTGCGCCGCGACTCGACCAAGCGAATCGACCAATCCGGGCGCATCGCTGCAATCACCAGCCCGGGAAAGCCCGCGCCGGTACCGAGATCCAGCCAGGTTCCTGTTTCATGGGAAACAAGCCGGAGCAGCTGCGCGCTGTCGGCGATATGGCGCTGCCAAATGGCCGGGATCGTCGCCCGGGCCACGAGGTTCTGACGTTCGTTCTCCTCGCGGAGCAATTCAGCCAGCCGTTCCAGTCGGGCCAAGGCGGCATCATCGCACAGCCCGGAAGTATAGGCGCGGGCACTCTCCTCGCTGTGCAGAGTCATGCTGGGGCCACCGCGCGACGGCGGGCGTGGACCAGCAGGGCCGCCAGCGCGGCCGGGGTAATCCCGGCCACCCGCCCTGCCGCCGCCAGCGTCGCGGGCTGCGCCTTGTCAAGCCGCTCGATCATTTCGCGGGAAAGGCCGGGGATTGCATCATAGGGAAATCCGGCCCCCAGCGGCACGGCGTCGCTGGCGCGCAGGTCGCGCAATTCGCGCTCCTGCCGATCGAGATAGGGCGCATAGGCCGCGTCTTCCGCCAGTTCGAGCGCCACCTCGCTCGCCGGATCGCAGGCCTCCGGGAGCAATCTGGCCAGCGCGGTCAGATCGATCCCATCGAAACGGAGCCATTCGCGCAGGCTGCGCCGCGCGCCATCCTCGCGGACCGTCACCCCTGTCGCAGCGGCGATTTCCTGCGCGGCAAAGGGGTGGTCGAGCGCCTCGTCCCAGCCCGCCCGATCCGCCTCGCGTTGCTGGTACCACGCCAGCCGCTCGCTGCCGACAGATCCCGCCACGATCGCCAATGGAGTGAGCCGGGTTGAGGCGTTGTTCGCGCGCAGGCGCAGGCGATATTCCGCCCGGGCAGTGAGCATGCGGTAAGGCTCGCTCACCCCGTGCAGGGTCAGATCGTCGATCATCACCGCCATGTAGCTGTTGGCCCGGTCAAGCGCGGCCGGAGCCCGGCCAAGAACGGCTGCCGCCGCCTGCATTCCGGCGACCAGCCCCTGCGCCGCCGCCTCCTCATATCCGGTGGTGCCGTTGATCTGGCCCGCGCAATAAAGTCCGGGGATCGCCTGCAATTGCAGGCCGCCATCGAGCCCGCGCGGATCGACATGGTCATATTCGACCGCGTACCCCGGCACGGCCATGCCGACCTGCTCCAGTCCCTCCATCGTCCGGAGCATCGCCAGTTGGACATCGGCCGGCAGAGAAGTGCTGATCCCATTAGGATAGACCAGATGATTGTCGAGTCCTTCTGGCTCTAGGAATATCTGGTGGCCATCACGATCGGCAAAGCGGTGGATCTTGTCCTCGATCGAGGGGCAATAGCGCGGGCCGCGCGCATCGATCGTGCCGGTGAACAGGGGCGAACGGTGGAGACTCGCCCGGATCAACTCATGCGTTGAGGGATTGGTGCGGGTGATGGCGCAGAACACCTGCGGGTTCACCCTGCCGCAGGTGAGCACCGACATGGTCCAGGGCTGATCGTCGGAGGCCTGTTCCTCCAGCTGCGCCCAGTCGATTGTCCGCCCGTCCAGCCGCGGCGGAGTGCCCGTCTTGAGCCGGGCCATCGGCAGGCAGGCCTCGCGCATCTGCGCCGCGAGCCGCTGGGCCGAAGCCTCACCGATCCGCCCGCCGGTCAGTCGTTCTTCACCCCGGAACAACGTGCCGCCAAGGAAAGTGCCGGTGCAGAGGACCGCTGCCCGGGCGAGGAGTGCAGTCCCGTCCGCCAGCGCGAGACCCTTGATCCGTCCACCTGCAAGCAGCAGTTCCGCCGCCTCGCCCTCGATCAGGGCCAAATCGCCCTGCTGCGGCAACAGGTGCTGGATCGCGGCCTTGAACAACCTGCGATCGGCCTGAACGCGCGGCCCCCACACCGCGCTGCCCTTGGAGCGGTTGAGCATGCGATAATGGATCGCGGCCGCATCCGCAGCGCGGGCGATCAACCCGTCAAAGGCATCGACCTCGCGCACCAGATGGCCCTTGCCCAGCCCGCCGATTGCCGGGTTGCAACTCATCGCCCCGATGGCGTTCAGATCGAAGCTGACAAGGCCCACGCGCGCGCCCATCCGCGCGGCTACCGCCGCAGCCTCACAACCGGCATGGCCTCCGCCGACCACAAGGATATCGAATTCGCGCATGGGAAGGCGATAGAGCGTTCGGGCTCCCCGATCAAACGCGGTGTTTCACGTGGAACATCATTTGCCGATGCAGAAGCGTCCAAACAGTACGTCGAGCATTTCCTCCGTCCCGGCACGCCCGGTCAGCTGGTCGAACGCTACCCGCGCTAACCGGAGCTGTTCCGCCACAAGCAGCGGGTCTGCCTCACACGCCGCCGCGTGCAGAGCGAGCTCAGCCTCCGCAATCAGACCATGCTGGCGCGCGTTCAGCGCGGCGTCACCCGGAGCAGGCATGGCTTGGCGGGCCTGGGAAACCAGCGCGCGCTTGAGATCCTCAATCCCCTCACCGGTCACGGCCGAAATGCGGTGATGGAGATGGTGCTTGGCCACGTGACCGGGACGATCGCATTGCGCCTCGATTTCCCAACTCCCTTGCGGTCCCTGCCCTTCCGGCCCCAGCCACAGGACAAGGTCGGCCCGCTCCACCTCGCTCCACGCCCGGCCAATGCCGATGGCCTCGACCGGATCGGCACTGTCGTCGCGCAGGCCAGCGGTATCGACAAAAGAAAAGGGCACTCCTTCGATGGCTACCGGACGCACGATCGCATCCCGCGTCGTCCCGGCCGTGGGCGCAGTGATGGCCGCCTCGCTTTCAACCAGCGCATTGAACAGGGTGGACTTGCCCGCGTTCGGCGGGCCGGCGAGGACAACCCGGTAGCCCTCGCGCAAGCTCTCCGCGCGCGGCCGGGTGAGCCAGTGGGCAAGTTCTGCCGCCTTTGCAGCCAACGCATTCGCAAAACCGGTGGGCAGCCCGACAACGTCACCCTCGTCGCTGAATTCGAGCACCGCCTCGACCGAGGCGCCCAATGACAGAACATCATTACGCCACAGACCAACTTGCCGCGACAGCGCGCCGCCCGCCAGCGCCAGAGATGTGCGTCTCTGCAATTCAGTTTCGGCGGTCAGCAGATCGGCCAGCCCTTCGGCCTCAGCCAGATCGATCCGGCCGTGGGAAAATGCGCGGCGAGTGAATTCACCCGGCTCAGCCTCGCGCAGCCCCGGCATCAGGGCAAGCGCAGTCTTGACCGCTGCCACCACCGCCCGGCCACCATGAAGATGCAGTTCGGCCATATCCTCGCCGGTTGCTGTGCCTGGGCCGGGAAACCACAGCGCCAATGCCTGATCGAGCTCTTCGCCATCGGCATCGCGGAGCTGCCGCAGACTGGCCCGTCGCGGCGGTGGCAATCCGCCCGCGAGTTGCTCCAGCGCCCCACCCGCGCCCGGGCCACTGATCCGGATCACTGCGATACCTGCGGGCGGCTGGCCGCTCGACAAGGCGAAGATCGTATCCATCATGATTGTTTCACGTGAAACACGGGCTGACAGATTGCTACTTGCCTGCGTCCTTCTTCGCAGTCCCCCCGGCAAAGGCCGCGCCGCTTTCCATCAGACCCTGGAAAAGTTTCAACCCCATCTGGCCCATCGGTGCAAGTTGCTGGGCCAGGCCCTGCAACTGCTCGACGCTGGTCGCACCGCTCATCGCCTTGGTCAGATTGTCCATGTAGATGCGGTTGGCCTGTTCCACATCGGGCAGGCCCATGAAGCGGCGCGCTTCCTCGGGGGTGCAGTCGATCGTGACATTTATCTGCATAATGGAGCCATCCGGTGAAGTATTTGCCCTGCTACCGTGTCACACGGCCTTGGCAAAGTCCATCGCCCGCCGATAGTGTCCGTTCCGGCGAGCATTCGTTCATCGCGCAATTCAGGCAGGTTCTCCCATGACCATGGCACCGCGCTATCTCGTTCCCCTGCTGCTGGCACTGGCCAGTCTGCTGTGCCTTCTTGTTCATCCGCTGCGCTGGTGGCTGGTGCTGGCACTGCCATTGCTTGGGTTGGCGCTCTTTGACGTGCTCCAGTCTCGCCATTCGCTGCGCAGGCTGTATCCGCTGATTGCCCGTTTCCGCTGGTTCTCCGAGGACCTCCGCCCATTCGTGCGCGCCTATTTCGTTGAGGGTGACCTTGAAGGCTATCCCTTCAACCATGATGAGCGGGCGCTGGTCTATGCCCGTGCCAAAGGCGATCTCGATACCCATCCGATGGGTACGGAGCTGAATGTCTATGCGCCCGATTATCAGTGGCTGGGCCATTCAATCGTCCCCAATGCCAATGCTCCGGCGGAATGGCGCCTGCCCATCGGCGGGCCTGAATGCCGCCAACCCTATGCCTCTGCCCTGCTCAACATTTCGGCGATGAGCTTCGGTTCGCTGTCGGCCCGTGCGATCGAAGCGCTCAACAAGGGTGCGAAGATGGGCGGCTTTGCCCATGATACCGGCGAAGGATCGATCAGCCCCTACCATCGCATCCATGGCGGCGACCTGATCTGGGAAGTGGGCAGCGGCTATTTCGGCTGCCGCGATGCCAATGGCCGGTTCGATCCCGCCCGCTTCGCCGATCAGGCGCAGGCCGACCAGGTCAGGATGATCGAGATCAAGCTCAGCCAGGGGGCGAAACCGGGCCACGGAGGGGTGCTGCCCGCTGCCAAAGTGACGCGCGAGATTGCCGAAACGCGCGGCGTGCCGATGGGGCAGGACGTGGTTTCGCCCGCTGCCCATCCGGAATTTTCCACTCCACTGGAACTGATTGAATTTGCGTCCAGACTTCGCGATCTGTCTGGTGGCAAGCCGGTCGGCATCAAGCTGTGTGTCGGCCAGCCGCACGAAGTCCTGGCGATTGCCAAGGCGATGCTCGCCACCGGCATCACGCTCGATTTCATCGTTGTCGATGGTGGCGAGGGCGGCACCGGAGCGGCTCCGCTGGAATTGAGCAATTCCGTCGGCATGCCGCTGCGCGAAGGGCTGGTATGGGTACGCAATGCGCTGGTTGGCACGGGCCTGAAGGATGGGGTCCGGATCGGCGCATCGGGCAAGATCCATTCGGGCGCGGGAATGGCCGAAGCGTTCGGGTTGGGAGCGGACTGGTGCAATGCCGCACGCGGCTTCATGTTCGCACTGGGCTGCATCCAGTCGATGAAATGCCATACCGACATGTGCCCGACCGGTATCGCCACCCAATCACCTCTGCGCCAGAGCGCGCTGGTGGTGGGCGACAAGGCCGAGCGCGTCGCCCGCTTCCAGCGCCGCACGCTGTATGCCTTGCGTGAAATCGTGGTGGCAATGGGACTCGACAGCCCCTGGGCAATCACGCCGATGGACATGCGTGAACGGATCAATTCGGCCGAAACCGCCGCCGTTGACCGCATTCACGATTTCCTCGCCCCCGGGGCACTGCTCGAAGCGCCGGAAAGCACCCACGCGGCCCGCCAATGGGCGATGGCGCGGGCAGAGAGCTTCAGGCGGGTGAGCTGAACCTTTACTGGTTCATCGTCGCGAAGAAATCCTCGTTGGTCTTGGAATCCTTCATCTTGTCGAGCAGGAATTCCATCGCATCGATCGTGCCCATCTGCATCAGGATTCGGCGCAGCACCCACATCTTGGAGAGCTTGTCCTTCTCCACCAGCAGCTCTTCCTTGCGGGTGCCGGACTTGCCGACATCCAGCGCCGGGAAGATGCGCTTGTCCGCGACCTTGCGGTCGAGCACGATTTCCGAGTTGCCGGTGCCCTTGAATTCTTCGAAAATCACTTCGTCCATGCGGCTGCCGGTATCGATAAGCGCGGTGGCGATGATAGAAAGCGAGCCGCCTTCCTCGATGTTGCGAGCGGCGCCGAAGAAGCGCTTGGGGCGCTGAAGCGCGTTGGCGTCAACACCGCCGGTCAGCACCTTTCCCGAGCTCGGCACGACCGTGTTGTAGGCCCGGCCAAGGCGGGTGATCGAATCGAGCAGGATCACCACGTCGCGCTTGTGTTCGACCAGCCGCTTGGCCTTCTCGATCACCATTTCAGCCACTTGCACGTGGCGGCTGGCCGGCTCGTCGAAGGTCGAGGAGATGACCTCGCCCTTCACCGAACGCTGCATGTCAGTGACTTCCTCCGGCCGTTCATCGACGAGCAGCACCAGCAGGAACACTTCGGGGTGATTGTCGGTGATGGCCTTGGCGATGTTCTGCAACAGCACGGTCTTGCCGGTGCGTGGCGGAGCGACGATCAGTGCGCGCTGGCCCTTGCCCTGCGGCGCGATAATGTCGATCACCCGGGCCGACTTGTCCTTCACCGTGGGATCGACCGTGTCGAGAATCAGCTTCTCGTCTGGATAGAGCGGGGTGAGATTGTCGAAATTGGTGCGATGGCGGACCGCGTCGGGATCGTCGAAATTGACGGAAAGCAGCTTGGTCAGCGCGAAATAGCGTTCGCCGTCACGCGGTGCGCGAATCTCGCCTTCCACCGTGTCGCCGGTGCGCAGGCCCCATTTACGAACCTGGTTGGGGGAGACATAGATATCGTCCGGTCCGGCTAGGTAATTGGCTTCCGGGCTGCGCAGGAAGCCGAAACCGTCCTGCAACACCTCGATCGTGCCAATGCCGAGGATTTCCTCGCCATCGTCCGCCACTTCTTTGAGGATGGCGAACATCAGGTCCTGCCGACGCATGGTCGATGCGCCTTCGACATCGAATTCCTCGGCCATTTCGACCAGTTCGGCCGGGGTTTTCTTCTTGAGTTCTTTGAGATGCATCACTTGTATCCGAATATGGAGCGTTTGGCCGGAAGGTCTATGGGCTTGGGGAAAGCGGACCTGTCACCATGAACGGCGACTTCAACCGGAAAGTGGGGCGGCGATAGGGCGACTGCGAAGGCGCGTCAATTTGAAAAGCAATGCCGCATCTGCGTCTCGTCGTGAAAATACCGGGTCAGAACGGGCGGACGACAACCAGCACAACAATCAGCGCCGCGGCCAGACCTGGAACCTCGTTGAGCAAGCGCAAGGCCTTGCCTTCGAGCTTGCGTTCACCCCGGGACAATGCCCTGGCGTATTGGACCAGCCATCCATGATAGCCACTGAGGCCCAGCACCAGCAGGAATTTCAGCACGAACCAGCCATGGGTAAAGGCCCCGGTTACATGAGCCAGAGCCAGCCCTAGAATCCACACGACGATGATTGAAGGGGTCAGGATAATCCGGCGCAACCGGGTCTCCCGCTCAACCCATTTGGCATTCTCGGAGCTCTCGGGAGGCAATTCCTGATGATAAATGAAAAAGCGCGGCAGCATGAACAGCCCCGCCATCCAGAAAATCACGAAGATGATATGGCCGGCCTTGAGCCAGAGATAGATCATGCCAAGCATCCCGAGCATGGGGTGGATAGCCGATGACATCCACCACGCTGTCGACGTGCCCGGGATCGTAGGCGAGCCGGGTCAGCTTGAGGTCGATCATGCACAGCGCGACCTGTGCCGGGGACACCGGCATACCGAGCGTGATCGACCAGCGAGCAGCGATCGATTTGAACTGGTCGGCCGGGTCGCCGTAATCGTCGCGGCGTTCTTCGAGCACCTTGGCGGTGTGACCGAGAATGGACCAGCTGGTCATCGCACACCTCCATGGGTCTCAATGGCCCAGAGCAGAATGGCGATGGCATCCGCCTCATTGTCGTCGGCGGGCGTATAATATGCTGAACGGCCTGCGTCACCCCTGCCAGCCTCTTACCGTAGCAAGCAACCGCTCGACATGGGCAATCGGCGTGTGCTGGCCGATACCATGGCCCAGATTGAATACATGCGGCCGACCCGCGAAAATATCGAGCAAACGCCTGGCCTGCTCCTCCAGCCCGGGGCTGCCAGCCTCCAGCAGCAGGGGATCGAGATTGCCCTGCACCGGCATTCCCTCGGGCAATGCTCCAGCCGCCCAAAGCGGATCGATCGTCTCGTCGATGCCAACCGCATCGACCCCGGTTTCGCGGGCATAGGCCGGCAATTTCTCGCCCACACCTTTGGGAAAACCGATCACTGGACAATCGGGGAACTGCACTTTTAGCGCCGCGACAATCCGGGCGTTCGGCGCGATCACCCAGCGTTCGAATTCGGCCGGCGCCAGGCTGCCCGCCCAGCTGTCGAACAATTGCACCACTTCCGCCCCGGCGCGGATCTGTCCGGCAAGGTAATCGACTGTCACCGCCACAATGGCATCGATGATCGCCTGGAAGACAGCGGGATCGCGATAGGCCATCAGCCTGGTGACATGCTGGTCGCGGCTGCCCTCGCCTGCCACCATGTAGGTCGCAACCGTCCAGGGGCTGCCGGCAAAGCCCAGCAGGGTCGTCTCAGGGCCGAGCGCAGCCTTGACCCCGGCGACGGTAGCGTAAATCGGCGCAAGGCGCTCAGGCACGGCTTCCAGGCCATCCAGGGCATGATCCACGAGGCGAGGCGAGAGCCTTGGTCCTTCCCCGACGAGGAATTCCAGATTCTGGCCCATCGCATAGGGCACGATCAGGATGTCGGAGAACAGGATCGCCCCGTCGAAGCCGAACCGGCGAACTGGCTGAAGCGTGATCTCAGTCGCGGCCTCGCTGTCATAGACCAGTTCGAGAAATCCGCCCTTTTCGGTGCGAAGGGCGCGGTATTCGGGCAGGTAACGCCCGGCCTGACGCATCAGCCAGATCGGGCGCGCAGGCGTGTTCGCGCCGCGCAAAGTGTCGAGCAAAAGGCCGGGCATCTCTTCGCCTTATTACAAATATAGAGTCTTAAGACAGGGTTGTTGGAGTCAGTTGACCCTGTGGAAAGCGGGGATTGCGCGCCATTGCCCGATTTCTCCCGGATTGAACAGGGGGAGACGCGGTCCGACTCATGGCTGCGGCGCGTCAAGCAAAGCTTATCCCCCTTGTCCCCAGCCTGTGGGAATCCCTCTCACCATGTCCACAACTGACAAGGCGGATTGCCGGCAGTGGGTATGGAAATCGCGCCCAAGCTTGTCCCTGCGCCTGTCCCATGGTTTATGCGGCGCTCTGTCCACAGACTGGCGATGCCTTTCAGCTCATGATCCTGCGATGACCCGGCGCCACCTTCACCTCCTGTCCGATTCGACCGGCGAGACGCTGGAGATGATCGCCAATGCAGCCCTCGCGCAATTCGAGGATGGCGATGTCGTCCGGCATTTCTGGCCGATGGTCCGTTCGCAGCAGCATCTCGACCGGATCATCGGCCAGCTGGCGAGCGAACCGGGGCTGGTGATGTTCACGCTGGTCAATCCCGAGATTCGCGCCCGGCTGGAAGAGAAATGCCGGGCGCTTGGCCTGCCGGTGGTGCCGGCGCTGGACGCGGTGACTGCCGCGCTGGAAAACCACCTTGGCCAGCAGGCCAGGGGTCGACCCGGACGTCAGCACATGCTGGACGATGCCTATTTCGCCCGGGTCGATGCGATCCACTTTACCATTGCCCATGATGACGGGATCGCGTGGGAGGACTGGGAGGAAGCCGATATCGTGCTGGCGGGCGTTTCCCGCACCTCCAAGACCCCGACCAGCATCTATCTCGCCAATCGCGGATACAAGATCGCCAATATCCCGCTGGTGGTGGAAAGCCCGCCGCCGCCAGCGCTGTTCGGGCTGCGCCATCCATTAGTGGTGGGGCTGGTGACCGCTCCCGAGCGGCTGATCCAGGTTCGCCGCAACCGCCTGATCGCGATGAACGAACAGACCGAGACCACCTATGTCGACGCGGAAAAGGTCAAGGCCGAAGTGCAGTTCGCCCGCCGGATGTTCGCAGACAATGGCTGGCCGGTTATCGATGTCACCCGCCGCTCAATCGAAGAGACGGCCGCCGCGATCATCCGGCTCTACAACGAATTTATCGAGCGCCGCGCTGCTGGCCTCTCGTTTGGCGAGGAGGCCGGACCGGCATGATTGTCCTTGCGTCGCAAAGCGCCTCGCGCCGGGCCATGCTGGGGGCGGCGGGAATCCATTTCGAGGCTCTGCCTGCCTATATCGATGAGCGGGCGCTGGAATTGCAGCTCGGCGATGCGTCGCCCGCGATTGTTGCACTGACCCTGGCCGAGGCGAAGGCGCAGGCGATCTCTCCCGAAGCGCCAGGGCGGCTGGTGCTGGGCAGCGATTCGCTGGTGGTCGTGGAAGGCCGCCGCTTCGACAAGCCGCAGAGCCGCGACGAAGCGGCGGAGCACCTGCGGTTCTTTTCGGGCAGGCAGATGGAACTGCACAGCGCCGCCGCGCTGGTGCGTGACAGCGAACTGGTCTGGCGTCATGCGGACATGGCTGGATTGCAGGTGCGCGCGCTGTCTGATGGTTTCATCGAACATTATTTGTCGTGCGAATGGCCGACCGTCTCCGGCTGTGTCGGGGTGTTCCGGATCGAAGCGATGGGCGTTCAATTGTTCGAACAGATCACGGGCGACCAGTTCACCGTGCTCGGCATGCCACTACTGCCGTTGCTGGGCGCGTTGCGCGATGCCGGGGAGTTGATGTCATGACGTCAGCCTATGCAGAGGTGATCGGCGATCCGATCGCCCAGTCGAAATCGCCCGCGATCCACAATTACTGGCTGGAAAAGCTTGGGATCGATGCGGGCTACCGCGCCTCCCATGTGAAGGCGGAGGAACTGCCGGGCTATCTCGCCGGTCGCAGGGCCGATCCCGCCTGGCGTGGCTGCAATGTCACCATGCCCCACAAGCAGGCGGTAATCCCGCTGATCGACCGGCTCGATCCGCTGGCTGCAAGGATCGGCGCGGTGAACACCATCGTGCGCGAGGGCGATGGGGCGCTTTGCGGCTATAACACCGACGTGGGCGGGTTTCTCGAACCGCTGCGGCCCTTGCTGGCGCAGCAGCACCTGTTCCGCATGGCCCGCGTGCTGGGGACGGGTGGCGCGGCGCGCGCGATCATCGCGGCGCTGGCGGGCGAGCATGTCACCATCGTGCTGGCCGGGCGCAACCCGGACAAGGCTCGCGCTTTGCTCGACGAGCTCGATCCGGGCGGCGAGCACCATGTCGCCCCGCTCGATCATTTTGCCGATGCCACCGACTTCGCCTTCGACGATCGCGCAGGCTGCTTCGACCTGATCGTCAACGCCAGCCCGCTCGGCATGGCCGGTCAGCCACCGCTGGCGTTCGATTTCAGCCATGCTCCTCCCGGCAGCGTGGTCTACGACATCGTCACTCATCCGCTCGACACCGCCTTCCTCCAGGCGGCCCGAGCGGCGGGTTTCACGACGCTCGACGGATTGCACATGCTGATCGGGCAGGCTGCCGAGGCATTCACCCGCTTTTTCGGCCAACCTCCTCCGCGTGATGATCATGATGCGGAACTGCGAAAGGTGCTGACAGCATGACCCGTCCGCTGATCCTTGGTCTCACCGGCTCGATCGGCATGGGCAAGTCCACCGTCGCCGCAATGTTCCGCGCATGCGGCGTGCCGGTGTTCGATGCCGATGCGGCGGTGCATGTCCTGCAGGGACCGGGCGGCAGGCTGCTGTCCGCGATCGAGGATGCTTTTCCCGGCACCACCGGCCAGCAGGGCGTCGACCGGGCGGCGCTGGGCGCGCAGGTGTTCGGCAATGATGCCGCATTGAAGCGACTCGAGGCGATCGTTCACCCGGCGGTGCACGCCATGCGCGAGACCTTCCTGCTGGAAAATGCCGGGCTGCCGCTGGTGGTGTTCGATATCCCGCTGCTGTTCGAGAAGGGCGGGTTCCGCCAGGTCGACAAGATCGTGGTGGTCTCCGCCCCGGCCGATGTGCAGCGTCATCGCGTGCTGGCCCGGCCGGACATGACGCCGGAGAAATTCGCCCATATCCTCGATCTCCAGACCCCCGATGCGGAGAAGCGGGAAAGGGCCGATTTCGTTATCGACACAGGCACTTCCGAGGCAGAAACACGTGCCGAAGTCGAAAAGCTGATCGCCAGCCTGCTCGGTTGACCGCTTTTCCTTGCCAGCGCCCTTATCGGGGTGAATAATATGGCAACGATGCGTGAAATCATCTTCGATACCGAAACCACAGGCCTTGATCCCAGGACGGGCGATCGCATGGTGGAAATCGGTTGCATCGAAATGGTCAACCGGGTTTTGACCGGCCACACCTTCCACGCCTATTTCAACCCGGACCGGACGATGCCGGCCGAAGCCGAGGCCGTCCACGGACTGTCGGACGCGTTCCTTGCCGACAAGCCGCGCTTTCATGAGCGTGCGGGCGATCTGCTCGAATTCCTTGCCGATTCGCCGCTGGTTGCCCACAATGCCGGTTTCGACTTCGGCTTCCTCAATGCCGAGCTCGATATCTGCGGGCTGGAGCGGGTCAGCGAAGCGCGCAAGATCGATACGGTGTCGCTTGCCAGGGTGCGACACCCGGGTGCCAAGCTCTCGCTTGACGCGCTGTGCACCCGCTACGGGATCGATCGCAGCCATCGTACGCGACATGGCGCGCTGCTCGATGCCGAATTGCTGGCGCAGGTCTATGTCGAGTTGACCGGCGGCCGCCAGATCGGCCTGGGCCTTGCCGCCGAAGTGCGCGAAGAAATCGTTGTCACAGCAAGCATGGCGGTGCGCGAGCGGGTCTTCCGCACCCCCCGGTCCCATGCCGAAAGTGAGGAGGAGCGCGCCCGGCATGCGGCGTTCCTCGACAAGATGGAGAAGCCGCTGTGGTCGCGCTGAGCGCCTTGGCGGAGCAGGGTTCACAAAAGGGAGTAAGCAACATGGATATTCGCGTCTCAGGCCACCAGATGGATACCGGCGAAGCGCTGCAGCTGCATGTTGCCGATCGTTTGAACGGGATTATCACCAAATATTTCAGCAAGGCGCTGTCTTCCAACGTCACTTTTGGCAAGGCACCGGCCGGCGCCTTCAACTGCGATATCATCACCCACGTGACTCAGGGCCTGATCCTGAAGGGCCATGGGGCGGCACAGGACGCGCATCTCGCACTCGATCAGGCAGCCGAGAAGATCGACAAGCAACTGCGGCGCTACAAGCGGCGGCTGAAGGACCGGCATGAGCAGTCCAGCTACGCCCTGAAGGAGGAAGAGGCCGCTTATACGGTGTTCGTGGTGGAAGAGCCCGAAGCCGAGGTGATGGACGACACCGCCCCGCTGATCATCGCCGAGACCCGGGTTGATATTCCGGAAGCCAGTGTCTCCGACGCGGTGATGATGCTCGATCTGCGTAACACCAATGCACTGTTCTTCAAGAACGCGGGCACAGGCCGCCACAACATGGTCTACCGGCGCGGCGATGGCTCGATCGGCTGGGTCGAGCCCTCCTGACACGCTCGGGCGTCGTGGGTCGGGGCTGTGCGCCTTGCATGAACCGGCCCACTGCGCTACTGGCGCGCATCGCCGTGACTTGGATCGGGACGGGTTCGGAACAGGTGCGGCTTCCGGCATGAATGATCTGCCTGCAAGCCCTGTTCTCTGCCCATGCCGTAAGTACTTGCGATGAAAGCGTGGTGCCCCTGCGCCATCCCGGCAGATACCGGTCTGGCACTGTTCACTTGATCGATGGAATGACGCCTCAGTTCACACTCTCTCCCGATGCGGTCGCGATTATCGATTCCGACAACAAGCAGGCGATTCTCCAGGAACTCGCCGGCCGCTTTGCTTCGGCCTACGGTCTCGTGCGCGATGACGTGCTGGAGCGGATAGAGGAGCGGGAGCGGCTCGGCAGCACTGGTTTCGGTCGGGGCGTGGCCATTCCCCATGCGCGCGTCGCCGGGTTGACCGGCCCGGTCGCCGCGCTGCTGCGGTTGAAGAACCCGGTCGATTTCGCGGCGGCGGATGGCATGCCGGTCGATCTTGTCATCGGCCTGCTTTCGCCCGAGAATGCCGGGGTGAACCACCTCCATGCCCTCGCCTCGATTTCCCGGCTCGTGCGCGATGAACGCATTCGCGCGGCCCTGGCTGCCGCGCCCACTGTCGAGGTCCTGTGCGGACTGCTGACGAATGTCTCAGACCGCGACGCCGCCTGACGCAGCCGCCAGTGGCGCTGCCACGCATTGGCGGGCGCTGGAAAGCCTCTATGCTTCCGCTCCCGTCAACCGGCTGTTCGATTCCACGCTGACCGTCACCGGTGAAGGTCGTGCCCGGATCTCCTTCGTGATCGACGAGCATCATCATCACGCCGCCGGGGCTGCCCATGGCACGATCTATTTCAAGATGCTGGATGATGCAGCATTCTATGCTGCCAACACGCTGATCACCGATCGCTTCCTGCTGACCACCTCGTTCAACCTCCATTTCACCCGCCCGATCAAGCGCGGGCCGGTGGTGGCGGAAGGCCAGTGGATCAGCGGCCGGCGCCGGGTGCTGGTGGCTGAAGCCCGGCTGGTCGATGCCGAGGGCGAGGAGATCGGGCGCGGGACCGGCACTTTCATGCGTTCGCATATCGCGCTGTCCGGCCTGCCCGGCTATCGCCTGCCCTCCGCCTGATGGACGATCGGCTGCCCGCTCATCTCGAGGTTTCAGGCTTGATCAGGGCGGTCGATGGTGCCGGCGGCTTTGCCACCGTGATCGCAAGAGGTGAACGCAACGGCGGGACAATCCTTGTTGTTTGTTGCGCGAGGGGGGACAATTCGAAACTTTTCGAACGGATGCCCCGACCGGACGGAACCCGCCAATGGACCCTGTCCAGAAGCCAGGACGTTGAAAATCCAGTTGAATTTTCAGAATATCTGCAACGGCGACAGCGCCAGGACCCTGATTTGTGGATCGTGGAGCTGGATATCGTGCATGCGGAACGGTTCATCGGAATTAACCCTTCCGAAAGTTGACTTTGCTGCACCTGCGAATAGTGCGCCCCAACCTCTGAGGTGCGAGGGCAGTCACGGCCACAATACGGTTGTCGTGACCAGCACGCAGACGGGGGGCGGCCGGCAGGCCCTGGTTGACCCGAAGGCTCGCGGCTGGTCCGCAAGCGGGATCGCCAGCCTGCGACAGGCTCGTCCACCGCCCAAATCGAATGATTGATGAGTCGCAAGACCGAAATTTCCAGCGCGGTGGCCGCCACCGCGATGTTCCTGACTTTCCTTGGCGCCACGGATTCAGGCGCTTCCGCCCAGGAATTGGCCCCGGGCCCGGTTGAAGCTGCAACGGCGGCAGCCAACTCTCTCTTCCCCGACCTGGCAGGCACCGACCTGTCGACTGCCGACAAGATGGCCATTGTCGCGGGTGAGGCAACCCAGTCCATGCCCGGCGGTGCGACATCCCTGACCGAGCTGGTCCGGGCGATACCCCAGCCTGGCGCGCTATCGCGTGAGATGGAATGCCTCGCCGGCGCGATCTATTTCGAAGCACGGGGCGAACCGCTGTCTGGCCAGCTCGCGGTTGGTCGGGTGATTGTCGATCGCACCCAGTCGCGCCGCTTTCCCACCAGCTATTGCGGCGTGGTTTACCAGCCATCCCAGTTCAGCTTCGTGCGGGGCGGGCGGATGCCGGTGATCAACCAGACCTCGCGCGCCTGGCAGGATGCCCGTGCCATCGCCATGATCGCCGATCGCGATTTGTGGGAAAGCCCGGCCAAGGGCGCGCTGTTCTTCCATTCGGCGCGTGTGAAGCCGGGCTGGAAATTGCAGCGGGTGGCACAGGTCAGCACCCACGTGTTCTATCGTTAAGAACGCCCGCGCGGGTCAGGCCCGCAGTTCGATCCAGACCGGTGCATGGTCGCTGGCCTTTTCCCGGCCGCGATAGGGCTTGTCGACTCCGGCTGACACCAGCCGGTCGGCCAGTTCCGGCGAGAGCAGCGCGTGATCAATGCGAAAGCCGTGATCGCGCTGCCATGCGCCGGCCTGATAGTCCCAATAGGTCCAAACCTGCCCTTGCGGATTGAGCGTGCCGATCGCATCGGTCCAGCCATCGTGCAGCAGGCGGGCATAGGCATCGCGCGAGCCGGGCTGCATCAGCGCGTCATCGGCCATCGCACGGGGCGACCAGACGTCCTTGTCCTCGGGAATGACATTGTAGTCGCCCAGCACCACGGCGGGCAGTTCCTGCGCTGTCAGGGCGCGCATGTGGCTGCGCAGCCGCTCCATCCAGGCCAGCTTGTAGTCGAACTTGGGGCCGGGCTGCGGGTTGCCGTTGGGCAGGTAGATGCAGGCGATCCGCACGCCGTTGACGTCGGCCTCGAGATAGCGGGATTGTTCATCCTCCTGATCGCCGGGCAGGCCTCGCTGCGTTTGCACCGGTGCGGTGCCGTCGGCCAGGATCGCCACCCCGTTGAAGCCTTTCTGGCCATGCCAGATCGCCTGGTAGCCGATCGCTGCGAACTCATCGGCAGGGAAACCTTCGTCCTGGGTCTTGATCTCCTGCAGGCAGGCGACCGCCGGGCGGGTTTCGACCAGCCATTCCAGAAGGCGCGGCAAGCGCGCCTTGATGCCATTGATGTTGAAGCTGGCTATGCGCACGCGCGCGCTCAGATCCCGAAGCTGGAACCGCAGCCGCAGCCGGACGCGGCATTGGGATTGCTGACCTGAAAGGCGGCACCCCCCAGTGATTCGACGAAATCGACCACGCTGCCGGACAGAAGATCGAGGCTGACCGGATCGACCAGCAGCTTCACCCCGTCGGTTTCCGAGACCGTGTCATCCGCTTCGGGCGTGTCGGCCAGATCGAACTTGTACTGGAAGCCGGAACAACCGCCGCCTTCCACCGAAAGGCGCAGCATCGCCGGTTTGGCCTGCTTGCTGGCGATGGCGGCCACGCGCGCGGCGGCGGATGGGGTCAGGGTGAGTGCGGTTGCGGACATGACCCCAATGTAGGGCTTGCTGGCCGCACCGGCAAGTTCACGCAGTCTGGATATATTCGCGCATCGCCTCGGCTTCCGCCTCGGCCGCTTCGACCCGCAGTTTGACCAGATCGCCGATCGAGACGAAACCGATCATCCGCTCACCCTCCACCACCGGCAGATGGCGGACCCGGCGGCGGGTCATCAGCCCCAGCGCTTCCAGCGCATCGGTTTCCTGGTGCACGGTAATGGCTGGCGCGGTCATCACTTCGCCGACCGTCCGGTTCAGTGCGTCGGCTCCGTCCTGGGCGATCGAATAGAGCAGGTCGCGTTCGGAAAAGATGCCGACAACCCGATCTCCCTCGAGCACGGGCAGCGCGCCGATTCGCTGCTCGGCCAGCAAACGCGCGGCCTCGGTCACGCCGGTGGAGGTTGTGCAGCTGTGGATCGGCCCCTGGCGATTCTGAATCAGCCTGATGATAGCCATGCCTGTTCCCCTTTATGTCGTGTTCTGCTGGGACGGCGAATTATGCCATGGACCGGGATCGTTTGCCAGCACTGCCGCAACAGGGCAAAGCCGGAACCATGATACCCAGATCCCCACTCGACGATCCCGCCAAGGCCGCCTTCGCATGGGCGCGCTACAAGCGGCTGATGCGCGCGATGGGGCTATTGTCGCTGGTGGTGATCGTGCTGGCGCTCGGACTGCTCTATCGCCACAACGGCTTCGTTTCGATCCACTATTACATCGCGACCGCGCTGGGCATTGGCTTTACCATGCTGCTGACCTCGGCGCTGATGGGCCTGCTCTTCCTGTCGAGCGGGACCGGCCATGACGAGTCGATCGCCGATCCGCTCAATGATACGAAGGAATAGCCGTCAGGCCTCTGGCCGCAGTCGGAAATCCTCTACCGGCTGGCCGCCGATCAGGTGCTCCTGGATGATCCGTTCGAGCACCGCTTCGTTGCAGCTGTGGTACCAGACCCCTTCCGGCCATACGACCGCGACCGGACCGGCGGCACAGATTCGCAGGCAATCCGCCTTGCTGCGCGCCACTCCGCCCCGGTCGGCGAGGCCGAGCTGCTTGAGCCGCTTCTTGAGATAGGCCCAGGCCGCCTTGCCCTTGTCGGGGGGGCAGCACTTTCCCTTTTCCGAGGTGGCGCACAGAAAGACATGGCGGCTGATCGCATCACCGCCGGCCACGCCCAGCGCCTTGCGGGCGTCGTCAAGGCCTGTTGTGGGCACCAGATGCGGCCTAGCCGCGCTTGCCGACGATCCGGGAAATTTCGGCGGCGACCAGTTTTTCGACCATGGCGGGCAGGTTCTGCTCGAGCCAGATGGCAAGCATCGGGCGCAGCATCTCACGCACCATGCCTTCGAGCGAGGTTTCGCCGGAACGGACGATCTGCGGGCGGGCGCCGGGTTCGGAGATCATCGCCAGCGCATCGAGCGATTCGCGCATCGAGGCGCTGATCGTGTCGCTGATCAGCGGGGCATCCTGCTCGGCATCGTCAGCCCCATCGTCAAGGCAGCGGCCAGCTTGGCCAAGATCGAGCACTTCGCTGTCAGATCGCGCCGGTGAAACACCCTTTTCCGAGCGTGTGCGGCGCAGTTCCGCCGCGCCTTCGCGATTGTCGCGGGCGATCACTTTCTTGATCGAGGCGAGGATTTCCTCGACCGAAGGTTCACTGTCCTGACGCATGGAAATGAAAGCCCCCTGCAACCTTGCTTATTGAGCGTTGGGAATTGTGCCCTCTTGGGCTGGCGTGTCAACCGTGTGGGTCGACTTCGCGACCGGGGCAGGATCGGTATCCCAGTCCGACAGCTTGCCGCGCACGCGTTCGTAATTGGCGACCGGGTCATACAGCGGCCCACCCGGATCAAGCGCGAGATCGCGCGCTTCGGCCCGGCCCATCGCAGCCAGCAGCGAGAAGCCCGCGACATAGGCATTGCGCCGTGCGGTCACCAGTTGGACCCGCGCCCGCAGCAGTTCCTGTTCGGCATCGAGGATGTCGAGAATGGTGCGGTTGCCGACCGTGTTCTCGGCCCGCACGCCCTCCAGGCTCAGTTCGGCTGCGTCGATCGCGCTCTGGGACGTCTCGATGATGGCATTGGCGGCGCGCCAGCTGGAATAGGCGGCGCGGGCCTGGGCGATCACTTCGCGCTCTGCCGCGATCTCGCGTTCCAGCGTGGCAGAAGCCTGTGCCTGTGCCTGTCGTTCGCGCGCGGCCGGAAGGCCGCCCTGGTAGATCGGGATGGTCGCCCGCACCCCGGCGGTGGCCTGAGTGCTGGAACTGGGGAAGATCGCGCCCAGCGCGGTCGTTCCGTTGCGCTCGGTATGGCTATAGTCCGCCCCGGTGAACAGTTCGATCCGGGGCATGCGCGAGGAGCCCGCGACCTTGATGTCGTAACCGGCCGCTTCCGAGCGTTCGCGCGCGGCGATCAGGTCGGGATTGTTTTCCAGCGCCACAGATACAGCGACCGCCGGGTCTTCCGGCAGGTTGGGAAGCGGCGGCGGCGGTTCCAGCGTGCCCGGCTCCCGGCCGACCAGCTCGATATAGCGTTCGCGCGCGGCGACGAGGTTGGCCCGGGCTGAACGCAGATCGCCGCGCGCCAGTTCCAGCCGCGAGCGGGACTGGGCGACATCGGTGCGGGTCAGGTCACCGATCTCGAACCGGTCAGTGGTTGCCTTGAGGTTGACAGTCAGCACATCGACCAGATTGCCCGACAGGCCGACGATCGCTTCGCTCTGGATCACGTCCATATAGGCCGCGACCACCTGGCTGAACACGCCGCTTTCGGTCGCGCGCAGATCAGCCTGCCCGGCCTTGACCCGGGTTTTGGCCGCGCGCACGCCGTTCTTCACCGAGCCGCCCGAATAGACCGGAACGCCAAGCGAGACCGAGCCGCCGTACTGGTTGTCGGCGTTCAGCGGGCTGCTGTTGCTCTGGTAAATATAGTCGGTGTAATTGGCCGAGGCGCTGATCCCGGGTAGTCCGGCAGCACGTTCGATCGGGACGTTTTCATCCTCCGCGCGCTGGTCGGCCCGAGCGGCCTGCAGCGTCGGATTGGTGTTGTAGGCGTTCACCAGTGCGTCGCGCAGCGAATCGGCCTGCGCCGTGCCCGGGACCAGCGCACAGGCGACCAGCGCCCATTGTGCGGTTCCTGCCATCCATCTCGTCATGGTCAGAACCTCCAGCTCTTGGGCGTGGCAAATTCGGTCAGGCCCGGAATGCCGATCTCGGCCAGTTCCAGCAAGGCCACTTCGCCGCCCAGCTTCCTGCCGGTGGCGAGGCGGGCGACGCCGCGGCTGACCAGTCCCGTCACCACGCGGGCACCTTCGGCCAGGCGCGCTGCCAGGCTGTCGGGCAATTTTTCGATCGCGCCATCGATCATCAGCAGGGTGAAATCGCCCTGCTTGCGGCTCTTCGCGACGGCGGCTTGCGGGGTGATCACTTCGACCGAACCGGCCAGCGCCTTCACCAGCGTAGCCAGATAGCCGCTTCCGCCATCGACCAGCAGGACCCTGTCGGCAGCGGTCGGGGCCGCTTCGCTCAGCATCCGCCCATGAACCAGCGGCGAGGCGAGAAAACGGCCATCGCCGAGCGGCACGGCCCGGTCGGTGTAGGCAACATCCCTGGCCGATTCCGGAACGAAATCCTCCCGCGCGACGGCAGCAAAAGCGGAAAGCACGAATTCCTCATTCACGCCGCTGACGCGCAATTGGCTGTCGATCATCGCCTTGCGGGCAGTGGCGAAACCGGTGTCGCTGCGCAGCGCAACCCCGGGCTCTGCAAACGTGGTCATCAATCAAACCCTTCCTGCGGGAACCCCGCACGCACCTGTTCGCTTTAGGGGAGAGGTCCCTTCGCGCCAAGCGCTTTGACGCGAGGGTGCAGTGGCGACTATGGCGACCTCAGATTCTTCTGCAAGGAGCGTTCTGCCATGGCCGATATGGTCACCATCCGCGAAGCCGACCTGATCGAAAGCGTTGCCGACGCGCTGCAATATATCTCCTATTACCATCCGATGGACTACATCCGCGCGCTCGGCGAGGCCTATGAGGCGGAGCAGGGCCCGGCGGCCAAGGATGCGATTGCCCAGATTCTGACCAACAGCCGGATGTGCGCTGAAGGGCACCGGCCGATCTGCCAGGACACAGGCATCGTCAACGTCTTCATCAAATGGGGACAGGATTGTCGGCTCGAATCGAAGCTATGCTTGCAGGACGTGGTCGATGAAGGCGTGCGCCGGGCCTACAACCATCCGGAAAACAAGCTGCGCGCCTCGGTTCTGGCCGATCCCGCCTTCACCCGCCGCAACACCCGCGACAATACGCCCTGCGTGCTGTCGGTGGAAATGGTGCCGGGCAGCACGGTTTCGATCGATGTCGCGGCCAAAGGCGGCGGGAGCGAGAACAAATCCAAGTTCAAGATGATGAATCCGTCAGACAATATCGTCGACTGGGTGGTGGAGATGCTGCCGCAGATGGGCGCTGGCTGGTGTCCGCCGGGCATGCTCGGCATCGGCATCGGCGGCACGGCGGAACATTGCATGAAGCTGGCCAAGGAAGCGCTGATGGACCCGATCGACATGGGCCAACTCAAGGCGCGCGGGCCACAGAACGATCTGGAAGCGATGCGGATCGAGATTTTCGACAAGGTCAACGCGTTGGGCATCGGCGCGCAGGGTCTGGGCGGGCTGTCGACCATCCTTGACGTCAAGATCAAGGACTGGCCGTGCCATGCCGCCGGCAAGCCGGTGGCGATGATCCCCAATTGCGCCGCCACCCGCCATGCCCATTTCACGCTGGACGGATCCGGCCCCAGCTTCCTCGAACAGCCGAAGCTGGACCATTGGCCGCAGGTGCACTGGACGCCCGATGCCCAGTCGAAGCGGGTTAATCTCGACACATTGACGGCAGAGGAAGTGCGCAGCTGGAAGCAGGGCGACCGGCTGCTGCTGAATGGCCATATGCTGACCGGCCGCGATGCTGCGCACAAGCGGATCCAGGACATGCTGGCGAAAGGTGAGGAACTGCCCGTCAACTTCAGGGGCCGCGCGATCTATTACGTCGGCCCGGTCGATCCGGTGATGGGCGAGGTGGTGGGCCCGGCCGGCCCGACCACAGCGACGCGGATGGACAAATTTACCGACACCATGCTCGAACTGGGCCTGCTGGCAATGATCGGCAAAGCCGAACGCGGGCAGGGCGCGGTGCAGGAAATCGCCAGGCACAAGGTCGCCTATCTGATGGCGGTGGGCGGCGCGGCCTATCTGGTGTCGCGGGCGATTCGCGAGGCGAGGGTCGTCGGCTTCGAGGATCTCGGCATGGAGGCGATCTATGAATTCAAGGTCGAAGACATGCCCGTAACGGTCGCGGTCGACAGCGAAGGCAACAATGTCCACACGCTGGCTCCAGCCCACTGGAAGGAGAAGATTGCGCGCGAACACCTGCTGGCCGGCACCTGACAGCGCCGGCAATGGCGCGAATCACGCAAATCCATTTGGCATGACGCGCCATTGCCTCCACACTGGCGTCAATGGCGCTGTTGTTCACCTTCCTGCTCGGCATCGGCAATTTTGCGATGCACAAGGCGGTTCTCGAGAGCCGTCACCCGTTGCTTGGGTATTTGCCATGGTTTGCGCACCTGCTCGGCCGACGGATCAGCCTGGCGAGCGAATTCCTGGTACTGTTCGCCGCGCTGCTGCTGGTGGTCCGTGGCAATGCGGCGTGGGGCTGGGGTTATTTGGGCTACAGCATGGTCAACGGGGTGGGTGCATGGCTGATTCTGGGGCGGCGGATTTGAACTTTTGCCTTGCGCCGCCTGCGTAAGCGCTGTTTGCAGCGGCAATGGCGCGAGCGACCACTCTTTTCCATGTAAGCGATGTCCATTTCGGAGTGGAGGACAAGGCGGCGCACCGCTGGTTCGCCGATGCGGTCGCGCGCGAGCGGCCCGATGCGGTGATCTGCACCGGCGACATCACGCAGCGGGCAAAGCATCGCGAATATGCTGCCGCACGCGCATGGTTCGCCGCGTTGGGCGCGCCGGTGCTGATCGAGCCGGGCAATCACGACATGCCCTATTACAATCTGCTGGAGCGGTTCCGCACGCCTTTCCGGCGTTATGAGGTGCTGGCAGGTTCGGTGGGTTCGGAGTTGGCGCTGGATGATATTGCGGTGGTTCCGCTGCGCACCACGGTGCGCGCGCAGAGCCGCTTTCCCTGGTCCGACGGGGTGGTGAAAGCCGATGCGCTGGCCCGGACCGTGGCAGGGCTGGAACGGCTATCCGGCGATCCCCGCTGCAAGATCGTTTCCTGCCATCACCCACTGATGGAAGGCCCGCCGGGTTCACCCAACCCAACGATCAACGGGGACGCCGCGTTCCTTGCCCTGGCGCGGGCCGGGGCAGAGGTGGTGCTGTCGGGCCATGTGCATGTGCCCTTCGACATCACCCATGAGGTGGAGGGGCGTCCGCTCAGGATGATCGGGGCGGGCACGTTGTCCACCCGCTTGCGCGGTGCGGTGCCATCCTACAATGTGCTGCGGCTGGACGGCGAACGGGGCCTTGAGCTGGAATTGAGGCAGCTCGAGGCGGGTTGAGCGGTCAGCGCGTCCGGTTGTCGAGCCAGCGCCGCTGGGCGCGGCGTTCGACCGCGCGGAACAGCGCGTCGAGATCATCGCGGCTGACGTCGAGCACTTCGTCCCATTCTTCCAGCACCGCGTCGAGATCGCCATCCTCGTAGCTTGCCGTCCAGCCTTCCTGCCCCAGCGGCGGCACGGGCGGAAGGTGATGCGGCCAGCTGTGTCCGGTGAGGTTGTTGTAGAGCCAGCCCATCGCGATCAGCGCCGCAAGGTTGAGGGCCAGCGGTAGCAGCAGCGCGTCCCACCCCTGGGTTGCGATCACCGGACTGCCAAGCGCGCCCAGCAGCGTGCAGGCACCACCGGGCGGATGGAGGCAGCGGCACAGGCTCATCAGACCGATCGCTGCCCCCACCGCCAGCGGAGCCGCGATCAGCGAAACTGGCGCGACATGGGCAATCGCGAGCCCGGTCAGGGCCGAAACCATGTTGCCGCCGAACACCGGCCATGGTTGCGCCAGCGGGCTGGCAGGGAGCATGAAGACCAGCACGGCAGAAGCGCCGACCGGCGCAACCAGCCAGGGCAGCAACGCGGCATGCGATCCCAGCGCCAGCCGCGTGACCGCGGCGGCGAGGGCAATCCCCAGCAGTCCTCCGGTCGCGCCGCGCAGCCAGCCGAGGCGGCCGGTGGCACGGCTCGCGGCGCGGATCAGCAGGCGATAGGGCAAGGCGGATGCTCCGGTTGGTCGGGATGCAATCGGGCGCGAGGCATGAAAAAGGGCGGTCCGTTGCCGGACCGCCCCCTTCGCATGCGGATCGTAGCGCTTAGCGCTTCGAGAACTGGAAGCTGCGGCGGGCCTTGGCGCGGCCATACTTCTTGCGTTCGACGACGCGCGGGTCGCGGGTGAGGAAGCCGGCGGCCTTCACTGCGCTGCGCAGCGCGGGCTCGAACTTGGCGAGCGCCTGGCTGATGCCGTGCTTGACCGCACCGGCCTGGCCCGACAGCCCGCCGCCCTTGACGGTGGCGATGACATCGTACTGGCCATCGCGGTCAGCGACCTGGAACGGCTGGTTGATGACGAGGCGCAGGGTCGGACGGGCGAAATAGACGTCCTGATCGCGGCCGTTGACGGTGATCTTGCCGGTGCCCGGCTTGATCCATACGCGGGCCACGGCATCCTTGCGGCGGCCGGTGGCATAGGCGCGGCCATAGGCGTCCAGTTCCTGCTGGCGCAGCGGCGCAGGCGGGGCAGACGGAGCGACCGGCGCATCCACCGCTGCGGCAGTGTCCGCAGCGGGCGCGGCACCGGTGATGCTCTTCAGATCGGCGAGATCGGAAATGCTGTTCGATTCGGGGGCCATTACACGTTAGCCTTGTTCTTGCGGTTCAACGAAGCGACGTCGAGCGTCTCGGGCTGCTGCCCGGCATGGGGATGCTCGGTGCCTGCATAAAGGTGCAGCGCCTTCATCTGCGCACGGCCCAGCGGACCGCGCGGGATCATGCGTTCCACGGCTTTTTCCAGAACCCGCTCGGGGAAGCGGCCATCCAGAACCTTGGCGGCGGTGACCGCCTTGATCCCGCCGGCATAGCCAGTGTGCTTGTAATAGACCTTGTCACCGCGCTTGTTGCCGGTGAAGCGGACCTTGTCGGCGTTGATCACGACGACATGATCGCCGCAATCGACATGCGGGGTAAAGCTGGGCTTGTGCTTGCCGCGCAGGATATTGGCGACGATCACGGCGAGCCGGCCGACCACCAGGCCATCGGCATCGATCAGATGCCAGTTCTTTTCCACCTCGGCCGGCTTGATCGACCGGGTGGTCTTGCTGAGCGCCTTCATGGGCTAGTTGTCCTCGATTGGTATAAACGCTGGATATAAACGCTGAGCGGCCCCGCAAGGAGCCGCAAAGAGCGCGCCCTTTGTCTGCGAATGGCCTTCAAGTCAAGCAAATCCGCGCCTCTGCGGAGAGGTATAATAATACCGCCATGCATTGGAAGGCTAGCGCGGGACTACCGCAGGCAGGGGTTCTAGCGACCATTGTTCGACCGAGCGGCGGCTCGATCCGCCGGCATCGGTGATCACCACCCGCTCGGCATATTGCAGCAGCCCGCCCGCGGGGATGGACCGCCCGGCGCAGGAGACTGTGACCCGCCCGGGCTTGCCGTCGGGCATGGTCAGGTCCTGCGCGCGTTCGACCGGTGTGGTTGCGCCGGTGAACAGGTCGGGCGGGAGCATCGCACTGATCCTTGCCGCCACGGTGGCAAGGCCGATGGTGAATTCGCGCGCCGCCGCCTGGGTCGTGGCGGGAAGGCGGTTCCTTGCCAGCCAGGCAAAGGCTTCGTCCACCACAGGCGCGAAGTCCGCCGGTGCTTGTCCCTGCGGCCCGGATACGATTCGTCCCGCGGGATCGAGCACCATCGGAAACAGCGAGGTTTCCTGCCGCTGTTCCTCCAGCCTGGTGAAAGCGGCGAGCTTGGCGGGGGCCGACACTTTCGCGCTGGTCTGGCTCCCTTCAACCCGGAAACCCCCGCAATCGGGACAAAGCGAATTTCGAACGTGCGGATGACCTCGATAGCCGCGCCATCGCCGAGATCGCGGACCAACCGGCGGGTGAACCGCAAGGCGCCCTTGGGTGGGCGGAAGGCACCGCCGCCGGGCTGCGCAAGGAGCGGACTGGCGCTGAACAGCGCGGGCAGGATGGCGATGGCCGCGAGCCGGGCCAGCGCGTCGCGTCGCTGCATCCGCCGGTTCATGCGGCCCCTCGCTTCCTCACGCTCGCCTCCCCAGCACATGGACGCCCCAGACCGTCGTTGCCAGCAACAGCGCGCCGACCAGCTGGTGCAGCACCGCCAGCCACAGAGTAATACCCGACATCACCGTTGCGATGCCGAGCAGGATCTGGGTGCCGAAGGCCGAATGGATCGTGATGGAAGCGGCCCGGCTGCCCGAGCTGCGGATCCGCCGCGCCAGCACCACCAGCGCCATGACCACGGCCCATGCCCACCAGCGGTGGGTGAAGTGGGTGAGGTAGGGATCGTTGAGCAAGGCATGGAGCGCGCCGCCCGACCAGCCGATGCCTTCCGGAAAAAAGTGCCCCTGCATCAGTGGCCAGGCATCCCAGCTGAACCAGCCCGCGCCCGAGACATGGCCGGCGCGCAGGCCCGCCACCAGCGCGCCTAGAAACAGCTGAACCGTCAACAACCCCAGCACCAGTGAGCCAAAGCGCGTCAAACGCGACCTGGCCTCGCCCCGCGCCAGCGCGCGCAGGTCGAGCGCGGTCCAGACCAGACCGCCAAGCGTGGCCAGCGCCAGCAGCAAATGGGTGGCCAAGCGGAAATGGCTGACTTTGGTGTCATACTGAATCCCGGACTGGACCATCCACCACCCGACCGCGCCTTGCAGGCCGACCAGGGCGACAAGACTGAGCAGGCGCTGCTTGTAGCCCGGCGGGATACGTCCCTTTATCCAAAAGCCGACGGTCACCAGCGCCAGCACGGTGCCGATTGCGCGGGCCAGCAGCCGGTGGACCCATTCCCAGAAGAAGATGAACTTGTAAGTGGCCAGCGTCATGCCGGCGGGGCCGTTGATCTCGATATATTGCGGGGTTTGGCGATAGGCGGCGAATTCCGCCTGCCACTGCGCGGCGTTGAGCGGGGGAAGAACGCCCGAGACGGGCTTCCATTCGGTAATCGAAACGCCGGATTCGGTCAGCCGGGTGATCCCGCCGACCGCCACGATCGCCACCACCAGCGCCGCCACCATCATCAGCCACCGGGCCAGCGCAAGAGGCCGCGCCCTATCGCCCGCCATGACGTCAAGGTTCCGGTCGTCGGGTCGTATCGCGGCGGACATGCGGGGCTTGTGCGTCCTCGCCGCTCAAAGCGCAAGTGGCCAAAAAGGCACCGGGAAGTGGCGTGGCCGGGCAGCATGTCCCGGTTGCGTCATGTTACAACATATCATAGATAGGTTGCCATGCGCCGCACCCTGCTCTCGATTCGCTACCGGCTGGACCGGATGGGGATTGTCCTGTCGGGGCTGTGCGTCGTCCATTGCCTGGCGGGACTGGTGCTGGTCAGCGTACTGGGGCTGGGCGGGGAAGCATTGCTGGCCCCGGTCTGGCACCGGGTCGGGCTGGCGCTGGCGATCGTGATCGGCGCGGTCGGGATCGGCATGGGCGTGCTGCGCCATGGCAAGCTGGCACCGCTGGGCATCGCCACGGTAGGATTGTCCGCCATGGGCGGCGCGCTGGTGGTCAGCCATGGCCCGCGCGAGGCTGCGTTGACCGTCTTCGGCGTGCTGCTGGTGGCGACAGCGCATATCCTCAACTTGCGTCACGCGCATTGAACGCTATTCCGGCAGGCATGACGCCTGATCTCACCCACATCCTTGCGCTCACCGTCAATGGCGGTCCACACAGCGCCGCCGCCGGAACCACCATCGCCCTGCTGGCGCGCGAGCTGGAGCTCGATCCGGCCAAGATCGCGGTGGAGCGCAACGGCGCGATTGTCCCGCGCTCGACGCTGGGCGAAGTCGTGTTGGCCGATGGCGATGTGCTGGAAATCGTCCATTTCGTCGGCGGCGGCAGCGGCGAGGACGATGACAGCTGGACCGTGGCTGGCCGGACCTTCCGTTCGCGCCTGATCGTCGGCACCGGCAAGTACCGGGACTTTGCGGAAAATGCGGCCGCGCTGGCGGCATCGGGCGCGGAAATCGTCACGGTGGCGGTGCGCCGGGTCAATCTGTCCGATCCCAAGGCGCCGATGCTGACCGATTTCATCGATCCGAAGAAGATCACCTACCTGCCCAACACCGCCGGCTGCTTCACTGCCGAGGACGCGATCCGCACGCTGCGGCTGGCGCGCGAGGCGGGCGGCTGGGATCTGGTCAAGCTGGAAGTGCTGGGAGAGGCGCGCACGCTCTATCCCGACATGCGCGAAACGCTGCGCGCCACCGAAGTGCTGGCGAAGGAGGGCTTCCTCCCGATGGTCTATTGCACCGATGATCCGATCGCGGCGAAGCAGCTGGAAGAAGCGGGCGCGGTGGCGGTGATGCCGCTGGGCGCGCCGATCGGCTCCGGCCTCGGCATCCAGAACCGGGTGACGATCCGGCTGATCGTGGAAGGCGCGAAAGTGCCGGTGCTGGTCGATGCCGGGGTCGGCACCGCCAGCGACGCGGCGATCGCGATGGAACTGGGCTGCACCGGCGTGCTGATGAACACTGCGATTGCCGAGGCGAAAGACCCGATCCGCATGGCCCGCGCGATGAAGCTGGCGGTCGAGGCCGGTCGCGATGCCTATCGCGCCGGAAGGATGGCAACGCGCAAATATGCCGATCCTTCCAGCCCGCTCGCCGGCATGATTTAACGCGGTATTGCCTTGCGGGTGCGCTGCGCTCCGGCAAGATAATCAACATCGTTTACCGGATGCTAACCATGCCTGGGCAATGCTGCACCCCTTCGCCGCTCGTCACGCGGCACAGGGGGGTTCAGGCAATGAGCGATACCGGCACGGCTACGCTGACCATTTCGGAACTGCGCGAATTCGCCGGTTTCACGCCGGCGGAGCAGCGCTACATCAAGCGCAGCCTCGATGTCGGGCTGGGGCGGCAGGATGCCTTCAAGCTATGGGCGCGCGACGCATCCGAAAGCGCTTCGATCCGCAGCCAGTATGTCACCTATCAGGATCTGAAGGCGCTGCGCGGCAACACGCCAGACGAATATGCCCTGCATGGCCTCGACCGCTTCATGGGCATGCTGCTGCGGGTCAGCGCGTTCGACCTGGCGCAGGAACGGCTGTCTTGCTTTTCGGCCTACCGCTTCCTTTACGAACGGCTGCTGGGCGCGGACATCCGCCCCTGGCTGCCGGCCGCATTCTGCGGCGCCGCCGCGCTGCCGCAGATTCGCCCCGAACGGCGCAAGATGCTGCTGCAATCGCTGAGCGAAGCCGCCGCCACCGCTCCGGCCTGGTCGGAACGCGAGCCGAGCTTCTATCCGGAGTATGTGGACAAGGAACTGGCGGCTTGAGTTTGGCACGATGAACGCGCCGGCAGGCAATATTGCTATCCCGACCGATTGGGATTTGCGCTTTGCACAATCATGGCAGGATATTGCGGCTTGGCGCGGCAGATGCTTGGAGCACTGCTCACGCGCGGAGCATGCAATAACTGAAACGCTCATTGCGGTCAGGGATCATGATCGTGCGATCATAACGCTACACCCGCTTGCCGGACAGCGCGCAAACCATCTTGCGTCAGTACTTTTGGCGCTTTCAAATAAAGGCATAACAACAGAAAACGCCTTGGAAGCGCTCAATGATTGGCGTGGCCATGAAGGCATTCGAGCTACGTTGGCTCACGCAATATTCACAGGACTTCTTGATAGGCACGGCAACTGGTTCGTCCAAATTGAACAAATTGATGTGAGGGCCAAACAGGAAGTCCGACAATGGCATTCGATCTCGCATAAGGCCGCAAACAAGATTGAGGAAAGCCTCAAGCATGCCTCAAAGCAGCTCTTAAGCAAATTGACCAAGATTCGCGGAAATCTGGTGCCCTAACCCCGATACAACCCATCCAGCCTTGCCCCATAGCGTTCCCTGATCTTGTGTCGCCTGATCTTCAGGCTCGGGGTCATTTCCTCGTTCTCGATGGTGAACGCCTCGTCGGCGAAGGTGAACTGGCGGATCTTCTCGATCACCGACAGGTCCTGGTTGACCCGGTCCACCGCCGCGCGGATGCAGCTGCGGAAGGCGGGAAGGTCCTGCAGATGGGCGATGTCGAACTTCTCGTCCTGCGCGCGGGCCCATTCCAGCGTCCATTCCGCATCGGGCACGATCAGCCCGACGACGTAGGGCCGCTTGTCGCCCACCACCATCGCCTGGGCGATCTCCGGCTGGAGCGTCAGCATTCCCTCCAGCTTCTGCGGCGCGATATTGTCGCCCTTGTCGTTGACGATCATGTCCTTCTTGCGGTCGGTGATGACGATCCGCCCGCCTTCGTCGAAATGGCCGATATCGCCGGTGTGGAGCCAGCCTTCACGCAGGGCGAGCGCGGTCTGTTCCGGGTTCTGCCAATAGCCGCGCATCACCATCTCGCCCCGGCAGAGGATTTCCCCGTCCTCGGCGATCTTCACCTCGACCCCGCGCAGTGGCGCGCCGACCGCGCTCATCCGCAGGCCGGTCTTGGGTCGGCTGCAACTGATCACCGGCCCGGCCTCGGTCTGGCCATAGCCTTGCAGCAGGGTCAGCCCCATCGCGCTGAAGAAAGTGCCGACATCGGGATTGAGCGGCGCCCCGCCCGAAACGAGCGCTTTCATCCGCCCGCCGAAGCGTTCGCGGATCTTCGGGCGCAGCGTGCGTTCCAGCAGCCGGTCCATCGGCCAGTCGCGCAGTCGCATCCGCCCGGTCTCGCGCCGCGCGGCGATCGCCAGCGCGCGATCCATGAGGTACATCGCGATCCGGCCCTGCTTCTCGACCTGCTTGATGATCCGCGTACGCAGCACCTCGAACAGGCGCGGCACCACCACCATCACGGTCGGGCGGGTTTCCTCGATATTGGAAGCGAGCTTTTCGAGGCCTTCGGCGTAGTAAATTTCCGCCCCCAGCGCGATCGGCAGGAATTGCCCGCCGGTATGCTCATAAGCGTGGGACAGCGGGAGGAAGGAAAGGAAGGTTTCGTCCTCCCATGCGAAATCCTCCTGAATGACATCGCCGCAACCTGCGATGTTGCACAGGATCGCGCCATGATGCTGCATCACTCCGCGCGGAGCGCCGCCGGTGCCGCTGGTATAGATGATGCAGGCGGTATCGCCCCGCCCGATTGTGGCGAGCCGCGCTTCGACGGCCTTGCGCGCCGCTGCGGCATCGCCCGCCAGCATGGCGTCCCAGGCGTGGAAGGACAGGCTGCTGCCCTGCGGCAGGCGCAGCGCCTCCATCGCGATGACATGCCCGGCAAGGCCGGTGTTCATTACCGCGGGCAGCAGTGTCTGGGCGAGTTTCGCATTGGCAACGACCACCGCCCGCGCCCCCGAATTGTCGAGGATATGGACATGGTCGCGCTCGGTATTGGTGGTGTAGGCCGGTACGGTGATGCAGCCCGCCGCCATGATCGCAAGGTCCGCGATGCACCATTCAGGCCGGTTTTCGGAGACGAGCGCCACCCGGTCACCATCGGCAAGGCCCAGCCCGCGCAGGTTCTCGGCCATCAGGCAGACCTGCTGCGCGACCTCGCGCCAGCTCAGCGTCAGCCACTTTCCGCCGCGCTTGGCCCACAGGAACGGGCGGTCGGCCCGCTCGTCGGCACGGGTCAGGAACAGGCTGACAAGATTGCTGGCGGCATCGATATCGGAAAGACGCACTCCACCCGCTCCCTCGCCCCGCCACTTCCGGGGAATCTGAATTTCGTGCAGGTGTAATTGCCTGCTGCCCGCCCGGCAAGGCTGGAGCGGACAATGGATTCACTCGCTCGCGGCGGCACCTTCGCTGCGCGGATCGGCCGCGCCAATCCAGCCGGTGGCGCCCCACTCCACTGCATTGGTCTTGAGCGGCATGGCCCGCGGCACGATGGTCGCATGACCCAGCTGCCGCAGGGCCGGGACCATCGCCTCCAGCGCGCTGCCAGGCTCAATGAACAGCGTGTCGCCGGGGACGAACAGGACCGGCAGGGCGATTGCCTGCTTGGCGGGCAGCTTCCAGTCGATCACCCCGATGATCACGCGCGCAACCTGGACGGGAATGGTCGGCCCGCCCGCTGCGCCCACTGCCAGCACCATCCGTCCGTCGGGGCCGAATACCAGCGTCGGCGCCATCGAACTGCGTGGCCGCTTGCCGCCCTCGACGCGGTTGGCGACGGGCTTGCCATCCTTGTCGGGAGCGAAGCTGAAATCGGTCAGCTCGTTGTTGAGGAAGTACCCGCCGACCATGATCCCGGAACCGAAAGGACCCTCGATGGTCGAGGTATAGCTGACCACGTCGCCCGCCCGGTCGACCGCGACGAAGTGGGAGGTGCCGTGCTCCTCCGGCTCCGCCCCGTCGGCAGGCTGTGCCGCCACCCCCGGCGGCGTGCCGGGCTGGGCGGCGGGAATCGTGGAATCCGCCGAGATCAACGTGCTCCGCGCCGCGAGATAGGCCGGATCGGTCAGCCCCGCGACCGGCACCGCCACGAAATCGCCATCGGCCAGGTATAATTCGCGGTCGGCATAGGCCAGCCGCTGCGATTCGGCGAAGAGGTGCCAGGCGACCGGCGACTGCGGGCCAAGCGCGGCAAGGTCGAACCGCTCCAGCTGCTTGAGAATGGCAAGGACGGTCGTCGCACCGGAGGATGGCGGCCCCATCCCGCAGATGCGGTAGGTGCGATAGGGCCCGCAGACCGCCCCGCGCTCCTTCGCGCGATAGGCCGCTATGTCCGCTGCCGTCATGCCCACCGCGCGCGGCGTGGCAGCGGCCACTTCCCGGGCCAGCGCATTGGCAGCAGCGCCGCGATAGAAGCTGTCTGGCCCATTGCGGGCGATGCGTTCAAGCGTTTCGGCCAGTGGCGGATTGCGGACCAGCGCGCCCACCGGCAGAGGATTTCCGCTGGCATCGTAGAACAGGCGGCGGCCTTCCTCGTCATGCCCGGCAGCGCCGCGCTCGCGGGCGAGGAATTCCGCAAGGCGCGGTGTGATCGCGAAGCCGTCGCGGGCGAGCCGGATCGCCGGGTCGAACAGCCGCGCCCAGCCCAGTCGGCCATGCTCGCCATGGAGCAGTGCGGCGAGGCGGATATTGCCGGGCACACCCACGCTGAGGCCCGAAAGCTTGGCCTGCTGGAACGGCAGGGCCGCGCCCTTGTCCAGGAACCAGTCGCCGGTTGCGGCCAGCGGCGCGGTTTCCCGCCCGTCAAAGCTGGCGACCTTGCCGTCTGGCGCGGTGTAGAGGACAACGCCGCCGCCGCCGATGCCCGAGCTCTGCGGCTCGACCACGGAGAGAGCAAGCATCGTGGCGATCGCCGCGTCGGCGGCGCTCCCGCCCGCCCGCAGGATCTCCACCCCGGCCTCGGCCGCGCGCGGATCGGCGGCGCTGACCACACCGGGATGAGACGGAAACGCTGTTGCCGTGGCAACCCGTTCCTGCAAGGAACTGGCGCAGGCTGCCAGCAGCAGAGGCGCGGCAAGGCTGGCGATCAGGCGGTGCAGCCTGCCGCCCATGCTATGCGCTCCCCACCGCTGCGGCGATCGAGGCAAAGCCGTCGCGCCGCATGCAATGTTCAAGGCCGCGGGTGATGGCGCGGGCAAGGCCCGGCCCTTCATAGACCATCGCACTGTAGAGCTGGACGAGGCTCGCCCCGGCCCGGATTCGCGCCCAGGCATCTTCCGCGCAGGCGATCCCGCCGACGCCCACCAGCGGCAGGGCTCTGCCGGTCGCGCTGCGGAAATCGCGCAGTCGCTGCTGGGCGAGGTCGCGCAAGGGCTCCCCCGACAGTCCGCCAGTCTCGCCGGCATGGCGCGAACGCAGCGGCGGGCGGCTGATGGTGGTGTTGGAAACGATCAGCGCGCCCAGCCTTCGGTCCATCGCGATCCGCGCGATCGCGTCGATGTCGGCAGGTTCCAGATCGGGCGCGACCTTGAGGAACACCGGCGGGCCGTTCATTCCGCGCGCATCCAGCACCGCGTCGAGCAATCCGGCCAGCGCGCCCTCGTCCTGCAGCGCGCGCAGGCCCGGGGTGTTGGGGCTGCTGACATTGACCGCCAGATAGGATGCCAGCGGGGCCATCAGCCCTGCCATCGCGGCATAATCGGCAACGCGGTCGTCCGAATCCTTGTTGGCACCGATATTGATCCCGACGATGCCCGGCCTGCCGGATCGGCGTGCCAGCCGCTTCGCCGCCGCTTCGCCGCCGTGGTTGTTGAAGCCCATGCGATTGATTACCGCGCGGTCTTCGGTCAGCCGGAACAGGCGCGGGCGGGGATTGCCTTCCTGTGGGCGTGGCGTGATCGAGCCGACTTCGGCAAAGCCGAAGCCCAGCCCCAGCAGTGCGTCGGGCACTTCGCCATCCTTGTCGAAACCGGCGGCCATGCCCAGGGGATTGGGGAAAGCCAGCCCGGCCACCTCGGTCGCCAGTGGGCCGGGCCGGGGTGGGGCGCCGACGGACACGGCCTTGAGCGCGGCGATCGACAGGCGATGCGCATTTTCGGGGTCGAGCGTGTAGACCAGCGGCCGGATCAGGCGGAACAGCATGGGCCTTCCTATGGCAAAGCTGGCGGGTGCTGTCGATCTATCCGGGCGATCAACGCGCGCAAGACACGCCCTGCCGGCATTAATTCCGCCGGGGCCGCATTTGTCGGCTTTATACAATCCAACTGTCACAACCGGGGGCTAGGGCAACTGTGCGACCCGAAGGGCTCGAACGCATTGCGTGACGAGTTCCTCTCCTTCAAGGCGGCTCCGCTCAGGCGGGGCCGCCCTTTTTTGTCGCTACGCGCAGGCCAAAGGGGTGATTGAAAAGCGCGCCGCGCACCCCTAAGTGGAAACCGGAACGAATCACTCTGATTTAACCGGGACACTTGCAAATGCGCCTTTCCAGCATGGCCGACTATGCCGTCGTGACGATGAGCGCCGCCGCGCGCCATTGCGGCGCGGGGCGGGTTTCGGCGGCGCAGCTGGCGGAGGAAACCGGCCTGCCGGTGCCGACCGTCCAGAAACTGGTCAGCACTTTGACCGCCGCCGGGCTGCTGCGTTCGATTCGCGGCGCGGGTGGCGGGTTGCAGCTGGCCCGCCCGGCGGCGGCGATCACGCTGGCTGATATCGTCGAGGCGGTGGAGGGGCCGATCGCGCTGACTTCCTGCCTCGAAACCGCCCGGCACGAATGCGCGCTGGAGGAATGCTGCACCGTCCGCCCGCACTGGGGTGTGGTCAATGAAGCGCTGCGCGGGGCGCTTGCCGGTGTGCCGCTGACGCGCCTTTCCGCGCTGCCGGCGCCGGAGGTGGCCGCATGAGCGAGGATGTGAAGGAGACTCCGGAACGCGATCAGGCCGCGCGCGACGCCGCCAGGGCGCTGGAAACCTACGAATGGGGCTTTTCCAGCGATATCGAGCAGGAATTCGCGCCCAAAGGCCTGTCCGAAGATACCGTCCGCTTCATTTCGGCCAAGAAGAACGAGCCGGAATGGATGCTGGAATGGCGACTGAAGGCCTATCGCCACTGGCTGACCATGACCGCGCCGGACTGGGCCAAGCTCAATGTTCCGCCGATCGATTATCAGGACGCCTATTACTACGCCGCGCCCAAGGAAAAGCCCAAGCTCGGCAGCCTCGACGAGGTCGATCCGGAAATCCTGCGGGTCTATGAAAAGCTGGGCATCCCGATCGAGGAACAGAAGGTCCTCGCCGGGGTGGAAGGCGCGCGGCGGGTGGCGGTGGATGCGGTGTTCGACAGCGTCAGCGTGGCCACCACTTTCCGGGCGGAACTGGAAGCGGCGGGGGTGATCTTCCGTTCGATCAGCGAGGCAATCCGCGAATATCCCGATCAGGTGAAAAAGTGGCTGGGCAAGGTCGTGCCGATGCATGACAACTACTTTTCGGCCCTGAACTGCGCGGTGTTTTCGGACGGGACCTTCGTCTACATCCCGGAAGGGGTGCGATGCCCGATGGAGCTTTCGACCTATTTCCGGATCAATGCGGAAAACACCGGCCAGTTCGAACGCACCCTGATCATCGCCGAAAAAGGCAGCTATGTCAGCTATCTGGAAGGCTGCACCGCGCCGATGCGCGACGAGAACCAGCTCCACGCGGCCGTGGTCGAGCTGGTGGCGATGGACGATGCCGAGATCAAGTACTCCACCGTCCAGAACTGGTATCCGGGCGATGCGCAAGGGCGTGGCGGGATCTACAATTTCGTCACCAAGCGCGCGCTATGCCAAGGGAAACGCTCGAAAGTTTCGTGGACGCAGGTCGAGACCGGCAGCGCGATCACCTGGAAATATCCCAGCTGCGTGCTGAACGGCGAAGACAGCGTGGGCGAGTTCTACTCGGTCGCGGTCACCAACAATTTCCAGCAGGCCGATACCGGCACCAAGATGATTCACAATGGGCGGGGCAGCCGTTCCACCATCATCTCCAAGGGCATCAGCGCCGGCCACAGCAACAACACCTATCGCGGGCTGGTGCGTGTCGCTGCCAATGCCGATGGCGTGCGCAATTTCACCCAGTGCGATTCGCTGCTGCTCGGCCAGAGCTGCGGCGCGCATACCGTGCCCTATATCGAGGTGAAGAACCCCTCCGCCCAGATCGAGCACGAGGCGACCACCAGCAAGATTTCCGACGGCCAGCTGTTCTACGCGATGCAGCGCGGGCTGGGGCAGGAAGAGGCCGTGGCGCTGATCGTCAACGGTTTCGCCAAGGAAGTACTGCAACAGCTGCCGATGGAATTCGCGGTGGAAGCGCAGAAGCTTTTGGGGATCAGTCTGGAGGGTTCGGTTGGCTAACGACTATTCTGGTATGACGGTAAATGAGCGCCTTTTTGGTGCTGGCCTGCTCGATGACTACGATCGAACTCGAGCGCAAGGCGACCTAACCAAGTTAAATGAACTGCTGGCGAAGGTCGGCCTCAGATTTGAAAATGGCTCCCACTGGGATTTGGACCCGAGTTTTTATATGCTCAACATCAATAACCTCCACGCCACCGTGGCCGACAAGCCGATACTCAAGGGCCTTTCGCTCACCATCAATGCTGGCGAGGTCCATGCGATCATGGGGCCGAACGGGGCGGGGAAATCGACGCTGGGTTATGTGCTCGGCGGGCGGCCCGGTTACGAGGTGACGGGGGGCGATGTGACTTTTGACGGAACAGACCTGCTTGCCCTCGCCCCGCATGAGCGAGCGGCGGCGGGGCTGTTCCTCGGTTTCCAGTATCCGGTCGAGATTCCGGGCGTGTCGTTCGTCCAGTTCCTGCGCGAGGCCTTGAATTCCCAGCGCAAGGCGCGCGGGCAAGCGCCGCTGTCGGGCGGGGAATTCCTCAAGCTCGCACGCGAAAAGGCCGCGCTGCTGCGCATGGACATGGACATGCTCAAGCGCCCGGTGAACGTCGGTTTTTCCGGCGGCGAGAAGAAGCGCGCGGAAATGGTGCAGATGGGCATTCTCGACCCGACGCTCGCTATTCTGGACGAGACCGATTCGGGCCTCGACATCGATGCGCTGCGGATTTGCGGCGAAGGCATCAATGCCATCATGCGCAAGCCTGACAAGGCGGTGCTGCTGATCACCCATTACCAGCGGCTGCTCGACTATGTGAAGCCGGACTTCGTGCATGTGCTGGCTGGCGGGCGGATCATCAAGACCGGCGGGCCGGAACTGGCGTTGCAGCTGGAAGAAGAAGGCTACGAGGCGGTGGCATGAACCTGGCCGCCCTCTCCATGCCTACAAAAAGTGATGAGGCCTTCCGCTACGCGGACTTGACGGCCTTGGCCGGTGTGTGGCCGGTCGAGCCCGAAGAAATCACAGTGCCCGCCGGAGCGAGCGAGGCGCTGAGCATCGTGCAGGACGCCGCCTCTGGCGCGGTGGCGCGGCAGCTCGTGGTGACGCTGGCGGCAGACGCGATTTTCGACCTGCGCATTCTCAATCTGGGCGGGGCCTATGGCCGGATCGCGGTGGATGCGCGGCTGGGTGAGGCTGCGCAGTTCACGCTGGGCGCGGCGCAGCTGGGCAGCGGCGATCAGGTGCTGGAGATTGTCACGCAGGTGACCCATGCCGCGCCCGATGCGGTCAGCCGGCAGGTGATCCGCTCTGTGCTGGCGGGCCATGCCACCGGCACTTATCTCGGCAAGGTCGCGGTGGCGCGCGGCAGCAATGGCACCGATTCGGAACAATCGGTCCGCGCCATGCTGCTGGATCGCACCGCTACCGCCAATGCCAAGCCCGAACTGGAAATCTTCGCCGACGACGTCAAATGCGCCCACGGCTGCGCGGTTGGCGAGCTGGACGCCATGGGCCTGTTCTACCTTGAATCGCGCGGCCTTCCGCCCGAGGAAGCCAAGAAGCTGATGTTGCAGGCCTTCATCGCCGAAGCCTTCAGCGGCGCGGCCGAAGAAGAGAAGCTCCAGTCCCTCGCGCTCAAGCGGCTGGGGGACATGCTGTGAGCGCGGCTCTCGCCCCCAAGTCCGAATTTCCCGGCCTGGACGGTGGCTGGCATTACCTCGACAGCGGCGCCACCGCGCAGAAGCCGCAAGTTGTGATCGATGCCACGGTGCGGGCGATGGGCAAGGATTACGCCACCGTCCATCGCGGGGTCTATGCCCGTTCCGCCGAGATGACGCTGGCCTTCGAGGCGGCGCGGCGGCGGGTGGCGCAATTTCTTGGCGGCGCGGAGGACGAGGTGGTCTTCACCCGCGGCGCGACCGAGTCGATCAACCTGGTCGCCCACAGCTGGGGCGGATCGCAACTGAAGGCGGGCGACCGCATCCTGCTGTCAGTGCTGGAACACCATTCCAACATCGTGCCGTGGCAATTGCTGCGCGACCGGATCGGCGTGGAAATCGACGTCTGCCCGCTGACCCATGACGGGCGGATCGATCTCGATGCGGCGGAACGGATGCTGACCCCGGCGCACAGGCTGGTCGCTTTCGCGCATGTTTCCAACGTGCTTGGCTCGACGCTGGACGCGCGCCGCGCAGCTGACATGGCCCATGCGGTGGGGGCGAAGCTGTTGCTCGACGGCTGCCAGGCGGTACCGCGCCTTGCCATCGATGTCGCGGCGCTGGATTGCGATTTCTACGTTTTTTCCGGCCACAAGCTCTACGGCCCGACCGGGATCGGTGCGCTGTGGGCCAGGGCGGAGATTCTCGCCGCGATGCCGCCCTGGCACGGCGGCGGGGCGATGATCGACCGGGTGACCTTCGAGCGGACGAGCTATGCTCCCCCGCCCGCGCGGTTCGAGGCGGGCACGCCAGCGATTGTCGAGGCGATCGGGCTGGCGGCGGCGGTGGATTATGTGTCGGCGATCGGCCTTGATGCGATCCACACCCATGAATCCGCTCTGGTGGCGCAAGCGCGCGATGCGCTGCGGGGCATGAACGATATCCGGCTGTTCGGGCCGGAGACATCCGCCGGGATCGTCAGTTTCGTGATGGATGGGGTGCATCCCCACGATCTCGGCACCATATTGGACGAGGAAGCCGTCGCGATTCGGGCCGGGCACCATTGCGCCCAGCCCTTGATGGAACATCTGGGCGTGCCGGCCACGGCGCGGGCCAGTTTCGGCATTTACAGCGATGACGGCGATATCGCGGCACTGGTCCGCGGGATCGAACGAACCAGGAGAATTTTCGGATGAGCGAGGAACGCAGGTTCGTGGTCGAGGAAGTGGACAGCGCCCCCGTGCCGCCGCGCGCGCATGTGGATGACGCGGAGACGCCCGGCGAAAAGCTGGAGCGCAAGCGCGATTACCTCGAGGGCTTCCTCGCGGCCAGTTCCGCCGATGCCGCCGCGGGCGAACCGGGCGGCGATCTGTATGAGGCCGTGATCGAGGCGCTCAAGGAAATCTTCGATCCTGAAATACCGGTGAATATCTATGACCTTGGCCTGATCTACGGGGTCGAGGTGTCCGACGAGGGCGCGGTCGAAGTGACCATGACGCTGACCACGCCGCATTGCCCGGTGGCCGAATCGATGCCGGGCGAAGTGGAGATGCGCGTCAGCGCGGTGCCCGGCGTGCGCGATGCCGAGGTGAACCTCGTGTGGGACCCGCCGTGGGACCCGAGCAACATGAGCGACGAAGCCAAGCTCGAACTGGGGATGTTGTGATGACCGACACGAAAGCCCGCCCCGCAGCCCGCCAGCGCCCCGCCGCCGTGATTCTCACGCCCGGAGCCGAGGCACGGATCGCCGAACTGATGGGCAAGGCTCCCGCCGATGCGATCGGGGTCAAGCTTTCCACCCCGCGCCGGGGCTGTTCGGGCCTCGCCTATTCGGTCGATTACGTCACTGCGGCCAACCCGCTGGACGAACGGATCGAAACTCCCGGCGGCACTTTCTTCATTGACGGGGCCAGCGTGCTCTATCTGATCGGGTCGACGATGGACTGGCAGGAGGATGATTTCACAGCCGGTTTCGTGTTCGAGAACCCCAATGCCAAGGGCACCTGCGGCTGCGGTGAAAGCTTCATGGTGTGAAGGGCGGCGCGCCTACTTCTTGAGCGCAGCCACGCAGGAAGCCCGGTCGACATCGCGGCCATCGCTGGCCCTGCGCGCATCGACATAACTGGCGCGCGGTGCGGCGCCGGGGGCATCGGGATAGAGATAGACATCCAGCACGCAGGGCTTGCCCCCGAACTGGAGCTTGCGGGCATCGCCTTCCCTGACATCAAGCCGTGGCTGGCCGAACAGGCGGGTCAGCGCGCCCGCATCGCTGCCGATCACCGCTTCCAGCCCCGGCAGGTGCATGATTCGCGGCTGGCGGAAACCGGGGCGGGGCCTGCTCGGCTCGGTCGGTGGGACATGCGGGGTGAAGCCAGGCGAGGGGGCAGGCGGCCGGGGCTGGACCGGCGGGCCATGCTTGACTGACGACGCGCCACAGGCGGCCAGCAACGGTACGAGCATCAGGGCAAGCGTGGCTTTACTGCGCATCGGCCACGCCTTGCGGGGGCGGGCTGCCCAAGTCAACGCGGGATCGCTTGGCCCGTGCCTCAGGAGCGGCTAAGCCCCGACGAACTATGACAACCCATCAAGGAATTCCCGTGTCCGACCTTCGTTATGATGTTCTCGCGATTGGCAATGCGATCGTCGATGTGATGGCCCCTTGCGAAGATGCCCAGATTGCCGCGCTCGGCATGCAGCGCGGCGCGATGACGCTGGTCGATGCAGCGCGCGCGCGCGAACTTTACGCCGCGATGGGCCCGGCGCGCGAGATTTCCGGCGGGTCATCCGCCAACACACTGGCCGGGCTTGCCGCGCTGGGCAACGCCTGCGCCTTTGTCGGCCAGGTTGCCGACGACCAGCTGGGCGAGGTTTTCGCGCATGACATCCGCGCGGCCGGGATCGATTATGCCACCGCACCCCGCCCGGGCGAGCCGCCGACCGCGCGCTGCCTGATCTTCGTCAGCCCCGATGGCCAGCGCACAATGAACACCTTCCTCGGCGCCACCAGCTTCCTGCCCGAAGCCGCGCTGGACGAAGGCGCAATCCGCGCCGCCGGGGTGCTCTATTGCGAAGGCTATCTGTGGGATTCGGAAGAACCGCGCGCCGCCATCCGCCGCGCCATCCGGATCGCGCGCGAGGCGGGCCGCAAGGTCGCCTTCACCCTGTCCGACGCCTTCGTGATCGATCGCCACGGCGATGATTTCAGGGCGATGATCGAGGCGGGCGATATCGACATCCTGTTCGCCAATGCGGGCGAACTGGCCGCGCTGACCGGCACCGCCGATTTTGCTGCCGGCTCGGCCCAACTCGCGCCGAAACTGCCGGTGCTGGTGACGACCCACGGGGCCGAGGGCGCCTCTGCCCATGCCCATGGCCAGCATGCCTCGGTCCCGGCCGAGCCGGTCGACCATGTGCTCGACACCACCGGCGCGGGCGATCTGTTCGCCGCCGGGTTCCTCTCGGGCCATGTCGCCGGGCGCGACCTGACGACTTGCCTGACGATGGGCGCGATCTGCGCGGCCGAAGTGATCGGGCACTACGGCGCAAGGCCCGAGGCTGACCTGGCCGAACTGGTGAAAGCGCGGCTGGGCTAGGTCTTGGCCTCCCGCGCCACTTCGCGCCAGCCGATGTCGCGGCGGCAGAAGCCGTCAGGGAAATCCAGCGCATCGACCGCGCGATAGGCGGCGGCCTGGGCTTCGGTCACATTGCCCCCGCGCGCGGTGACGTTGAGCACGCGCCCGCCACTGGCCACCAGCGACCCGTCCGCTGCCCGCGCAGTACCCGCGTGGAAGACATGGATGCCGCCTTGTTCGGCCTCCTCGATCCCGCCGATCGCGCCGCCTTTCTGCGGAGTGGAGGGATAGCCCTTTGCCGCCATCACCACTGTCAGCGCGGTATCATGGGCAAAGTGCGGCGGCTCGCAGGTGGCCAGCCGGTTGTCGGCGCAGGCCAGCAGCAATTCTCCAAGGTCGCTTTCCATCCGCATCATCAGCACCTGGCATTCCGGATCGCCGAAGCGGCAGTTGTATTCGATCAGCTTGGGGCCTTGCGCAGTCAGCATCAGCCCGGCGAACAGCACGCCCGAATAGGAATTGCCTTCATCCGCCATGGTCTTGACGGTGGGGGCGATGATCTTTTCCATCACTTCGCCTTCCAGTATCGGGTCGAGCACTGGGGCCGGGCTGTAGGCACCCATTCCGCCGGTGTTGGGGCCGGTATCACCTTCGCCGACGCGCTTGTGATCCTGGGCTGAGCCGAACGGGACGATGGTGGCGCCATCGGTCAGCGCGAAGAAGCTGGCTTCCTCGCCTACCATGAATTCCTCGATCACCACTTCCGCCCCGGCTTCCCCGAAGCGGCCGTCGAACATCTCGGCCAGCGCGTCCTGTGCCTCGGACAGGGTGGCGGCGATCACCACGCCCTTGCCGGCGGCAAGGCCATCAGCCTTCAGGACATAGGGCGGCTGGAACCGGCCCAGCGCGGCTTCGGCGTCGGCCAGCGAGCGGGTGCGGACGTAACCGGCGGTGGGAATGCCGGCCCGCTCGCACAGATCCTTGGTGAAGCCCTTGCTCCCTTCCAGCCGGGCGGCGGAGGCAGAGGGGCCGAATACGGGGATGAATTCGGCCCGCAGGGCATCGGCTAGTCCATCGACCAGCGGCGCTTCCGGGCCGACCACCACCAGGCCGATGCGGTGTTCGAGGCAGAATGCCGCCACGCCGGCATGATCGGCCGTGTCCAGCGTGACCACCTGCGCAAGTTTGGCAATACCCGGATTGCCGGGCGCGGCGTATAGGGTGCCCCCTTCGTGCGTGATCAGCCGGGATTGCGCCAGCTTCCAGGCGAGCGCATGTTCGCGTCCGCCCGATCCCACCAAGAGGATGTTCATGCCCGATAGCCTTTCCGACGATAGCGCCCCCGACGGAGGGAATGGCGCGCTGGTAGCGAAAGCCATGCCCGGCGACAACGCCGCACCGCTTTCGATCAGCGAAATTGCCGCGCTGCTGAAGCGCACGGTCGAGGACCGGTTCGGCTTCGTCCGGCTGCGCGGCGAGCTTTCGGGGGTGAAGCGGGCGGCTTCGGGCCATCTCTACCTCAGCCTCAAGGACGACAAGGCCCGGATCGACGGGATCATGTGGCGCGGACAGGTCGACCGGCTGGGATTCCGTCCGGAAGACGGGCTGGAAGTGGTCGCCAGCGGCAAGCTCACCACCTATCCCGGGCGCTCCTCCTACCAGATCGTGATCGAGCGGATGGAGATCGCGGGTGAAGGCGCGCTGCTCGCCCTGCTGGAAAAGACCAAGGCCCGGCTGGAAGCGGAAGGGCTGTTCGCCCCAGCACGCAAGCGGGCGCTGCCCTATCTGCCGGGCGTGATCGGAGTGGTGACCTCCCCCACCGGCGCGGTGATCCGCGACATCCTCCACCGCCTGGCCGACCGTTTCCCCAGCCATGTGCTGGTCTGGCCGGTGCTGGTGCAGGGACAGGGGTCGGCCGAGCAGGTGGCGGCGGCGGTGCGCGGCTTTTCGGCAATTGCGCCCGGCGGCCCGGTGCCGCGCCCCGATCTGGTGATCGTCGCGCGCGGCGGTGGCTCGATCGAGGATCTTTGGAGCTTCAACGAGGAAGTGGTCGTTCGTGCGATCGCCGAATCGACCATCCCGGTGATTTCGGCGGTCGGGCATGAAACCGACACCACGCTGGCAGATTTCGCTGCCGACCGGCGGGCGCCAACCCCCACGGCGGCGGCGGAAATGGCAGTGCCGGTGCTGGCTGATCTCGCCAGTTTCCTTGGCGAACTGACCTTGCGCAACCGCCGCAGCGTGCTGCGCCCGGTGATGCTCGGGCGCGAGCGGCTGGAAGCGCGGGCGCAGCGCCTACCACGGCCCGAACAGCTGTTGCAGCCGCAGGCCCAGCGGCTGGATGATCTGGCCGAGCGCCTGCGCCGGGGCCTGGCCGACAACGCGGCCCGCGCGGCCCGCGCGCTTCAGGCCGATGCAGCGCGGTTGTCGGCCCCGCTGCTGGCGGCCCGGCTTGACCGGGCGAAGGACCGGCTGGCGGCCGTGCGGCTCGCGCCCGCGCTGGTGACCCAGCGCCTTGCCACCCAGCGCGAGCGGTTGACCGCGCTGGCCCGGCTGGCCGACCAGTTCCACCCCGATCGCCCGCTGGAACGCGGCTATGTCCGGGTGATGGACGCTACCGGACGCACGCTGACCACCCGCGCAGGCGCGGCGAAGGAACCGGCTTTGACGCTCAAGTTCCGCGATGGCACGCTGGACGTCACGCAGGGGGGCGCTCGTCCGGTCCGGGCCTCCGTTCCTCGCGATTCGACCAAATCCGGGCAGGGCGATTTGTTCTGAGCCGCCGGTGCTTCTAGGGTCAGGACCTGTTAAATTGCTTGCATGATGGGCTGAGGGTTGATTCAATGGTGGCACCAGGAGGTGCTGCTTGTGGACGATCTGTTTATGCTGAGCGAGGTGCAGATGCGCCGGATCAAGCCATTTTTCCCGCGATCGC